>DASTHV010000037.1:0-17839 GCA_035718045.1 Saccharimonadales bacterium (SeqCode) | reverse complement strand
TTAGAGCACTGTATTCTAGATAGCTTAGTTCGGAAGATAGTATATCTATCAATCCTTCAAGGGTTTCTTTGCCCACCACAATATCCTCGGGCAGGCGACCATTATCCGGTAAGGCATCCCCTAGTGTTAGCCCTTCGCCATCGTCATTATGATTCCCGGGCGTATGGCTGAAACTAACATAATTATTCAAGGCTTCATGTTTAAACCGATTCGCCGTTTTGATTGTAGTAATGATCTGGCGACGCACACAAAGCTCCATGAAGCTTTTAAACGGTGAATGTACGCCGTCATAATCTCTAACGGCTTTATAAAATCCAAACATCGCCTCCTGCATTAAATCTTCGGATGTGCCGCCGTTAAGAAAATACGCACCGGCTATACGGCGAATAAGCCCATTGTATTCATCCATTAACGTGGCAAACGAGGCCGGGTCTTTTCTGGCGGCCTCAACTCGTCGCCAGTCTAAATAGTGCAAGTGCTCCGATTTTGGGCCATCACTTGCCGGTTCACCAATAGCTACACTGCCTAATATTGTTTCTGGTCGTTGCTCTTGAACATATTCTTGCAAATCAATGACATCAGCCGACCTTTGATCATCAAAAGGTTCGTTCAAACTCGACTGAACTTCGGCGCGTGGAAGACTTGACATTAATATTTGTCCCAGTATTTATGCTTATAACTTTAGCACATCTCCGTAATCTCTATATATTAACATAAAATTTATATTAACGCAACTAGGTCCTAGGTGGTAAACTACCCTCATGCCTTCTCTAAGTATCGGTATTGTAGGGTTGCCCAACGTGGGTAAAAGCACTTTATTTAACGCGTTAACGGACGCCCACGCGCTGGCGGCTAACTACCCTTTCGCCACGATTGAACCCAATACCGGCATCGTGCCGATTCCGGATGAACGACTGGCCAAGCTGGCCGAACTTTATAAGACAGACAAAATCGTGCCGGCTACAGTGACTTTTGTAGATGTCGCCGGGCTAGTGGAGGGCGCCAGCCAGGGCGAAGGTTTGGGTAATCAATTCTTAAACCACATCCGTAGTACTAATGCTATCTGTCAGGTGGTTAGAGCCTTCAAAGATGATAATGTTCAGCGCGCCGGCTTGGCCGACCCCGGGCATGATATTGAAACTATCAACACCGAGCTGATATTGGCCGATCTACAAACCGTTAATAACCGTATCCCGCGGCTGGAAAAAGAAGTCAAGGCCGACCCTAAACTGCGCGGCGTAATGGAATTGACCCAACGCCTTAAAGCCGGACTGGAGGAAGGAAGGCTGGCCGGTTCGTTCTTAAACGCAGAAGAGCTGGAAGCTATCCGCGACTTGCAGCTGCTAAGTGCTAAGCCTTTTTTGTTCGTCTATAACCTACGCGAGGACCAGCTGAACGATAAAGGTTTGAAAAAAGAGCTGACTGGGCTGGTCAGCCCTGCTCCGTCGGTATTTTTGAGCGCCAAATTAGAAAGCGAGCTGCGCGGCTTAGACGAGGCCGACCGGCAGGAAATGCTGGAAAGTTACGGCCAGAATGAGCCGGGTCTGAACCAGCTGATTCATGCCGCTTACGCTGCCCTGAGGCTGCAGAGCTATTTAACGGCCGGCCAAAAAGAAGTTCGGGCCTGGACAATTCCTAAAGGCGCCACAGCGCCGCAGGCCGCCGGGGTTATTCACACCGATTTTGAGCGCGGTTTCATCGCTGCGCAGGTCATTGATTACCACGATTTAATAACCGCCGGCAGTGAAACCGCCGCCCGGGCCGCCGGCAAAGTCCGCACCGAAGGCAAAACCTATGTTATGCAACCCGACGACGTGGTCGAGTTCCGCTTTAACGTCTGATATCTGCATGACAACTTTAGTCCAAGACAGAATATGAGCGATTGCGCATAGCCGTAAGGTGGCTGGTGTAGACGTTTGGCGTGTAGCGGCGCGAACCGTTCATGGCCGCGAAGCCAATGTGTTGCGGCAAATGAGGTTTGGCGGGATGCGACACGTGAGGAAGATGGAACGATTGCGGCGCTGAAGAGACGGTTGTTGTAGCTAGCGGCGGCGAGGCCGGCTGCGGCGTAGCCGATTGGGCTTGTGGCTCTGCCGCTGCGGCCGGGGCCGGCATTGCCCGCTGGCCCGATTGGTCTTGCATCTGACGCATCTCCCAAACCCGCTGCTGCACATAGCTGCACAGATTGCGCAGCTGATGCTTAAACTTCACGCTAGTAAAGTTATGCTGTTTATTCAAAGTATAAATATGTACCGTTACGTCAAACATCCGGCTGGAAAAATCGATTTCGGAAATCATGTCGTAGCGGGTATCTTCGACTGTCATAAAGAAAGTACGCTTATCGATAAGTAGCAGACGTTGGTCGGTAGCAACCATTAGCGCAAAGCCGCTAAAATAGCGGCCCGGTGCGGCCGCTATTATTTTCTCATCATCCATTAGAATCTGTTGGAGCTCTTTGAGTTCCGGTGTAAACCAACGGGAAAGGTGCACACCAAGCTTGGTAAGTTGTGATTGAATAACGCTGATGTGTACCATGTGAGTTGTCCTCCCTAAGATGGTAATTATATTTTGCGCGTTAAAAGAGTTTTATGCAGTAATTTTGAACACCGCGCAAATGAGATATTCGTCACATTAGTTAAATCCGGCCCAGATATGGGATAATAGGTTCATGTTCTCAAACAAGAGGCAAGTCGCCGCGCTGGTGAGCCTCTTCCAAAGCGGTACTAGGCTCACATATCGCAAGGGCGAATACATAATCCGTCCGGGTGAGGCGCCTAGCGCCGTTTTTTATATAGAGGAAGGCTTGGTCAAAGCCTTCAACATCAGTAAATACGGTGAAGAGAATCTGCTGATTGTCCGTAAAGCGCACGAGGTTTTTCCGCTAATTTGGGCTCTGACCGGCCAGGAGCGCGAAATTATTTATCAGTCTTTGGCCGGCACAGTAGTTTGGCGAATCGATCAAAAAACCTATCTGGAGTTTCTGCACAGCCACCCCAGCGCCCTGCCGCCAATTTTGGATATGGTGACCGAGATGTATCGAATCCACTCCGAAAGGATACTGAACCTGGAGTACCGGACCGTCCGCGAGCGTTTGATTTCGTTTCTTTTAACCATGGCTGGGCGGTTCGGAAAAGAAACAGAAAACGGTACTTTAATAGAGGTGCCTTTGCGGCATCAGGATATTGCCAGTTCTATAAATGCCAGCCGCGAAACCGCTAGCCGGACAATCGCTGCACTGGAACGCAAAGGCCTGATTTATAGCAAAAGCGGCTATACGATTTTAAAAGATATTCCCAAACTCAAAGAATATTTATAACTTGGGACTTCACGAATTTTAATTTAACAGTTGCCAGAGCAGCGCTTGGGTGGGCGCGCGGTCTCCCGCGCGCCCACCCTGCCCTCACCCGACTAGTAGGAGCCTTGTGCCCGCCGAACGTCTAGGGCACCGCATGGAGTGTGGTACTTGTTCTTGATGTACCAGAGTCCCCACTTGATCTGGACCCAAGCCGACGTAAGCCAATTGGCCCCGAACCTCGACATCTTGCTGCCGGGGTTAGCCTGAGGTATTCCATGGGCCTGGGATGTTGGGTTGTCGGCCGTTACTTTCCAGCCGCTTTCCATCACGCCCTCGCGGGTGCCCCATATCGTGTCCAGGCACACCCATTGGCTGCCACCCCAACCGTACAGCTTGACCGCCAGCAAGTGACCCAGCTGGCGAGCCGTTGGAGCCGGCAGGTAGCCACGGTTGGATAACAGGCGCTTCACGTAGTGCTTGGCCTTGGCCGCGCGGTGTCTCCAAAGTTCGGCCATCCAGTTCAGGTAGCCGACGCTTTGGAGTTGCCGCTCGCCATAGCGGCTCGGCGTTCGTTGAACCAGCGCCAGATCTTGCCAGCGCCATGTAGCCGTGCGGTAGAAACGAATCCCCCGACGGAGAGACGTCTCCTGATGCCGTAGACGAACTGTCCTGGTATGGGCCTTCTTGGCCCTTAGCTCGCTGGTGTGTCGCGCGGCTTGTACCACGCGAGCCTTGGTCATCAGACCCGAAACTGGTGTTCCGGCGCCCGAATCGCTGACCACGGCCAGAGCTCGGCCGCCGCCCAGCGACACAACTGCCACTATGGCAGCGACCGCTGTTACACCTAGCGTTCGCTTAGTGCGCAATGGCGCTCCTTAAGGCACGATGAGCCCCCATGACTCATCTGTTCAGTAACCATATTGACCCGTCGAGCTACCCGCTAATTAGTGGGTGATTTAGGTCTGAGTGTGAAGCTCCGATAGATGTGCAAACCTTGCGGTTCACGTTATCAGAATTACGTTCGCACTCTGGCAACTGTCATCCGCGAGAGTACCGCAAAACACCTTAAAAGTCAAGAATCTTATGGTTTAGCAGACTGTTTTGCCGCGGGATTCTTTAGGAGTTTAAGAAGGAAAAATCGCTCCTGGTTGCCTTTGCGGCCCAGAACCTGCGAATCGGCCTTGTCTATTACTACGAACCAGCGTCTCATATCATTTTCCACCTTCTTTAAGATTTCGCGGCGGATGGTATTATTTTTAATCACGCCCTTATGCTTGGAGGCGGTCACGTAGTCGGCTTCGAAGTGCGGCTTGGCCATCGCCACGACTTTTGTCTGGGGAGAAGATAATCGAACTACCGCCGGCATGATCAGTCTTAAGGATATGAATGAAACATCAATCACCACGATATCAATCGGATCCGGCAGCTCCTGCACGTCGCGGATATCGGTGCGCTCGGCGACCACCACGCGGCTATCATTGCGCAGCCGCCAGTCCAACTGGCCGGTGCCCACATCAACCGCGTACACCTTAGCGGCGCCGCGCTGCAAGGCGTAATCCGTAAAGCCGCCGGTGCTGCTGCCCACATCCAGGACGATTTTTCCTTTAAAATCCAGGCCTAGTTTGTCCGCCACGCTGGCTAGCTTATCGCCGCCGCGTGATACGTAGGGCGGCGGCGCCAGGATCTCCAATTGGGCGTCCGGGCCTACGAAGTGACCGGACTTGTCGGCCCGCCGGCCGTCTACCTTAACTTGCCCGGCCATAATCAGCGCCGCCGCCTTAGTCCGTGATGGCGCCATCCCGGCCTGCACCAAGGCTTGGTCCAACCTAATCTTATTCATCAAAAACCACTTTTTCGGCCACGGTCCTTATATCGTCCTCGCGTCGCCGGGCTTTGACAATACTTAACGAGTTTATACGGACTACCTCGCCGGCAGCCAGTTTGTTCTCTTCCCGTTGGCGGATGTGTGGCATGTAGCCGGGCCCGGCGTGTGGGTCTTTTACTGCCCAGCGGGCGTTGATTTGTTCGAACCAATCCAGCGCGCGCCGGTGTAAATTCATTACCGTTTCACTGGATTGGAGCAGTCTGACCGGCACGTCTTTTTTGGGACCGAACCGGACCAGTTCGCCAGTTTTCACATCGAACGACTTAGTGTTTTTAAAAGTGCTTTTAAATGAATCTAATAGGTCTTTTTCATCTATATCAACCACGAACCAGGTGATTATAGTCAGGTGCAAAGCTCCGGGCTTAAATTGGGCGCCCACCGGCATTCCATCAAAAAAATAGGCCAGCCAATAGCGCTGTCTGTCAATCCGATGTTCTGGAATCATTTGACCCTTTCGCGGTACGCCCCCGTAGACGTGTCCACGCTAATCACATCGCCTTGTTTGATAAAGGCCGGTACCTTAACGGTTATACCGGTTTCCAAAGTAGCGTTTTTAGTGATGGCCGAGCTGGTGTCGCCGCGCACGGCGTTTTCGGCGTAGGTAACTTTTAGCGGCACGTTTTTGGGTAGTTCAATATTGATAATCCGCCCATTGAAAAACTGGGCAGTCGCTTGGTCGCCTTCACGCATATAACCGGTCTTGCCCTCCATAGCTTCGATGTCCAACTCAAACTGCTCGTAGCTGTTGGGGTCCATAAAGTATGATTTGTTATTGTCACTGTACAGATATTGTGCCGGCCGGTTGGTCACATCGGCGCTATCTACGGTTTCATTACCATGGAAAGTCTTATTTAACACCTTGCCGTCAATTAAGCTTTTGATTTTGACATTCACACTAGCACCGCCCCGTCCCATAACTTTATGGCTATACTCAACTACCCTAAACGGCTCGCCGTCCAGTTCAAAAATAGTTCCTTTACGTAAGTTAGTTATCGATAGGGCCATTTTATTTTAATTCTCCGATTAACTGATCGATTCGGGCACTCAAATGGGCTACCTCAATGGCACCGAAAATGTCGGCTTCGCTGGCTTTTAAGATATACTGCCGAGCCTTAGTCAGCCATTTTTTAGCCGTTTTGGCGTTATCCAATTGTTCCTGCCGGTCCTCTGAAAATTCGTAGGCGTTCACGTATATTCTTATATCTAACAGGTTTTGTCCCAGTTGAGCTAATGCTTCGCGGTACTTGAGCGGCAATTTGGCCTGGTCAGTCCGGCGTAGAACTTGCCTAATCTCCACTTCCAATCGCTTTACTAAAACCGATGGAGCTACCTTGTCCAATGTGCTCTATCCGTTAGATACGAATGGTAAAAGCGCTATGTGGCGGGCGCGCTTGATGGCGCGGGCCAGCTGGCGCTGTTTGGATTCGGTCAAGCCGGTGCGCTTGCGCGGCTCTATCTGCCCATACTGATTAACATAGCGCTGCAAGGTTTTAAAGTCCTTATAGTCAAAAAACGCTATGTCGGTTCTATGTTTAAAAATCTTTACCATTATTCTCCTTTTACTTCTACTTCATGATCTAGTTGCTGAACATCTTCAACAAGAATTGGATTTGGAAAAGAAGCTTCATTGGCTAGTTGCTGAGCGTGCTCCATAGGAATGCCAAGGGCAAAAGCCGTATATTCAGCCATCTCCTCTTCGAATGATTTAAGGGGTTTTTCCATTGTTATCCTTTCGTCTAAAGAGCTTTTAGCGTGAGCGGAGTACTAGAAAGAACCGAGCACTGCAGCGAGCTGTATTTAACATACTGCGAGTGAAGCGCGCAGGTTCTGACAACGTAATTCGCCATGATCAAAGCTCGTTAAAACGGGATGTCGTCGAGGTTGATCGGCTCATCGCCAATGTCCTCGATAACGACATCTTCGTCCTTTTTAGATGATTTCTTGGGAGCTGGCGCGGTAGCCATTTGGTCGTCGTCGCTGGCTGGGGCGCCACCGCCTCCGCCGCCAGGCCCACCCAGAAACGTCACGTCATTAGCTACCACCTCTACCTTGCTGCGCTTGACGCCGTCTTGTTCCCAGCTGCGGCTCTGTAGGCGGCCGCTGACCAGCGCCGGTCGGCCTTTGGTCAAATACTGAGCCACCCGTTCACCCAAAGGCCCCCAGGCCACGATATCGATATAGTCAGTAACTTCGGTCCAGTTACCTTCGCTGTTTTTGTAGCTACGGTTCAGCGCCAAACTAAAGCCACACACGCTAGCACCGTTTGGCGTGGTGCGTAGTTCTGGGTCACGCGTTAGGTTGCCCATTAATGTTACTTGATTGAAACTTCTTGCCATCGTCTTACTCCTACAACTATATTACTGCTTCTGCTCTTCGGTTTGGGTGGTGTCTTTTTCGTTTCTTTCGGCGGCTTTTTTGGCCTTTTCAGCGGCCTGGGCCTCGGCCTTGGCCATCGCCTTCAGATCCGGACGGGTTATTAAGAACCGGATGATTTCGTCTGTTATATTAAATGTTTGTTCAACCTTAGTGACGTTTTCGGCCGGCATTTCTACCGTATAAAAAACATAGACTGCGAACTCTTGCTTGGCGATCGGGTAAGCCAGTTTACGTTTGCCCCAATTATCAGTTTTAGTGATTTTACCGCCGTTGTCGGTGATAATTTTTTTTATACGATCTTCGGCTTTGGCCAGATCTATCTCAAGATCCGGATGATAAAGCACCGCGATTTCATATATATTCAATCCAAACTCCTTCCCTTGGTCTCGGGCCGGACGCCGAAAAAGATCGCTCCGACCTGAATTAGTTAATTACCTGAGTTATTTTAGCTCATTTACCTCTGTTAGTCAACCGCTGGCCAATAGGGTCCTACTGGCCCCTTATCTATTGCTACCCAGTACCCTTTTAAGTTATGCTTAAGAGTCTATAACTTGGGGGTTCATTTGGTTCAGACGTTTAAGAAACTAATAAAAAAGATATATACTCAGCCACCAGGCGAAAACTTCAAACCTGAAAATATACGAAATAATATAAGAGATTACGCCCGCTACTTGTTTAAAGCCCATTTTTGGCGCTGGATTCGTTTTAGCACTATCGGCATATTCACTACCGGCTTAGGCTTTTTAATACTATATACGACAGTTTCAGGCGCCGGCCTAAAGCCTATCTTTGGCTACCTTATCGAGAACGCGGTAATGATGCAGATCGGTTTTTTGTTGAACCGTTATCTGACTTTTGGCGACCGGGAAACTTACTGGCTAAAGGCTTTGTTTAAGTGGTATGGAATCCGGGCCAGCGGCTTTGGCGCCGGGCAAGCCATCTTTTTTGTACTAGTGAATATAGCTGGCCTGCAGTACATGCTGGCCAGCTTGACCATCGCCGCGGGCCTAGGGCTGTTTAGCTACGCCGTCAGCAATGTCTTTGCCTTTTCGCCTCAGCGGCTTAAAGCCCAACTTAACTAGGGTCCTCTATTAGTGGAGCGAGCCTCCAGCCTTATCGGGATTTGAGAAAAACAGAGGGAGCGAAGAGTGAGGCAAAAGCAGTAATCGAGCACGAGCTTTGCTTGCGCGCGCAGATTCACTTTTGAAGAGTGACGAGTGACCATCTGGTTTTTCGACTGGCCCGGTAAGGCTGGGGGCGACCGTTAGTCGGGCATATCATCGTAGACATCGCCGCCAGCATCGCCGGCTTCCTCGACTGTGGCGGCAACTGGCTGAGGTTCGGCCGGCGCCGCTGCGCCACTACCAAATACTTCATCGGCGCCACTTACCAGTACTTCACGGGGACGGTTGCTACCGTCGCTCATAGCGATTATTCCGCGTTCTTCCATGATGTCCATCAGGCGTGACGCCCGGCCATAACCGACCCGCAATTTGCGCTGCAGCAAGCTGGTGCTGGCCTTGCCGGCCGTAGCTACCACGTCTACGGCGTCTTTAAGCATCGGATCGTCTTCTTCTTCGTGGCCGATGCTAGCTACCATGCCGCCGCGGCCGGACAGCTGCACCGGTTGGCTAATCACTTCTTCATCATAATTAGGCGGGCGCTGGCCACGTAAGAAGTCGCAGATCTTTGCGGTCTCGCCATCGTTTATCAAAGCCGCCTGCAGGCGCTTAGGCTTGGTGTATTCAGGGATTGAAAACAAAGCGTCCCCGCGGCCCAGCAATTTTTCGGCGCCAACTTGATCGATAATCGTGCGGCTGTCTACCTGGCTGACCGTCGTAAACGCGATGCGCGCCGGCACGTTGGCCTTAATCAGGCCGGTAATAACATCTACGCTGGGGCGCTGGGTGGCAATCACCAGATGGATACCGGCAGCCCGAGCTTTTTGGGCCAGCCGCACTACCAGGGCTTCAACGTCGCGGGCGGCCATCATCATAAGGTCGGCCAACTCGTCAATCACAATCACGATATAGGGCATCCCCTCTTCTTTTTTGAGGTTGTTGTATTCGCCGATGTTACGCTTACCTTCTTCGGCAAAAGCTTTTAAGCGGCGTTCCATCTCGGCCACCGCCCATTTAAGCGCGCTGATGCATTTTTCAGGCTCATTTATGACCGGCGCCAGCAAATGCGGTATGTCGCGGTATGGAGCCATTTCTACCTGCTTAGGATCGACTAGGATCAGTTTAAGGTCGGAGGGGCTGTTGCGATACAGCAAGCTGGTTAGCAGCGTGTTAATCATTACCGATTTACCAGAGCCCGTCTGGCCGGCAATCAATAAGTGGGGCATGCGCTCCAAATCACCGACGATTGGTGTGCCGGTAATGTCTTTGCCGATTACGAAATTCAGTGATCCGGTTTGTTCATGCCATTCGCTGCTGGAAAGCAGGCCGCGAATAGTTACCGTAGCCGGTTTTACATTCGGCACCTCAATGCCCACCGCTCGTTTGCCGGGAATCGGCGCCTCCATACGGATGCTGGTAGCCGCCAAGTCCAGCGCTAAGTTATTCTCCAGCGCCGTCATACGGGTTAGTTTTACGCCTGTAGGCGGTTTAAGCGTGTACTGTGTAACCCGCGGTCCGACATTAGCGCCCTCCACTGCGACGTCGATGTTAAAATTGGCAAAACTGTCTTTAATAATCTCGGCGTTGCCCTTTACGTCACCGGCGTCGGCCTTGTCCTGCTTGTCGCTCAGCAGATCCAGCGGCGGGAACTGCCAGTCCGGATCACTGGCCGTAGTTAAGGCGGCGTGTTCTTCGCCCGGCGTCATCTTTTGAGCGGTGTTACGCAGGCTGGTCATACGCGCTTGGGCAGCGCCGTGCTCTACCGGTACTCCTTCGTGCAGCTCGAACTCCGGGTTCATCTTAGCCTTAAGTTGAGCTAAATCTTCTTCTCCCTCTTTGGGTGCGCGACGGAATAAATCGAATAATTTCAGTAGTGAGCGCGGGTCGATAGCGAAGGTGAACAAAAACGAAAAAATTGTCAGCAAAAAGAATACTAGCGAAGCTAAAAAGCGCCCCATGGCACTAGCCAGAGCGTTGCCGATTGTTTGACCGACGTGTCCGCCGTGGCCGCCCACCAATGTAATACCGTTTGCGCCAGTATGCAAAAAGGCGGTGTGCAGCCAACTGGCAAAGAACACCAGCAGACCGATTGTGCCAATCATGTTGGGCAGTGGTGTTCGCCGTTCCTCGTTAATAAATTTCAGCGAGCCTAGATAAATCAAAGCAACCGGCGCGATTACCGTAGCGGCGCCTAGCGCCCACCAGGAACCATGCCAAACACTGTGGGGAATCGGAGCGTTGATAATCGAGCCAAACAATAAAACCACACCTAGGATAATCAAGGCTACAGCAGCTAGCGAGCGCCAAAAGGCGGCGGTATCGCGGTTGCTTTGACTTTTTTTAGCCACCTTTTTGCCGGGCGGCCGGCCACGTTTTGCTTTTTTTGCCATGTCTAACTATTATACTCTGTTCCAGGCCCATCTCAACAGATAAGCTTGGTGTTGTAATTATAACACGATTATGCTTTGTTTGTCAACTTAAGCAGCTATGTGATGGATGTAGGCGTAAGGGTGTTTATAGGCGTCCAGGGCTTCGTGGCGGGGTACTTTAAACTCAAAAGGCAACTCGTCTTCAGCTACAGGCTGTACTCGAACAATAAACTCATCACTGTTCACCATAAGGAGGACGATATCATTAGCGGCGTCTGTCCGCCTATCGACTTCACCTGAATCAAATGCACTTTGAGCTCTTTCCTCCGCCAGAGATCTAATTGCTTCTCTACCCTGAAGCTCCATTAAAAAGGCTTGTTCAGCACTCATATTGCTTTCCTTTTAGCTCAGTCTTTATTTCACTCTGCGAGCACCCGTATCACACGACTGATTAAGTTCGATTACACTCCTATGTCGGGCGAGTGTCAAGAATTTAGACAAGTGTATATCGTTTTTAGCCTTCGGCGCTTTCCTGTGACTCTTCAGCTGCCTCAGCCTGCTCCTTAGCTTCATGCAAACTGCTAATCTTTTCTTCTATTTCAGATTTTTCACTTTCTTTCTCGCTTATTTCTTCCTCTATCTCATCTGGGTCTGGCATAGTGATCCTATCTTTGCTTTAGTCATTCTTTGAATATTTCTGAATTTAGCTGTCAGCGATATAAAAATTCCCACACCAACAACTCAAGCTAGCCATGGCCCATGCGAGCCTAAGTCGCCTAACAGGCTTAACCTTTCCCAAGCGGAGCCGGTCCGGTCAGCCGCGGAGACGCGATAATGCAATGCGCGGCTCAGGCGGCTGACCGTCCGCGCGTGAGCGGCCTGTTAGGCGGCGTAGGCGAGCGCTAGTCGACTCGAGCGTCTTGGTTCAGCAGTCGCTGCCTCATCTGCGCAAATCTCTGCTGTTGCTCGCGGGCGATCTCCTCTGGAGTCTTAGGCTGTTCTTCTTCGCCCTTGCTGGACGGCTGGTGCAAGTCGTTGTTGGCTTTTTCGCTGCGGCCGCCAATCACATTTACTACCGGAATGACAATCGGGCTCCGTTGCGTCTGTTCGTATAGAAAATGAGTGACATAGTCTTTCAGTTCAGCCTTGAACCGATCCAGATCAACCCGTTTATAGCGTTGCTGTACGGCGCGGCGCAGCTCATTTCTAAAGTCATTCATCAGCTCTTCGCTGTCTTTCATGTAAATGAAACCACGGCTGATGATATCCGGACTGGTCAGCAGACCACCGGTCTTTTTGTCGATGGTCAGTACTACGGCCACCAGGCCCTCCTCGCTCAGCAGCACCCGGTCTTTGATGACTACCGTATTAACGATAGCGCCGGTCTGGTCCACCAGCACAGTACCATGTGGAGCTTCGCCGGTTATTTCCATCTTGTTCTGGGTTAGCTCAATTACCTGGCCGTTCTCGATATTCAGAGTGTTCGCCCGCGGCACGCCGGCCTCTATGGCCAGACCAATGTGGTACTTCTTAGCTGTGTAATCGCCATATATAGGCAGGAAGAATTTGGGCTTTAGCATGTCTATCATTTCGCGATATTCTTCTTGGCTGCCGTGGCCGGAAACATGCAGCGGGCCAACGTGATCTACTTCGTGGCTCTCGTGCCTAAAGGTATGCACGCCTTTTTTGAGTAGTTCATCCACCATTGACCTGATTAGCGCGTCGTTGCCGCTATAGGGAATCGGCGTGCTGGAAAGGATTACGGTGTCTTGCTCTTTTAAGGAGACGTGCTGGTGGTCGCCGGTACTCATCCGCTGCAAGGCCGAATTAGGCTCGCCTTGGGCGCCAGTACAGACCACAACCACTTCATGGTCTTTAAGGCTAGATACGTTAGCAATTGGCACGAAGGTGCCTTTGGGAATCTTCATATAGCCGTTTCTTACGGCCATTTCCAGAGTGGAAACCATGCTGCGGCCATCCATGGCAACCTTACGGCCGTGGTGCACCGCGGCATTGACTATCATCTGTACGCGGTTCATATTAGTCGAAAATAGGGCGACAAAAATCCGTCCTGGGGCGTTTTCCATAATGTCGATGAAGCTTTGTTCGATAGTGCTTTCGCTGGGAGTCCGGCCAGGACGGTCTGAGGTGGTGCTTTCGCTCATCAGTAACAGCACACCTTCCTTGCCTAGTTCCTTAAACCGCTCCATATCGGTTTTTTCATGGTCTAGCGGGTTGGGGTCAAAGCGGAAATCGCCGGTGTTGACCAAACGGCCAACTGGCGTATCAACCACTACCGTAGTGCTGCCTGGGATAGAGTGCGTTACCCGCACCAGCTCGACATAGAAATCGCCTACTTTAAGCCGCTCATGAGTCGTTTCATTCATTACCACGGTGTTAAGCTCAAAATTATCGGGCATCGGCAGGCCGAAATTCTCGAATATTTCTTCTACTCGGCCAATAGTAAAGCGGCTGCCATAAACCGGCACACCGGGGTATTTTGGCAATATATGCGGCAGAGCGCCAATGTGATCCAAGTGACCGTGAGTGATTACAAAGCCTTTTATTTTGGATTTGATCTGGTCCAAGTATGTACTGTCGGCTATACCGTAGTTAATACCGGGCAGATCCACAGACAGGTCGTTACCGCAGTCGATTACTAGAGCGTCATTTTGGTACTCAATCACCATCATGTTCTTGCTGCCGCCACCGTCCATACCGCCCAGACCGATTACTTTCAACCTTGGGCTGTCACCTATAGCAACGGCGCGGCGCGGCTTGGGTTGTTCGCCCGGCATCGAGGCCGCGTCCAAATATTGGTTGGCAATCCGGTTAGCGTCTTGCACGGCCTGCTTTTGGGCCCGCAAAGCCGCGCCGCGGCTCGACCTTCGCGACTGTCCTGCCTGCCCTCGGCTGGCTTTAGGTTTATTATTTGTGGGGTTAGATTTATTATTTCTCTCCATCTAGTTCCTTTCTTTCACTGATCGTTTAGATTAGTTTTTTAAATTTCATTTATGATTTATCAACGGCTGCCAGAATCTTTGGAATCCGGGCAAAATCGTCTATAAGCGTTTGGCGCATCCCACCGTTATACAGTGCCGCCGCCGGATGGAATAATGGCAGGTAAACCTGTCCTTTATAGCGCTTAGGCTGCCCGTGGCATTCGCTGATCCGCAGATCAGGCGGTAGCAGCACGCCCATGCTATGCCGGCCCAGCGGTATTACCAGCTTTGGCTTAACTACTTCTAGCTGGGACCGCAGAAATGGCAAAAAGGCGGTTTTTTCATCCGGATACGGATCGCGATTGTTCGGCGGCCGGTATTTAACGATATTGGTAATGTACACGTCGGCGCGCTTCAATCCGATCCCGGCCAGCATCTCGTCCAAGAATTTACCAGCGGCGCCAACGAACGGCAGACCTTGCTCGTCTTCATTCTTGCCCGGCGCTTCGCCAACGAATACTATCTCGGCATCAGGATTGCCGTCCCCAAAAACCAGCTGTTTGGCTTGCTGGGCCAAATCCGGGCAGATATTTTGAGCTAAAATATCTGCCTTAATCTGCTCCAGAAGTTTTTGCTTAACAGCTTTTGGCATACTCCTAAAAGGCCAGTCGCACGGACCGGACGGCTTGCTTAAGCCCGTACCACAGAAAACCGATGGCCACGGCATATTGCCAGGTGCTACCGCTATTGATAGCCACCGACGCAAATCCGTAGGCCAAGGCGATAAATACTATGGCGATAATAGCGCGCACCCACCACAGTTGCATCAACATCTGCTCTTCAGTCCTACTAATTACACGCTTTGCCATAGTTTATCCTTCCTTTTTGAGTTCGCGGGCCGCGGCTTTCATGCTTAGCTGTAGACGGCCGCGGTCGTCTATCGCCACCAGCTTTACAGTGACTTTATCGCCTTCTTTCAGTTTATCACTGGGACGTTCGGTGCGCTCTTCGCTGATTTCGCTGACGTGCACCAGCCCGTCTTTGCCGGGCAGGATCTGCACAAAAGCGCCAAAGTCCAACACGCTGACAACCGGCACGTTTTCATATATCTTACCAACCTCTGGCTCTTCTGTCAGTGTCCTAATGAACTGAATCGCCGCGTCAATGCTCTTTTTGTCGGGGCTGGCTATCATTACAGTACCGTCGTCCTTAATGTCGATTTCAGCGCCGGTTTCGGCAATGATTTTATTAATCGTCTCGCCCCCCTTGCCAATTACCTCGCGGATCTTATCAGGATTGATGGTAATAGCCTCTACGCGCGGCGCGTATGGGCTCAGGTCCTTGCGAGGTTCAGGGATAGTTTCCAGCATGTGCTTAAGAATCTCGGCTCGGCCGTCTTTGGCTCGCAACAGCGCCTCTTTAAGCGTCTCCACGCTTAAACCGTGGACTTTCATGTCCATCTGTAGCGCCGTGATGCCCTTGGCGGTGCCTGTCGCCTTAAAGTCCATATCGCCGGCAAAATCTTCGGCGTCGGCGATGTCGGTCAAAATAACGGTCTTTTTTCCGTCAGTTATCAGACCCATGGCGATGCCGCTAACCGGTGCCTTAATCGGCACGCCGGCGTCCATCAAAGCCATGCAAGACGAACAAGTCGCCGCCATAGATGTCGAACCGTTCTGGCTCATGATTTCGGTCACCGAGCGGATAGTGTATGGGAATTCGCTTTCACTCGGCAAAACCGGCAACAAGGCCCGCTCCGCCAGATAACCGTGGCCGATTTCACGGCGGCCGGGACTGCCTAAGCGGCGAACTTCGCCAACCGTGTAACCCGGCGCGTTGTAATGATGCATGTAGCGCCGTTCACCCTGTTTTTCCATGGTATCTATCATCTGAGCATAACTTAAAGGCGCTAAAGTCACGATATTCAAACCCTGCGTTACGCCGCGGGTAAAGATGCTCGAGCCGTGAGCCCGCGGCAACAACGCCACTTGGCTGCTTAGCGGCCGGATTTCGGTCAATTCACGCCCGTCTGGCCTCACTCCGTCGCCCAAGATGCCCGCGCGTACGTCTTTATGCACCGCCATGTCAAAGGCTTCGTCATAAACCGATTTAATCGAAGCGAATTCCTCTTCGCCCATTTCTTTCATAAAATGCTCACGCATCTTGTAGCGCAAGCTGTTTACTAGCTCATTGCGCTCCGGATATGGCGCTCGCAGCGGCGCGCCCAGCTTGCCGTCCACCCATTTATTCACGGCGGTTTGCACTTCCTCGCTAGGCAGTGTCAGTTCGTATTCCTGAGCCGTCACGCCTACTTTTTCAACCAGCTCGTTCTGTAGGTCTATAGCCGGCTGGAGAGCTTTATGAGCATAAGCCATGGCGTCAGCTATGACTTCTTCGGATACTTCATTAGCGCCAGCCTCCACCATCATAATGGCGTCTTTAGTTCCGGCAACTACCAGGTCTAATTCGCCGTTTTCCAGCTCTTCCAGCGGCAAAAAGGCCTGCGGTTTACCGTCTTTTAAGCCAACGCGCACGCCGGCCACCGGACCTTCAAACGGCACGCCCGTCAGCATAAAGGCGGCGCTCATGGCTATCATCGCCACGGCGTCCGGCCTAAAGCCCGGATCCATGCTTAAAACAGATGCCACGCCTTGCACTTCGTGCCGGTAACCCTTGGGCCACAGGGGGCGAATCGGCCGGTCAATCAGCCGGCCAATCAGCACGGCTTCATCGCTCGGCCGACCCTCTCGCTTAATAAACCGGCTGCCGCTAATCTTGCCGGCGGCGTAAAACTTTTCTTCGTAATCTATGCTCAGCGGGAAGTAATCCATGCCAGTCACCGGTTCCGGGCTAACCATTGCTGTGCCCAACACTACTGTATCGCCGTAGCGAGCAATCACGCTGGCGCTGGTCCTAAAACCAACCCGCCCGACTTCTAAACTAAGCTCGCGCCCACAAAATTGCGTACTGAGCTTTATAATTTTTTTACCAAAGGGATTTATTATTTCTGACATCTAATTTGCCTTTCTTGGGCGACAAGGTTCAACCCGCAATTAGCGGACTGTGCTTTATCGCCCAGTTTATTAATTTACCTTTTACCAATTTTCATTTGCCAAATTATTTGCCATTTACCATTTTTGCAAATTGGCTAATGGTTAATAATTGTTAATTTGGTAAATGTAAAATGATAAATTATCTCCTAATGCCAAGCTTCTTGATAAGGGCCAGGTATTCGTCACCATTTTGATCGGCGATGTACTTTAGCAGGCGCTTGCGCTTGCCAACCAGCTGCAACAGGCGGCGGCGAGCCATAAAATCGTGCTTGTTAGCGCGCATATGATCGGTCAGCTCGGCGATCCGGGCTGTCATTATACCTACCTGCACCGCAGGGCTTCCCGTATCTTTATCGTGAGCCTTAAGGTCCTTGGTGACCTCGGCCTTCTTCTCCTTAGTGATCATTCAGGTCTAAATACTAGCACATCAGGGGTGAATTGGCAACAGCCAAACCATTATTCGGATTTAATCACTGAGTGCTCTTCATCTTCAAGTCGAGCTTGCGCGATATACTCATCCAAGCGCTTTTCTTTATCCTGATGAGCGCGCCATAAATTAGCATCAAGTTGATCTTGAGCGTTTTTTAAACTCGTTCTGGCTGTAGCGACTTGACTCCCGGTATACCCTTTTTCTCCAAAACTAAGTCTTGCCAGAGCCTGTTCGCGCAACAACAATCGTTCTATCACGGCCTTAACTAAATCTACCCGATTTTTATGGTAGGTATAAAATTCTTCCGGCTGAGCGTCAGGAGGCGGCGCTGTTACTTCATGTCTTGGCATTATTATACAATACCATAC
>DASTHV010000036.1:0-7952 GCA_035718045.1 Saccharimonadales bacterium (SeqCode) | reverse complement strand
TGGGCTGGTACGCGTGGCAGGATTTGAACCTACGACCTTCGGCTCCGCAAGCCGACGCTCTATCCAGCTGAGCTACACGCGCGCAACAGGGGTAATTGTAACATTTATCTCTGTAAAACACCAGCCGGGCCAATTCGATTGTTGCCTGTTGTAACTTTTTAGATTATGCTTTATTCATTAAGCTATACCCGTTAATTAGGAGAGTGGGAAAATGAAAAGATATAACCAAAAAGGTCTCGCCGTCGTTGAAACGGTTCTGGTGCTCGTCATTATTGGCATCATAGCGTTTACGGCCTGGTACGTATTCACTAGCAAAAGTAATACCGACAGCACTTATGGCGACGCCGCTAATACTCAGACCGAAGTTTCTAAACAAACCGCCAAAACTCCGTCTACACCGTCTCAGACGACTGCCTCTCAGGTGGTGACAACTAAAACTGATTCAAAAGGTAACAAGTACTTAGCCGACGCTAACGGCAAAACCCTCTACACCTATGACAAAGATACGGCCGGAGTCAGCAACTGCAGCGGCTCGTGCCTAAGCACCTGGCCGGTCTACACGGCAACCACAACCACCAACCTGCCCGCCAACGTTGATACCATCACTCGCTCGGACGGCGCCAAGCAGTACACCTACAAGAAAATGCCACTATATTACTTCAGCGGTGACACCAAAGCCGGCCAAGTTGCCGGCGACGGCGTAGACGGTTTCAGCCTAGCCAAACCCTAGTAAACCTTTAAGACTCTTCAGCTTCGAGCTTAGCGGTGCAAAAAGCGCAGCGGGTGGCCTTTTTATTGATTTCGCTAAAGCAGAACGGACACTTTTTAGAGGCCGGTTCGTCGGTGGTTTTTCTTCTTTGAGATAGCTCATTCAATTTGTTAATCGGCTGGACTACCAGGAAGAAAACTGCCGCCGCGATTATTAAAAAGGAAATTAAAGTGTTTACAAAGTCTCCGTAATGGAACACATGATTCTGCCCGATCGCGAAACTGGCGTTAGCAAAGTCCTTGCCGTGGCCGGTAGGTAAAATCGGCGTAATAATATCTTTGACAAAGGCCTGGACCACGCCGTTAAAAGCGGCTCCAATTACGATACCTACAGCCAGATCCACCACATTGCCCCGCAGAATGAACTTCCGGAATTCCTTAAACATCAAATCTCCTTATCTATTCATTAAACCAGTAATAATCCTATATAAAAAGTCGATTGACCGGTTGTTAGATATCTTACTGAGGTATCTTTTAACAGTTTGTTAATATATTGTCAATGTAACTTAACGGAGGAGTGATGGCTAAAAGAGTGGTCCGTGAAACTGTTACCCAGGATGTCCCGGAGCCGGTGGCCGTTGACTATAGGGCTCAGAATTTTTTGGTCAGACTGATTTGGTTCGTGGCCGGAGTGATTTTAGTACTGCTAGCTTTTAGGTTCGTGTTGGCCTTACTAGGTGCCAATACTACTAATTGGTTCGCCAACTTCATTTATACCTGCTCTCACCCGTTCGTGGCGCCGTTCTTTGGGTTGTTTAGCTATGACAATTATCATTACGGAGTTTCACGATTTGAGGTTTACACCCTTGTCGCTATGGTCGTTTACGCGGTTATCGCCTGGGGATTAACGGCCTTGGTCAATATATCCCGCCGCTAATTACCGCCTGGCGGAGGAGGCGAGATTCGAACTCGCGATACGGTTTCCCGCATACTGCTTTTCGAGAGCAGCGCCTTCAACCACTCGGCCACTCCTCCGCAACAGAGGTAATTATATCTCATTTAGGATTTGCTATCATTAGGCTATGGCCGACAGCGTATTTACCAGGATTATCAAAGGCGAAATCCCCTGCCACAAAATTTACGAAGATGATAAAATCTTGGCCTTTTTAGACATCAACCCCACACAGCCCGGTCATACTTTGGTAATACCAAAAAAGCAGGTCGAATTCATCTGGGATTTGGACGATCAGGATTACGGGGCCTTAATGGCGGCCTGCAAAAGGGTAGCTTTGCATATCCGGCAGATTCTGTCTGCAAAATATGTTGGCGTGAAAGTAATTGGCGAGGAAGTGCCTCACGCCCACGTCCACTTGATCCCCTTTAATATAGCCGCGGAGTTCTTTGAGCGTAGGCCACAGGCACCCGAGGCGGACCACACCGCTCTGGCCGAAATGGCCAAGAAGCTTCGCTTCTAGCCAATAGTCGCTAGCCTTTTAGTACCAGGTTGCCCCTTTAGTGACGACTAAAGACTATCGACTGTCGACTACTTTTGGTATTATATGGCTATATGGGGTTGAGTTTCGGTGGGTGTTGCCATGGATGAAAAAGCGCTAGGTAAAAGGCTTCAATTAGCCCGTAAACGTGCTGGCCTGACCCAACAGGAGCTCTGCCAAAAAGCCGGTCTCAGTTATTCTACATTGGCCAAAATCGAGCGCGGCGCCATCCGCTCGCCATCTGTTTTCACTGTCGCTCACATTGCCTCGGCCACCGGCATGAACATGGAAGATCTGCTGGAAGTGCGCTCAGGACCCAACTCCCCTGCCCCGTCCGGTAAAAAACGTTCTAAATCCGGGTTAACCTTCGCTTTTTTTGACGTTAACGGCACTTTGGCGCGTTATTACGAGCGAGCCTTTACCCGGATCGCCGAAGAATCGCACGTATCGGCTGAAATCGTTGAGACGTTGTTTTTACATTACGACGGCGCGGCTTGCCGGGGCGCCATGGCCAACCAGGAAGTAGAGAAAATTTTCGCCGGTGAGCTGGGTCTTCCTGATTTCAGCTGGGAAAAGTACTACATGGAAAGTATCGAACCTACTCCCGGTTCGGCTGACCTGCTCAGATGGGCGGCGGATAATTATCACATCGGTCTTTTAACCAACAACTGGCTCGGCTACACGGACGAGCTTATCCGCCGCCAAGTGGTGCCGGACGCCAGCTATACGGCGATCGTGGAATCGGCTAAGGCGGGGTGCGCTAAACCGGAGGCCAAGATATACGAAATCGCCCAACAACTGGCCGGCGTAGAAGCGAGTGAAATTCTACTGGTTGACGACGCGCAGGCTTACCTGGCCGGAGCTCAAAAGGCCGGCTGGCAGACCGTATGGTTCGATGAGACCCAGCCGGAAGCTAGCATCGAGCGAGTCAAACAAGTCCTAGCTTTTTAAGGCCTTTTCAAAGGCGGCCAACTCCTGTTTGATAGCTTTGAGTTTAGCTTGTTCATCGGCTAGTTGTTGACTTGTCTCCTCTATTAGCTCTTTGGGAGCCTTACTAAGGTAATTTTTATTGGCTAGCCGGTCTTTGAGTCTGTCTATGGATTGTTGTTGGTCCTTCTGGGCCGACTCTAGCTTCTGACGGTACGCCTGGGCCGTCTGGCGGTCGATATCAAGCCAGCAGTCGTAAGAGGTATTTATTAGTCTTACGCCTTCCGAGCGGGCTGTCTCGGCCTCTATCACGCCGCTAAGCCGCCCCAGGCGGCTGATTAGGGCCTCCTGTTCTTCAATAAACGGCGCGGCGCGGTAGTAAAGGCGGGGTTTTTTAACGCCCAGCTCAGCGCCTAGTCGCCGAGCTTCGCTGATAATATTCTTGATCTCCTCAAACTTATTGGCTGGCGCTTTGTCGGACTTTATAACTTTTGGTAGCTGCTCGGCGGCCAGCAGCCCAGTAAGTCCCAATTGCTGCCAGACGGCCTCGGTAATAAACGGTGCAAACGGGTGGGCGACGGTAAGGGTGACGCTCAGCACATAACGCAACAAAGCCGGGTTCGGCTCGGATTTGCTGGCCTCGATATACCAGTCCGCTAAGTCATCCCAGATGAAATGATATAGGTTCTGATAAGCTTCGCCGAATCTAAAATTAGCCAAATCCTTACTTATCACCTCTGTTAAAATACTTAACTTGTTAAGTATCCAGTGGTCCGCCAGGCTCTTCGGTTCCCCTGCCCCCTTTACCCCGAGTTTCATCGAGGGGTGCCCTGCCGTCTCAACGTAGCGGGCGATGTTCCACAATTTGTTACAAAAATTCCGGTTATCGACGATCTTGCTACGGCCTAGGCGCTGGTCATTGCCGGCGCCAACCCCGCTGATCAACGCCAGCCGCAAGGCGTCGGTGCCATACTGCGGGATGACCTCCAATGGGTCGATGATAGTCTCCGGATCGCTCTTGCTCATTTTCCTGCCCGATTCGGTACGCACCAAGCCGTGCAGATAAACCGTTTTAAAGGGCACTTGACCCGTGGCATAAGTGGTCGCCAATATCATTCGGGCCACCCAGAAGAATAAAATATCCCAACCGGTCTCCATAACAGAGGTAGGATGATAGGCTTTAAAGTCCGGGCTGCGCTCCAGCAACTGCTCCAGCGACAGTGAAAAGTCCGTGGCTATATCTGGATTTATCAAAGTGCTCCAGGTCCAAAGGGCGCTAGAAAACCACGTGTCCAAGGTGTCCGCGTCGCGGCGCCAACCGTCCCCTTCCGGTGGCTGCACGCCCACATAAATCTCCTGACTTTCGACTTTCGACTTTCGACTTTCGACTGTCTTGTACCAAACGGGAATCTGGTGCCCCCACCAAATCTGTCTGGAAATACACCAGTCGCGCAGATTATCTATCCAGTGGTAATAAACCTTTTCAAAGCGCCTAGGAGTTATTTTGATGTCGCCGTCTTCCACGACGGCCCGCATGACTTGCCTCAGACTTCTTAATTGTCCTTTCCACTGCACTGCCGGACGGTTTACATCGACGAACCATTGCAGCATCACTTGGGGCTCAATAATACCGCCGCCGCGGCTATTGGTGGCCACACTGTGGCGATAATTCTTGTCCTCTTTGATGAGCAAGCCCCTTTGCTGGAGCTTATCCACGATTTTGGGCCTGGCTGTATCTATGGTCATACCGGCGAAATCACCGGCGATAGCCAGCAGCTTGCCGTTCAAATCGATGATCGGCTCTTTTTCCAGCCCGTGGCGCTCGGCGATTTCAAAATCGGTGTGGTCGTGCCAGGGAGTTATAGTCATTACGCCGGTGCCGAATTTGGGATCTACGGCTTCATCTTTGATAACCGTGGCGGTCACCTTGCCATTCAGCCATTCCGCCTCGAATGTCTGGCCGTGCTGATACTGAGCGTAGCGCTTGTCATCAGGATGCATAACTACGTATTTATCACCGAATTTAGTCTCCGGACGGGCTGTCCCGATTTCAAACGGACCGTATTTTAAGGTGTAAAATGTCCCACTTTGGTCTTTATGCTCGACTTCGTCGTCGGACACGGTAGTTTCTAAATTCGGATCCCAGTTGACGATGCGATGCCCCCGGTATATCAGGCCGTCGTTGTACATTTTGACAAACACTTCGTTGACGCAGCGGTTCAGGGCATCATCTAAGGTGTAGCGTACGCGGCTCCAGTCGCAGCTGGCGCCCATCGCCCGTATCTGGGAATTTATAGTATTGCGGCTGGTGCCGACGAATTCTTTGATGGTGGTGATAAAGGCTTCGCGGCCGAGCTGATGCTTATCTGTTCCCTGCCCTGTCAGTTGCTTCTCGACTAAGGCGTTAGTGGCTAGCGCGGCGTGGTCTGTGCCAGGCAGCCACAGAACATCATGGCCGGTCTGGCGGGCGTGGCGGGCTAAAATATCCTGCAGCGTCAAGAATAAGGCGTGCCCCACATGCAGCGTGCCTGTCTCGTTAGGCGGTGGCATACTGATAGAGAAGTGCGGCTTAGAGCTGTGCGGATTGGCTTCAAAGACCCTGCTCTTCTCCCACTGCCTGTAGATGTCGGCCTCGTATTTACCTGGTTCGTATACGCTTGGCAAATTCATAAATCAGTCTTCAGTATAGCAGAAGTAACAGAGGTAGTACGAGGTCATTGTTTCACATGAAAAAAATCAGGCACTCCCCAACAAAGCCTTTATTGTTGGCGACAACGCTAAAAGCCTGTGAACAATGCCTGATTGGTTGAGTTCGCACCTGTTTGTTTTCAGATTTAGCATAACAAGTAAGCGCAGAGCAGGCAATAGCGGTCCGTGATCGTTGTTTAAAGGTTGGGGATAACTGCCAGTTTATAGGGGTTATCTTGCTTTGGTTTAAGCCAGAAGGCGGTGGCGGCAATCATGGCGGCGTTATCGGTGCAGAGCTTTATGTCCGGATAGAGCAAGGGGGCTTTTAGGCGCTTAGCTAACTCCTCGCGCAATAGCCGATTGGCGGCCACGCCACCGGCTAAAAGGACAGTTTTTGGCTTAAACTCGGCTTCAGCCGCCGCCGTCGCGTCCACCAGAGCCTTAACTGCCGTTTTTTGAAAACTGGCGGCGATATCGGCCTTTTGCTTATCGGTCAAGGCGTGGGGCAATTCGTATGAGGGGAAAGTATAGTCCTGGCCGGCCATCGCTTGAGCAGCTCGTAAAACAGCTGTTTTTAGACCGGAGAAGCTGAATTCGTAGGGGTTATCCAATTTAGCCTGCGGTAATTTGACGACCAAGGGGTCGCCGTCCGCCGCGGCCCTATCTACCGATGGTCCTCCGGGGTAGGGGAGCCCCAATATCTTGGCTACTTTATCGTAGGCTTCACCTACGGCGTCGTCTCTGGTCTGACCTAGCATTTCATAATCCTTATGGTTTTTGTAGAGCATCAACTGGGTGTGGCCGCCGGAGACAATTAGTCCCAAAATCGGGAATTTGGGGGCAGTAGGGGGCAAAAGGTAGGTGGCGGGCAGGGAAGAGCTAGCTTCGGTGATGAAGTTGGCGTAGGCATGAGCCAGCACATGGTTGACCCCGTACAACGGCTTACCCTTAGTAATCGCCAGCGTCCTGGCAGTCAGGGCGCCGATTAATAAACTGCCAATCAAGCCCGGACCTTGGGTAACCGCGATAGCGTCAATTTGCGACCAGAGGTCGCTGGAATTGGGAATTGGGAATTGGGAATTGGGAATTTTGCCTCCATTCTCAATACTCAATTCTCTATCCTCCGCATCTGGAGAGAAGGCCTGCCATAAAGCTTCGTCTATAACTGGCAATATCACTTCCAGATGTGAGCGGGCGGCAATCTCCGGTACGATACCGCCGAAAGCTATATGCAAATCCAGGCTGCTGGCTACGGCGTTGCCCAAAAGTTTATAGCCGTCCTCGACTACAGCCGCGGCTGTTTCATCAGCCGATGATTCTATTCCCAATATTTTCATTACTCTAGTATATAATTCATTCCTCATGCTTCGCACTTGGATGCAGTACCAGAAAGAAGCGAGCACTGGAGCGAGTTGTATTTGACATACTAGGAGCGAAGGGCGCAGCTTCTGACGAAGTAATGCGCCAAGAACACCGGCGGCGTGTCCAGCTGCGCTGGACAGCAGGTCGGTGTGGTGCGAAACTTGAGAAGTGAATTTAAGGAAAATAGTCAAGGTTTTTATACCTAGGGGGCTATACAGGAAGGTTGAACCGTATGGCCATTTGGTTGAGGCCGCCGCGCTTAATTTGCAAAAAGGCGGCTCGCCGGCTCGTAATCTTAAGGTGATAGGCGTAACTGGCACTAATGGTAAGACGACCACTTGTTTTTTGATTTACCAGATGCTGCACAAAGCCGGCTATAAGGTGGGCATGATGACCACTGTAGGCTACGGTGCCAACGGTGAAATTAAACCGCAGGTGGACCATATGACCACTGTACCGGTACCCAAACTGATTAAGCGGCTGCAGGAGTTAAAAGGCCAGGATATCGAATGGCTGGTCATGGAAACCACCAGCCATGCTTTGGTCCAGCGGCGCGACTGGGGCATACCTTATTCCTTGGGAGTACTCACCAATATGTCGCATGAACACTTGGATTATCACGGCACATTCGAGCGATACGTGGCCGCCAAACAGCTGTTATTCAAGCGGGTTAATCGAAATCGCAAGGGCCTGCGAACGGGAGTTGTGAATGCTGACGATAAGGTGGCTGATAAATTCACTTCTTTGGTCAAAAATCCCCTGACCTACGGTATT
>DASTHV010000035.1:0-5295 GCA_035718045.1 Saccharimonadales bacterium (SeqCode) | reverse complement strand
TAAGCGTGCTATACCCCTAAGGAATATAGTTACCCTTTAAGCGACTTTCTTCCAACTTGTAACTATTAAAGTGTGTACCGATGATACGGTGCCAGCGTCGCAGCTCCTCTGTAATAGAGTGTAGATTATTTTGTAATAGGTCCACCATATGAGCATCAGAAGCACTTTCTGGTGCTTTTTTGGTGGTCAAAGGCTTGAAAAATCTTCGTCGCTGAGTTCAATCGCGGCGGCCGCTATGTTTTCGTCTAAATGCTCGGGCGACAGCGTACCGGGAATCGGCAGCATTATTGGCGAGCGCTTCAGCAGCCAGGCGATGGCGATTTGAATCGGCGTCGCCCTATACTTTTTAGCAACGGCTTGAAGTTTGGAATCGTTTGAAGAGCCGCCGCTGCTAAGCGGGAAGAAAGGCATAAAAACAACCCCGTTCTGGGTACAATAATCCACCACGTCCTCATGTTGTCTCATTTCTAAATTGTAGTGGTTCTGGACAGACACGATCGGCACGATTTGGCGGGCGGCTTCAATCTGCTCGATACTGACTTCTGACAAACCGATATGCTGGATTTTTCCGGCCGCCTGCTGGGTTTTTAAGAACTCCATGGTTTGTTCGATTGGCACCGACGGGTCCATGCGGTGCAGCTGCCATAGAGGCAGCCGGTCTAGTTTTAGTAGCCGTAAGCTATTGTTAATTTTATCTTCCAGCGAGCGTGGCGAATTATCTTGGCTCCAGCCGCCTTTGGTAGCTATAACCGCGCTCTTTGGGTAAGGCGCCAGAGTCTGGCCGATGATTTCTTCGCTCGCACCGTATTTATCGGCAGTGTCTATGAAATTAATACCTCGGGCGATGGCGTGGCGCAAAATCGTCCGTGATTGGTCGTTATCGCTTATTCGATTGGTCCCAAGCCCCAGCCGATTTATAGTTATATCTCCTAATTTGACCGTGCCGGCCGCCGCCGCAGAAACTTCGGCCATGAACCCCTCCTTTCTTAAGTATAATATTGCGGATTTAATGATCGCTAAAATATTGGGCGAAGGTTCGAGGAATATATTTGACTGGCGACATACGCGTTGAGTCATAAACAGTTAACCACTCATTTTTTTGGCCGGCGATTAAGTCGCGCAGCAACTTGGCGGCCACCATACTGTGGGCCGGCCCCCACTTCTTGAAAGCGGTTGCCACATAAATATGTTCGGACCAAGGGTATAGCTTACCTATCAGGGGGAAGTTGTCGTAGGCTAGGTAGTCGCGGGCGTGCCAGCGGTATTTAATATCGCTTACGCCAAAGTGGTGTTCGGCATAATCAGCGAGCTTTTGGTGGCGGGGTTCAGCCCTACCCAGACCCGGAATATGGTTTTCACCGCCAACCAACAGTGTTTGGTCCTTGCCTTTGCCGACTGGCAGAAGAGAATAATGATTTTTGTCGGGCGAAATGTACATTCCATCAAGTTTGATTTTGGGCCGCCCGGCAACTATATAAGAGTTTTGAGGATACTCTAGTACACAATATGCGCCGCGGGCTAGCAGCGGCCAAGTCGGCACGTTGGTAGCCACTATAATGTCGCGAGCAGTAACTTTGGCTTCAGAAGTCAACACGGCGCCTGGCGAGCCATCATTAAATCCCGTGGCCTGGGTTTGCTCGTAGATATGACTGCCGTTTTGATTGATAGTTCTGGCCAGGCCCTCGATGTACTTTTGGGCGCTAAAGTGGGCTTGGTCGGCAAACCTGACGGTCGCGGCGATCTTGAACGGCAATGGGCTGGTTTTCTGAAAAGTGGCCGGCAGCCCTAGACGGACGGCGATTTTAGCTTCCAGCCTAAATTGGTCGACGAGCTTCTTATTGGCGGTATAGACATAGTTATCAGCCCGCTGCCAACCGCAATCGAGTTTCTCATCCTTGATCAATTTGTCTATTTGTTCGATCGCGGCTTGGTTAGCCTCGCCGTACAGCCGGGTTTTTTTCTCGCCAAACCGCTCATACATATCGGCGTACATCAAATTGTGCTGTGAAGTGACTTTGCCGGTAGTGTGACCGGTTGTGCCGCTGCCGATAGCGTCTTTTTCTAAGACAGCCACTTTTTGTCCGGCTTTCTTAAGTAAATACGCCGTGGTTATGCCAACGATACCGCCGCCAACGACCACTGTATCAATCTCGATGTCTGATTTCAGGCCAGGGTAAGTCGGCCTGAACCCCTCAGGTTTTAAAAGGGAGACTTCTTTTTGGGGCAGTTTCAACATCGTCTGAGTATTTCGCGGCTATAGCGCCGATCTAAGATACTTAACATATTAAGTATTTAGAAAAAGTTTGCGGCGAATAAACGCGCTGTATAGGAAATGGGCCAACGTGCCGATGACTGTCGCACCGCCGGCTACGGCCGCTATATCCCCGGGGCCGGTGTTTGGCAATTGTGTTGTGCCTTTACCGCTTGTGGCTGGGGTAGACGAACTCGTGGCAGACGACTGGGCCTGTGACTGGTTACCACTAGAACTGGCCGTGGCTTTATGGGACGAAATCGTGGCTGCTGGCAGGACCGTCACTGATTGGCTCTGGCTCTGGGATTGCGATTGGCTTTGAGAGGCGAGCGGTTGGACCTTGGTATTGCTTGAGGACTGGCTGACGCTGGATGTTGTGTTGTTTTGGTAGGGATTTTTGCTGCCATAGGCTAAGCGGCCGTTAATATCTTGATAAGAGTTAATATTGCCGATATCCGCGGGGTTCACCCAGCCCTCGCGGTAAGGATTGCCGCCTCTACCCTGTTTAACCACCGCGCCGGTGGAAGTGATGGTTACGGTTGAGTCGTCAGACAGATGGAAGACTTTGGCTACCGGAGCTCCCCCCGTGTAGGGCGGCGGGTAGTTATAAGAGGTTTCGCTGTTACTACCTGACGCGGCAGAGTCTTGATTGGTGGCGCGAGCCACCGGTACGCCGATTAGAACGCTTATAAACAATACGCCTAGGACAAGAATAAGTTTTTTCAATTTCGCCTCCTTTATCATCGAACTCCAGTTTAGGCGGGCTGGTTGAAACCTGCAGCGAAATACTTTACAAGTTAGGTATATATTGATTGCGGAGCCTGACAACCTGGTATGATATACCCCAGAATATGCAAGTTCATAAACAAGTTCCGGCTTACCTGCGGCTGCTACGGACAATCTATCAAGATGTTCTAGTAAAAAAGTATAAACACCAGAACTTTTGGATGTTAAGCACATTTATCCCGACGTTTATTGTCGCCAGGATGGTGGTGCACCTTTTTCCCAGCCTATTTTTTCAATTTGGCGGCGAACACGTCCACCACTTTACCTATGGGTTCATCATCTTAGCCATTTGCGGTTATCTGGCGATTACGCGGCCAAGTAAATCACCGCCTTGGCTGGCGGCTCTGTTTGGAATCGGGCTAGCTTTATCTGTGGATGAAGCGGGTATGTGGCTGCACCTGACTGACGTTTATTACAATGACACCAGCGAGGATGTAGTAATCGTAACCGGCGCGGTGCTTATAAATCTGGTTTATTTTAAAGAATTCTGGGTCTCAATTATTCGAAATACGTTACGGCTTTTTCGAGTTTTTCGCTGAGCCGTCATCGCCGGAGCGATTAATTTCGCCTCCTTGCTGTGAAAAACTTTATGGCCGGATCACTACCGCCCAGTCACAATAGTGACTAGTGCGGCACAAGCGGTAAGGAGGCTTCTATGAAATATCATGAATTGATTAAGAAAGTTCAACATTATTCGGGCTTTTCCGATCAAGAATCAAAGGAAGCCTTGGAAATGATGGTGGAAAGTCTGGCTGTGCATCTAACAGAAGGCGAACGGCAGGATTTTGCCAGCCAGCTGCCGCAAGAGCTGCAAGATATCGCGCTAGCCACGCTGGCTACTGATGATAATTCGCGGCAAGACATGGTTGAGCAGTTTATGGAGATTGAGAATATAGATGAAGGACGGGCCAAAAAGCAAATTCACGCTGCCTGGCGGGCGCTAAAGAATGCTATTTCCAGAGGCGAAATCGACCATATTAGAGCTCAATTGCCAAACAGTACCGTAGCATTGCTACATTAATCAGTTTTTATTTTTGGATTTCTTGCCCTTAAGATAGGACATGACCACCGGCAGCGCCGAAATAAGAGCGATTATCACCACGATCGGCAGGATATATTTATCAATGTTGTGGATGGTTTTGCCAAGGGTATAGCCTAAGATCGGTACCACGATTCCCCACAGCAGGCCGCCGATGGCGTTGAATGTCAAAAACGTGCGATATGGCATTTCGCCCACTCCGGCGATAATTGGAACAAAAGTACGTACCGCCGGCACGAACCGAGCTAGTATCAAAGCCTGCGGGCCTTCTTTCTCGAAAAATTCATGAGCCTCTTTGACTCGTTTGGGTGAAAACCAGAACGACCTGGGCCGGTTAAACAAGGCATGGCCGGTCCGCTTACCCGTGAAGTAGCCGAGACTATTTCCCGAAATTGCGGCGGCCACGCTGATGATAATCAAAAGAACGATGTTGATCACATGCTGCGAGGCCAACAAACCAGCTGCAAACAGCAGTGTGTCACCCGGCAGAAAAAAGCCGACAACAACTCCTGACTCTATGAAGAGCGTCGCGAAAACCCCAAAATACCCGAAGTCCTGAACCAGAGCTGTGGGGTTAAACAGGTTATGCATTACAACCAACTATTATAAACTACCGGCTGGGGTTTCATTATCGGCAAATCGGACCGCAAGGTGTATGATTAAAGGGTAAATTCAACACAAATATGAACGGAACCATACAATCGGAGAACGAACGTGAAGAGCACAGTCTAAGACGGGTTTTAGCTCCCAGCACCGCCGAAGTAGTGCTATACGGCCTACTAAGTATTGTTTTGATGATAATCTTTAACTCCAGCAAGTTGGTTGACATCATCGGCAGCGGCCAAAACAGCTCTCCGGAAGAACTCAAAGCCGGCTTTCAGACCCTTGGCCAAGGCTTGAATGATTCGTTTAGTACCGCCATAGGCGGCCGGCTAGGCCAAATAATTTTATGGTCATTCATCGGAGCTATCTGTTATATAGCCATTTGGCTATCTAAAAACATTCTAAACAGTTTTGAAAACGACATTATCGTTGACCACTACCTGCATCCCACCTCTTATAGCCGCTTTGGCTTTTGGAGCTCTTCTATCGCGGCTCGGGCCTTCCTGCTGGCCGCCGTGCTGATAACTCTGGCATTCATCGGTTTTTCAATTAAGGTTGCACTGCCGGGCTTCGCGCTGCTGATGGGCAGTGCGGCGTTTCACTTCAGCTTACCCTA
>DASTHV010000034.1:0-33456 GCA_035718045.1 Saccharimonadales bacterium (SeqCode) | reverse complement strand
GGGGCGGTATATCCCGCTAATTTGGACAGTTTTTTGATTGCTCTCTTTATCCTGAATGTCCAGCGAAGTAACCATTTTATCCTCATGAACAGAGCCTTGTACGCTTACTATTGCGCTCATAGGCTCGTCGTCAAGAGTTGTTTTGCACGAGCACATAAAATGGCCGCACGTCTCTATCCTGATCAGATTACTGACACCGGTAATTTCGGCGTGAGGCATGTTAGCTTCTCGCAAAGTGGGCGAAGGCCCGGTTGGCCTCGGCCATGCGGTGCGTATCTTCTTTTTTCTTAACGGCCGTGCCGGTATTGTTATAGGCGTCTATCAACTCTTGAGCGATACGGTCTTCCATGCTCATGCCGGATTTGGCTCTGGCGGCTTCCACGAACCACATGATGGTAAGATGCTGTTGACGTTGGCCTTTTACTTCAAACGGAATTTGATAGTTAGCACCGCCTACCCGGCGTGAGCGGGTTTCCAGGTGCGGCTGAACGTTGCCCAACGCCTGTTCGAAGACTTCTAGCGGGTTCTGAACCTTAAGCTTATCGGCGGCCTTCTGCATCCCGCCGTAAACCAAACGCTCGGCCAGCTGTTTTTTACCGTCAAGCATTACACGATTGATTAACTTGGCTACCATGGTGCTGTTATACAGCCGATCGGGCTGTACGGGCCGCACTAAAGACTTAGTGACTTTACGGGGCATTATTTAGGCCTCTTGGCGCCGTATTTGCTGCGGCCTTGTTTGCGGTTTTGGACGCCTTGCAGGTCTAAGCTGCCGCGGACGATGTGGTAGCGCACACCCGGCAGATCCTTGACCCTGCCACCGCGGACTAAGACAACGGCATGCTCCTGGAGATTGTGGCCTTCGCCGCCGATGTATGCCCAGACCTCGTGGCCATTAGTTAGACGGACGCGAGCGACTTTACGCAGCGCCGAGTTAGGTTTTTTAGGGGTTTTCGTAGTCACGCGCACACAGACACCACGTTTAAACGGCCCGGCCTTTTCATAGCTGCGGGTCTTCAAGTTATTGGTAACTCTAAGTAACGCCGGGCTCTTACTTTTACCGGTTACTTGCTTGCGCGGTTTGCGCACTAATTGGTTGACTGTGGGCATTACTCCTTAAAACTCCTTGGATTCAACATCTGATTTTAGCAAATTTACTCCTTAGAGGCAACAGTTTCAAGCGGTTGCTCTGCTAAGTCCTCAGTTTCTTCGCCGCCACGACGCCGAGCGCCGGTACCCACGGGTATCTTGCGGCCTAATATGACATTTTCTTTAAGACCATATAGATGGTCCACCTTACCGCTGGTGGCGGCACTGATCAGCACTCTGGTGGTGTCTTGGAATGAGGCCGCTGACAGGAAAGAATCAGTAGACAATGAAGCCTTGGTGATACCGAGCAACAGCTGATTGTATTTGACCAGATTTTTACCGTCTTTGGATAGCTGTTCGTTGACTTCATCGACCGCCAGCTTGCTGACAATATCTCCGGTAATGAACTCGCTGTCGCCTGAATCTTCGATCTGGACCCGGCTGAACATCTGGTGGACGATCACTTCAAGGTGTTTGTCGGCAATGGTCTGACCTTGGCTGGCAAAAATGTATAGTACTTCATTCATGATATAGCGCTGAGTGGCTTCAATGCCTTGCAAGCGCATCAGGTCATGCAAGTTGATAGAGCCGTTAGTCAGCCTTTGTCCCGCTACAACTTCGTCGCCATCGGCGATCTGCATCTGCTTAAAGCTGGGAATTTCGTAGCGCATCATTGTCTTGGAGGTCGGGCTGATGATGATAGTCGAATCGTCTACTTTAGCTTTGCCGATCATCGGGGCGGTAAGCGGCTCGCTGCCGTCTTCTTGAGCGGCTACAACATCGCCGATGTTTACTTCATCGCCGTCAGATATGTGGGCTACGCGACCATTAAGTTCAAGCTCTATGGGCTTCTGTTTCTTGGCGGTAACTTGCACGATGTATTGGTCGCCCTCTTCCCATAGATTGACTTTGCCGGAAATATCGGTCAGATAAGCTTGGCCTTTTGGTGTACGGACTTCCAGAAGCTCTTCTACACGGGTCAGGCCCTGGGTTACATCATCACCGGCGGTTACAGCGCCGGCTCGGTGCTTGGAGTCCAGACTCAGCTGAGTACCGGGCTCGCCGATTGATTGAGCGGCAATTACACCAATCGGATAGTCAGAAGCTACCAGTTTACCGGTGGCCAAATCGATACCATAGGATTCACGGCTAACGCCGCGTGAGCTGGTGCAAGATAGCACGCTCATGATTTTTAGGCATTCGACTGCTTCGTCAGCCCCGATCTTGGCGGCGATCTCAGGCGTTATCAGCTCACCGGCTTTGATATGCCGTTTGACGTTCTCGGCCACATAGCGCCCTTCTAGCCTGTGGGCAAAGTCAACACCGATTTCTTCCGACTCGGAACGATAAATCGGAAATCCAGGATCGGGAGTCTCATAGTCTATGGTGAATACGTCTTGGGCGACATCGACCAAACGACGAGTCAGGTAGCCTGAGTCGGCTGTTCTAAGGGCGATATCAATCAAAGATTTACGAGTACCACGGGTGGCTGTAAAGTATTCCAGCGGGTTAAGGCCGTACTTATAGTTAGATCTTACAGGCAGCTCCATGGCTCGGCCGGTAGCGTCGGCGCGAATGCCGATCATACCTACGGAGTCTTTCATCTGGCTTAAGTTCCCACGCGCACCCGAGGCCACGGCGGTCGACATCGTATTATCTTCATGGGCGAACTGCTCGGCCAAGGCCTTTTCGACTTCGGCGTCAACCTCAGTCCAAGCCTCAACGGTCAAGCGGTAGCGTTCCTCGTCTGTTATCAGGCCGTGGTTGTATTGCTCGCTAACTTCCCTGGCCTTGTTCTCGCCTTTCTGGACGATTTCATGCAATACCTTCAAGTCGGAAAAATCGTTCATGCCGATAGAAATACCAGAGCGGGTCGCATAACGAAAGCCCAAGTCTTTTAGTTCATCGGCAATCTCTGCGGTCTTTTCCTGGCCGTATTTCTGGTAGGTGTAGCTCATTACAAAATCGAGCTTCTTGCTGGTCATTGGCTCGTTTTGGAATGGGAAGTCTTCGGGGAATATCTCGTTAAACAGCAAGCGTCCAGCAGTGGTATTGCGCACTTCACCGCGGAAGGGCACGCTGACCCTGGTTTGCCAGGTAATCTTATGGTCATCCAGGGCTAAAACTACCTCGTCAATGCTGCTTAATGACCGCGGTTTGTCGATTTTGGCGCCCGGCCGTTCATAGGTCAGATAATAGCAGCCCAGAACGATGTCCTGTTCGACATGCAGGATTGGTGAACCGTCAGCCGGCTTCAGCAGGTTCTTATTGGAAGCCATGATATCTTGGGCTTCGGCTTGGGCCGCTTCGCTTAGCGGCAGATGCACGGCCATTTGGTCGCCGTCAAAGTCGGCGTTAAAGCCCTTGCAGACTAGCGGGTGAAGTTGGATGGCTTTACCTTCGATGAGAACCGGCTGGAAAGCCTGGATACTCAAGCGGTGGAGTGAGGGCGCGCGGTTCAGTAGTACGTATTTTCCTTTAATTACCTCATCCAGAGCGTCCCAAACAGCTGATTCGCTGGCCTCAATCATACGGGTGGCGCTGCGGATATTGTGGGCTAGCTCCAAATCGATCAACCGGCCGATGACGAATGGTTTGAACAACTCTAAAGCCATGGTCTTTGGCAGGCCGCACTGATACATCTTAAGTTCCGGGCCGGCCACGATTACCGAACGGCCGGAATAATCTACCCGCTTACCAAGCAAGTTCTGGCGAAAACGACCTTGTTTGCCTTTAAGCATATCGCTTAGGCTCTTCAGCCGGCGGCGTTGGCCGGTGGCAGCTACGGCTCGGCCGGAGCGCGTGGAATTATTGTCAATCAAAGCATCGACAGCCTCTTGCAACATCCGTTGCTCGTTGCGGCGGATAACTTCCGGTGCATTCAACTCCATCAGCTTCTTAAGACGGTTATTCCGGTTGATGACGCGGCGGTAAAGATCGTTAAGATCGCTGGTGGCAAACCGGCCACCGGTTAGCTGGACCATCGGCCTCAGATCCGGCGGAATAACCGGCAGTACACTCAAAGTCAAACTGCTTGGCTTGATGCCGGCTCGGTCCATGCTTTCCAGCAGGCGCAGACGCTTCATGATTTTCTTCTTGCGCTGGCCCTTAGCCTCTTCGGCTTCCTGGCTGAGATCGTCAATCAGTTTTGTCAGATCAACTTCTTCCAGCAGTTCCTTCAAGGCGGAGCCACCCATACCAACGGATATCAAAGCCTGCAGTTCTTCAGGCAAGTTACGATAATCGGTTTCGCTAAGCAGACGGAACTTTTCTAGACTGTCTACTTGGCTGATGAAAGTTTCAGCCTCGTGAGCTAATTCCTCTAATTCTTTGGTGCGGGCTTCGGCTAGGGCATGAACGTCCGCGCCCTCGGCTTTGGCCTCTGTTTCGTAGCGAGCATTGATGGCCTGCTCGGCGGCCTTGAATTCAGCTTCACGGTCGGCTTTGATTTTGTCGCGAGCTTCCAGGTTGACACTTTTGATTATGTAGCTGGCAAAGTAAGCGACTCGCTCTAGGTTTTTGACAGTCATGCCTAGCAGCAATCCAGTGGCGCTTGGCGTGCCGCGCAGGAACCAGATGTGAGCCACCGGCGTGGCCAGGCTGATGTGGCCCATCCGCTCGCGGCGGACAATGCTTCGGGTTACCAATTCGCCGTTTTTATCAACGGCAGCCTCGCGCGAACGCACACCTTTATATTTGGCGTCGTGGGGGTTTATATCCTTTACCGGTCCAAAGATGCGCTCGCAGAACAACCCGTCACGCTCCGGTTTTTGGGTACGGTAGTTAATAGTCTCCGGTTTGGTGACCTCGCCGTAACTCCACTCTAAGATGTCATCAGGGCTGGCGATCGCTAACCTAACGGCGTCAAAATCAGCGATATTCGTACCTGTTGAATATTGGCGCATCTTAAGCCTCCTCCTCTATAGTCTGATTTTCCATATCTTGTATCTCGTCTTCAGTTACCGCCGCCATATCGGTGTCGCTGTCCATGCTGAGCATTTCTTCGGCTACCACTTCATCGGTGATTTCTGCCTCATGGACCGTTGACGCGGCGGACTCTTCGGGAGCCTCTTTAGCTTCTTCTTTGATGTGCTGAGCTAGAACGTGCTCGGCGTCAACAATTTCGTTATCGGCCAGCAAGTCAACTTTTAGGCCAAGACCTTGGAGCTCTTTGACTAGCACGTTAAAGCTTTCTGGAACTTTTGGCCCTTGGATCGGCGTGCCTTTAATGATTGATTCGTAAGCTTTAGCTCGGCCGTAAACGTCGTCGGATTTAATAGTCAGCATTTCCTGTAAAGTGTTGGCGGCGCCGTAAGCCTCTAGCGCCCAGACTTCCATCTCGCCGAAGCGCTGGCCGCCGTTTTGGGCTTTACCGCCCAAGGGCTGTTGGGTGACCATAGTGTACGGGCCAGTCGAGCGAGCGTGAATCTTGTCGCTAACCATGTGATTCAACTTGATGATGTACATGCTGCCCACGGTGGTCCGCTCGCTAAACGCTTCGCCGGTACGGCCATCGTATAGTTGTTGTTTTCCGTCGTCCGGTAAACCGGCTTGCTTAAGCAATTCTTTAATCTTTTCGTTCGGCACGCCGCTAAAGGCCGGACTGGCTACTTTGATGCCAAGCGCGCGGGCGGCCATACCAAGATGGGTTTCAAACAACTGACCGATGTTCATTCTGGATGGCACGCCCAACGGATTCAAAATCACATCTACAGGAGTGCCGTCTTCTGAAAACGGCATGTCCTCGACGGGCAGGATCCGGGCAATCACGCCCTTGTTTCCATGGCGTCCGCCAAGCTTATCGCCGACGCTGATTTTGCGCATCTGGGCCACAAAAACTTGGATCTGCATAATGACACCGGCTTTAAGCTCGTGGCCGTTGGCCCGGCTAAATACCTTAACGCCTACCACTTTGCCGTGGCGGCCGGTGCTCATGCGCTGTGATGTGTCACGGACTTCTTTGGCTTTTTCACCGAAGATGGCCCGCAGCAAGCGTTCCTCGCTGGATAGTTCTTGTTCGCCCTTTGGCGTAATCTTACCAACCAAGATGTCCCCGGGATGGACTTCGGCGCCGATGCGCACAATTCCGTCTTCGTCCAAGTGGCGCAGGGCTTCTTCGGACACATTCGGAATGTCGCGCGTGACGATCTCCGGACCAAGCTTGGTCTCACGGACTTCGGTCATGTAATCAACTATGTGGATAGAGGTCAAGGTATCGTCTTCCACCAATCGGCGGGAAATAATTATGGCGTCTTCAAAGTTGTAGCCGCCCCACGGCATAAAGGCTACCAACAGATCTTTGCCTAAGGCTAGTTCACCATCGGCGATACTCATCCCTTCAATTAGCGGATCACCGGCCTTTACCTTATCGCCACTATTAACAACTACTAGTTGGTTGATAGAGCTACCTTCATTACTACGCATGAAGTGCGCCGGCTGATAAGTGACCTTACCGGCCTTCTTGTAGCGAACGATGACTTCATCGGCGGTAGCCTTTTCAATCACGCCATCTTCTTCGGCCAATGTCAGCTGACCGGTGTTTTGAGCAACGACAGATTCCATACCGGTACCGACAATCGGCGACTGAGGTTTGATCAGCGGCACGGCTTGGCGTTGCTGGTTCGAGCCCATTAGTGATCGCAAAACATAGTTTTTTTCTACGAAGGGAATTAAACCGGCACTAGAGCCGATGGTCTGACTCTGGGCGGCATCCATGTAGGTGATTTCATCGGCGTCAACCTCTCCGGCTTCCAAATGAGAGCGGGCGCTGATGCGTTCTTCTTTAAAATAACCATCGTCACCGATTTCATTACCAGCGCCGGCAATGATTGATTGCTCCTCTTCCGCGGCGTCCAAGTAAACTATCTTATCCGTAACCTTAGCCTTGACCGGCCAAGTAGCTCGATCTTTGATGGCTTCTAGACGCTTGGCGGCTGCCGGCGTGATTACCGCTCCGGCTTTCACTATCACTTTACCTTTACTGTCTTCAAAATCTTCGCGGGCGATGTGACCGGCGGCTTCTTTGGCTGTGACGGCATTAATGACTTTTCTATAGGGAGTCTCTATGAAACCATACTCGTTGATGCGAGCGTAGCTGGCCAGGTTCAGCACTAAGCCAATGTTGGCGCCTTCGGGAGTTTCTACCGGACAGATTCGGCCATAATGCGTAGCATGGGCGTCGCGGACTTCAAATCCGGCCCGCTCGCGCGAAAGTCCACCTGGGCCCATCGAGCTTAAACGGCGTTTGTGAGCTAGCTCGGAAAGCGGGTTGATCTGGTCCATGAACTGGGATAGCTGCGAACTGGCAAAAAATTCCCGTACCGCCGCTACTACCGGGCGGGCATTAATCAGCTGGGCTGGCGTGACAGTTTCAATCTCACTCATGCTCATGCGATCTTTAGCGTTTCGCTCCATGCGCAGCAGGCCGATACGAAACTGTCGCTGCACTAACTCGCCGACCAGTTTGACCCGACGGTTTGCCAGGCTGTCAATTTCGTCAGCGGGGTCTTGGGTATTATTAAGCCTAATGATCTCGGCGATTACGGCCAGCAAGTCATCAATCCGCATGACTCGGTTATCTATGGTGTTAGGCACGTCTAAATCCAAGCGCTTATTGAGCTTATAGCGGCCAACTCGGCCAAAATCAAAGCGTTTGAAGTTGTAGAACATGTTTTCCAGCAGGCTGCGGGCGTTTTCTACGGTAGCCAAATCTCCTGGGCGCAAGCGCCGATAAACCTCAATCAAAGCCTCGTTGGTGCTGTGGGATGGGTCCTTGTCAAAAGTAGCGTCCAGATAGCTGGTTTCGCCCTGATCAACGTGCTTGAAGGCGTCTTTAATCTGAGTTTCATCCATGCCTAGAGCTCGCAAAAGAGTGGTTACGGCGAGTTTACGCTTACGGTCAATCTTGACGTATAGAGCGCCGTTAGCAGCCGTTTCAAACTCCAGCCAAGCACCACGCACCGGAATAATTTTGGCTCCGTACAGATTAGTAGTGCCGCGGGGGTCGGCGGTGAAGAATACGCCGCTAGAGCGGATCAGTTGACTGACAACCACTCGCTCGGCGCCGTTAATTACAAACGTACCCCTTGAGGTCATCCAGGGGTAATCGCCTAGGTAAATCTCTTGTTCTTTAACTTCTCCGGTTACCTTGTTGGTCAGCTCCACGGTGGCCTTTAGCGGGGCGTCGTAACTGACGTTGTTTTCGCGAGCCTCGGTTTCGGTCATTTTAGGCTCGTCAAAATGGTAGTGTTTAAAACTGATACTTAGTTTGGTGCCCGTATAATCATCAATCGGGCTGATTTCCGCCAGCAGCTCGCCCAAACCTTCTTCCACGAACCATTGGAATGAATTATTTTGGTGACTGACCAGATCGGGTGGTTGAATAATGTCATCTAGATTTGTAAAGTACGTGCGTTTCGCAATAGTCGCCATATTTTTCGCCATCAACAGCAAAACTCCCTATATTAATAAATTAGTTGTCGCTTATGCGAAGCCCACTACATTCGGCGTGCACAGCTTTTTTACCACAGCAAGCACCAAAGTACACTACTTCTTGGCTCTATTTTAAAGAGCTTTTGCGGTAGAGTCAACACTATTTTTAAGTGATTTTAATCACTCTTTGATGAAAGAAAGACCGGTTTTAAGCGCTTTTTTGGATTGAGTCAGCCAGCTTGCGACTATCAATCACTGTGTCGACAATGCCGTATTTGACGGCCTCGGGCGCGGTCATCCAAAAGTCCCGTTCCATATCTTGGTGGATTTTCGGTTGTTTCTGACCAGTGTTTTTGGCCATTATTTCTTCCATCATCCGTTTTACGCGCAAAGCTTCGCGCAGATCGATTTCCTGATCTGTCACTTTGCCGCGGGTGCCGCTGCTGGGCTGGTGGATCATAACCGTGGCGTGCGGCAGTAAAAAGCGCTTGCCCTTGGTGCCGGAGCTCAGCAAAAAGGCCGCGGCGCTAGCCTGCACGCCAATCCCGACGGTCTGGATGTCGCTCTTAACAAACTGCATCGTATCGTAAATGGCCATGGCGTCATAAACACTGCCGCCCGGACTGTTAATATAAAGAATAATATCCTTGTTTGGGTCTTGGTTTTCTAAGAAGAGAATCTGGGCGACTATCAAGTTGGCGGTGTGTTCGTTAACATCATCGCCTAAAAAGATAATCCGGTCGCGCAGCAGACGGCTGAAAATATCATAGGCCCGCTCCATGCGTCCTTCAGTTTCAATAACCGTTGGAACTAATATTTGAGAAGTCGGTTTATTCATCCCGTTAGAAATCCTTTCTATGGTTGTCCCGCTTCGTTCCCAGGCCGAGTGTGGATATGCTGGAATTTCTAACGGGATTCATACGCTTCTATTTTAGGAAATTAATTAGCACTCGTCAACCCAGAGTGCCAATTAAAATCAGGGATAGAGGGTGTATCCGACGATGTTTCAGTTTGGACCCGCCAGGAACTAGCCAATCGTTCTAGAAAATCGACGCCGGAAATAAGCGGGCCGCCATCGCCGTAAATATGTAGACCATCCGTCCCAGCCACAAAGACGTCATATGCTCCGTCATCGCGTTCGGCTAGCCGGCCAATTCTTTGATAATTAGAAAATAGGGTATAGACAGTTTGCTCGCCGCCAACGCCTACTTTCCAGACGTCTTCACCGGCGGCGTACCGACGCATAACATCTTCAATATAGGCATATAGGGCTTCTTTGTCGGCTCGCAGTTTCTGCCTGTCATGGGCCGACCTAAAACGAGCTTCCGAATCTTCGATCGCTTCGCTATCGCGGCCCTGATTGAATTCTTCCTTGGGCATTACTGGTTCATTCTGAATAGGTATTTACTGACCGACTATAAAAAATCTCACAAACTATTTGGAGCCGCTGGCGTATTCGACCAGTTTATCGATGGTTTTCTCGGTCAACAACCGAGCCTGGATATCTCTGGCTGCATCCGGCTTATCTAGCTCGGCTCGCATCTGCGGGTCCTGATACTGATTTTTTAGCAGCTGCATCCTGATTTCCAGCTCCTGCGGCGTAACTTGTAGGCCTTCCAGCTCGGAAATTTCGCTAAGCACCAGACCGGCCTTGACTCTTTCTTGGGCCTCCGGCTTATAACGGCCGCGATGCTCCTGCTCGCTGACGCCTTCTTCTTTGAGGTGCTCCTGCCAGGTTTGGCCGCGGTAAGCCAAATTACGCTTTTCTTCGTCTTCTAAGCGGGTCAGTTCGTCATCCAGTAGGTTTTGGGGCAGATCTACGTGTGATTCTTCGGTGATTCTACGAATCAGCTCGTTTTGGTGATCAATGTCGGCCTGGCGCTGGCGCTCGGCGCTCAGCTCTTTTTTAATATCGGCTTTCAGTTCGGCCAGGGTATTAAACGGGCCGGCTTTTTTGGCCAACTCATCATCGACCTTTGGCATTTTTAGCTCATTGACCTTCTTGACCTGGACGTTAAATATCACTTTTCGCTGCCGCATCGCCGCTACGCCGTAATCCTTCGGAAAAGCGACCTCGAACTCTTTTGAGCCGCCAGAACTGATCCCAATAAGATTATCTTCGAACCCGGGAATAAAACTGTTGCCGCCAAGCAGCAGCGGATAGTCCTTGCCGTCGGTGCCGTTGATCGCTTTGCCATCAGAATCTTTGCCGGCGAAATCAATGATTAACTCGTCGCCCAGTTTGGCCGCCCGCTTGGTTTCAACTCGCTCGGCCAGCCGGTTCTGCAAGGACTTAATTACCTCGTCAATGTCTTTGGCGGTTATGCTGACTTTTGGCTTGGGTTGGCGAATGGCTTTATAGTTCGGCAGTTTAATCGGGCCGATAACATCTAGTTTGATTTCGAATTGGAGCTCCGTATATGGCACGAATTTTTTCAATTGCACGTCCGGTGTTGCGGTCGGCCGGAGCTTCTCAGCAGAAATCGCCTGTCGATAAAGCTCATTTAGGGCGTGTTCCATAAACTCATCTAGTAACGCTTGTTGATTGACGTTTTTTTCAACCAACTCGACTGGCGCCTTGCCGGTTCTAAAACCGGGTACTTTGACGTTCCGCCGAAAATGCCCCAGTACATGACGATGTATCGGGCTAAGGTCGGCGGTATCGGCAGTAACCGTCAAAGTGACCTTTGTTGGGCTATCCTGGGTCCTACTAACTCGCATACGAAAAGCAATTATACAGATTTTTTATCTGTTTTTCCAGGGATTAAGCCGCGCGGCGGACGTTAAGCGTGCTGGCTATCTGCTCGATTGTCAGTTCGTGCTCCTGGCCTTTTTGCAAATCGCGCAGTTTGAATGTTTGCGAATTTAATTCTGTTTCGCCGATAAATAAAGCATAACGGACGCCGGATTTTACGGCGCTGCGGATTTGAGCGTCCAATTTGCGTCCGGTGCTATCAATGGCCACCTTAGCGCCGGCTAACCTTAGTTCCTGCATCACTGTCTGCGCCTGGGCGTAAACGTCACCGATCAGAATCGCCACAGCGTCGGTCTCAACCTCTAATTTAGGCAAGAGCTTATGGGCCTCTAAAAACCGCTGCAAAGTTACATCGCCCATACCAAAACCGACGGTAGAAATAGTTTCCGCGCCGAATAAACCGACTAGACCGTCATAACGCCCGCCGCCGAACATCGAACGGATGTTGGACGGATCGGTATCGAACACTTCAAAAACGATATTATTGTAGTAGTCCATGCCGCGGATCACCGAAAAGTCGAATTCAGCACTTTTTACATTGGAGACGTTAAGAAGTTCAACCAGCTCCGCCAGCTGCTTCGCCGAAGAATGCTCGCGCACAGCCGCAGGTAACGAGTCCAAGCTTTTGGACTCCAGTAAGTCTATCAGTTCTGTGTACTGTTTGGCGCTGGATAAAATCTCTTTGGCTTGAGCCTGAAAATCAGCCCTATCGATCTTATGCCAGCGGTCTATCAGTTTAATCGTCTGGTAGTATTGCCGCTCATTGAGCCTCATATACTGCCGAAAGAACTCATCAACCAGTTGGCGGCTGCTGACGCGGATGACATAACTGTCGTCCGGTGCACCAAAAGTCCGCATTATATCGTTGGCGACGCTAATGATTTCGTGATCGCCACCGATGCCGTCAATTCCGAATATATCGACGTTCAGCTGCCAGTGCTCACGCAAGCGGCCAGCCTGTGGACGCTCGTAACGCCAAAGGTTTGGGATACTGTACCACCGCAAAGGATAAGCCAATTCTTGGCGTCGTCCGGCCACCATCCGGCTGACACTAGGTGTCATTTCCGGTCTAATGGCTACCTTGCGGCCGCCTTTATCTTCAAACGAATACAGTTGCTCGTTAACGATTTCCTCGCCGGTCTTGGCCAAATATATCTCAACTGGTTCGATTATCGGCGCATCGTATTCTTGGTAGCCGAACTTTTCGACTACTTCGCGCAGCACGCCGAACATGTATTTTTGGATACGCTTGTCCGGCGGGTAAAAATCGCGGGCGCCTTTATATGGCTGGGTAGATAAGTTCATTGTCTTTAATTATAGCCGGCAGTAGGCGCAAATTCATATATAATGTATGCCGATGGCACGTACAAGCAGTCGTCCAAGACGTAACTCGGCATTTCATCTGCCGAGTGCTTTTGATTTGTTCACCCCTAGTAAAGAATTGGTCATGCGCCATATCTGGATCTTTGGTCCGCTGTACGCCGTGCCTTTGATTTTTGGTATTCATGATTGGATCTGGTCACCGGCAGCCGGTCAGCCGCACCACTGGTGGGACCACGCCTACGGCTTCAGCTCCGGCGGTCCGGCCAATCCGTTTCCGGATTATGGTTTCTCGGCGTTTGTCGGCGCATCGATTGTCTGGTTTCTAATCGTATTGATAATCGGTACCATCGCCACGGTGATGTCCCAGTCTGCCCAGTTAGATGCTGTTAGGGGGCAGCGCTTGGATTTTCAAGATCTCTGGAGCGTGACCAAACAGCTTGGTCTAAGAATGTTGGGTTTATATATCGTAACCGCGGTAATCGTGGTAGTCGGTTTGATTCTACTGGTAGTACCCGGGGTTATTTTTTTCCGACGCTACTATCTGGCCCCGTACGCCATGCTTGATAAGAATTTAAGTATTCGCGAGGCTTTGGAAGAAAGCGCGACTTTGACAAAGAAGAACACCGGCGCGATCTGGGGGGTGATAGGTGTAACGGTTTTAATATCGCTCATATCGATTTTGCCATTTATCGGCGGCCTGATCGCCTTTATTTTTGGCTGTCTGTACTCAATCGCACCGGCCATGCGCTACCAACAGCTCAAAAGATTAGGGTAAGTTAGTTAAATCCTGGTGGGGACGAAAGGACTTGAACCTTCACGGGTTGCCCCACTAGCTCCTAAGGCTAGCGTGTCTACCAATTCCACCACGTCCCCAGAATTATCAGAGGTATTTTACTGGATTTTGCGATAAAAGACTAGTTGGGCGTCGCCATAACTTTTATCTGCTACGGTGTCAAAGCTCTTAAAAGCCAGCGGTTCCAGTTTCCCCGGCCAGTCAAGCACTAAAAGACCGCCCGATTTTACGTGCCGGCTTAATTTATAAAGTAGATTTTCCTGCAATTCGTCATAAGGCGGCGCCAAAAAAACTATGTCGAATAATTCGTCGGGGTTATTATCGCTCCAGCCGCTACTGTTGGCTCGCGTGGCTTTGATTTTATCTGTCAAATTGAGCTGTTTTATATTTTCGGCTAAGGTCCGATGAGCCGATTTATCACTATCTATAGCCCTAAAAAACGCCGCGCCGCGGCTGACAGCCTCGAACGCTAAGGCGCCACTGCCGGCAAAAGCGTCTAAAAAAGTCAGCCCATCTATATCACCGAGCATGTTGAATAGAGCGCCCCGGACTTTCTCGCTCATCGGATGAGTTCGATGCCCATGCGGCGACTTGAACTCCCTGCCCTTTAGACTGCCGGCGATGATTCTCATAATAATATTATAGTTAAACCTGATCGAAGCGAACGGTTTTGACCGGTACCCGCAGCGCCAGGTTCGCTGCAGTTTGGCCAACGTGACGATAAACTTCAACATTCGGTCTTCGTGAATCGACCCAGAGATCTATCCCCCGGGCATTACGTACCCACTCTTCAACAGCCCTCAAGGCTACGCCTATCATATCAATCTTATCTTGCCAGTTGTCCATATAGGCCTCGGCATAAAAGCCGCCCGGCAGCGTGACTTTTGTAAGCCGTGAGGTATCTTCAACTAGTTCCGGCTGAGCGCCTGCGAAATAAATCTCCTGCTCGGTAAAGCCAAGCCCATAAGTCTGGTCAAACGGCTCTGTAAGCTGGCTCTCGAGTTGCCGGTGAGCCGCCGGTGCGCCAAGAACTCCGTCCTCGGCTTCAATAGCTAAAAGCTCTACCGGTTTAAACTTGAATATATTTAAGCCTTCGCTTAGGCCTTCAACGCTCGCCATATCGCTAACTATATTGCCTAGTATAGGCTTTAGCAAGCATAAGCGGCATTTAATTCAGGTTAGTGATAGCCCGCAGCATAGCGACTCTGGAACGAAGGCGAGGATATTTTTGCCAAACTTCTTTACGATCTAGGAAGTTTTGAGCGGCGGTTCTGGCGGAGGCAATAAGTCTGATGTCGGTCAGTTTGGCGATGCGCAGATCCAAAGCTCCATGCTGTAAAGTTCCATAAATAGCCCCTGGGCCCCGCAACCTTAGGTCAAGTTCAGACAGTTTGAAGCCGTCAGTAGTACTTTCGAGCGCCCGCAGGCGTTCGGAATAGGACTTGGCATCGCTTAGCACTAAATAACAATAGCTTTTGTGAGCGCCGCGACCTACGCGGCCACGCAACTGGTGGATTTGAGCTAGTCCGAACCGCTCCGCACCCTCTATCATCATGATGCTGGCGTTTGGTACATCCACCCCAACCTCAATAACTGTAGTACTTACCAAAATATCGTACTTATGGTCCAAAAAAGCCGCCATGACCTTTTCCTTATCGGCCGGCTTCAGCTTGCCATGCAGTAAAGCGACTTTCCGATGTTTAAAATCGTGCTTGCTCAGGCGTGCGTAAACTTCTTCTGCCGACAGACCGCCGCTGGTTTCAGAATCAATTATCAGCGGGCAGACAACAAACATTTGGCGGCCAGCCGCCAATTGTTTGTCAATTTTTTCATACAACGCACCACGCGAAACCGGATTGCAAATCCGGGTCTCTATCACCTGGCGGCCAGGCGGCAGTTCGTCTAAGACCGAGATATCCAGTTCGCCGTATAAAGTCAGAGCTAGGCTGCGCGGAATCGGCGTGGCGGTCATATGAAGCACATGTGGCATGTGTCCGGCTTTGGCCTGTAGTTTTTTGCGCTGCTCAACGCCAAAACGGTGCTGCTCGTCAATGATAATCAGTCCCAGTTTATGCATGTCCACCTTTTCGGCAATTAGGGCCTGAGTACCGATAATCATCTTGATTTCGCCGCTGGCTATTTTTTGGTGCGCCAGTTTCTTTTGGGGCGGCTTTAAACTGCCTACCAGCAAACTGACCTGCTGACCAAAACCGACATTACTTAACAAGTTAAGTATCGTGTCGGCGTGCTGACGGGCTAATATCTCGGTGGGCGCCATCAACGCCACTTGAAATCCCTGAACCATGGCCATAGCCGCCGCCATGGCTGCCACAACCGTCTTGCCGCTGCCCACGTCGCCTTCCACCAATCGGTTCATTGGCTGGTATTTTGTCATGTCTTGAAAAATTTGCCAGGCGACCTTCCGCTGAGCGTTAGTTAACTTAAAAGGCAGTGCAGTCACAAAGTCGCGGGCTAGTTTTTCATTGAAAGCAATAGCCAGACTTTTTTCGTGTTTAATTTCTTGTTTATTCAATAACGCAGCCAAGGTCAGCTCAAAAACCTCTTCAAAGGCCAGCCGGCGTTTGGCTTCGGTTAGAATTTTTGACGAACTGGGAAAATGAACTTCACTGACCGCTTGGCTGTAGTTCATAAGTTTTTGGTTATCCAGCAACCAGCCTGGCAGGTGTTCTGGCAAATCACCGATTGAATTAAGCGCTTCACGCACCAGCTTGCGAACCAAATAGGATTTCAGTCCCTTAGTCTCGCGGTAAATCGGAATAATCCGGGCCGTATTGACCGGAAAATCGCTGACTAATTCTACCGACGGGTTGGCGATGCTAAAACGGCTGCGCCGCATGGCGTATTCGCCGGCCACGAAGTACTGCTGCCCGTGCTTGATTGCCCCACTGCGGTAAGGCTGATTAAACCAAACCAGCCGCACGCTGGCGGTGTCGTCTGTGGCAATGGCCTCCGTTATATGCATGCCGCGCCTGACGTATCGACCGGTCACGGAGCTGATTTTGGCTTGAATCGTGACTGGGCCAGGGTGCAGATTCTCTATAGCGGTAATGTTGGAATAATCGTCATAGCGCCGTGGATAATTTTCTATTAAATCGCTGACGGTATGAATACCCAGACCGCCAAGCTTGCCGGCCAGCCCGTCGCCCACCCCTTTTAACTCTGTGATCGGTGAGGTTAATTCCACTATTTATTAAGTGTAGCAATTAATAGCGACGATGATTGGCCGCTGCCCGGGTCAGTTCGGATAGTGAATCGTTAATTTTCGCTGGAACAAACTTTTTGTAACGGTTGATCGCGGCCAGTTTGATCAGCTCATCGCAGAATTGCGGGTTATTGGGTAGTAGTGGACCATGCATATAGGTGCCAAAAACATTATTAATCCTGGCACCTTCGGTTTTATCTTTGCCGTTGTTGCCGCCGCCCCTGATAACCTTACCCAGAGGCGGCTGGTTCCGGCCAAGAAAAGTCTGGCCACTGTGGTTTTCAAAACCGTAAAGCCAGCCAAAGTCTGACTTGACCTTCACGTTACCGACCATCCGCTTAGTTGCGCCAAAAGTTTCAGCGTCAAAAATACCGATGCCCCTTACCTCTTGCCCATCATGGGTGACGTATCTATGACCGAACAACTGATAGGTGCCGCAAATCAAAATCATCGGGGCGCCGGCGGCGACCAGGCGGTGCAGTTCGTCCGCAATTTTTAAAATGTCCTTTTGAACGTCGGTCTGGGCTGAGTCCTGGCCGCCGCCGCCAATCACGATATCAATCTGATCCGGTAATTTGCCGCCAGGGTGATGGTGATGGATGCGCGGCTGAAGACCGTGCCAAAGAGCGCGTTTCCTTAATACTAAAGCGTTGCCGTAGTCCCCGTAAGTATTCAGCTCGTTTGGATACAGGTGCAGGATATCGAGCTGTTTCACAAAACCCTCCGTCCATGCCCCGATAGTAGCTTATACAGCTGAAGCATGGCTGTGTAAGTTGACAAAATAATCTTTGGTCCGGATTGGTCGCTAAGCAGCCTTACGGCTTTGGCCAAATCCGGCTCGATCGTTGACACTTTAATATCGTCATATTGTAGCCGCAGGGCTATGTCGACCGCCCGACTGCCGCTAGTCAAAGCAATTTTTTGACTAGTTAGCGGACTAAAATTGACATCCCATAGCCAGGATACATCCCGTCCATCGGCAATATTGTCATTAATGGCAATCATCAGATTGGCATCACCACTATAGGATGATAGGGCCTGGGTAAAGCTAGCTGGATTTTTAACCAGGACCAGTTCGATTTCAGTTCCATTTTTAAGTATGTACTTTTCGCCTCTACCAAACGCCAAAGAAACGTTAGAGAGTCCTTGCACTAAATTCTCAACTGGAGTTTCAGGTAATAATTGCCGGCATAGAGCTAAAGCCGCCGCCCCGTTTAAAAAGTTATGCTGGCCGGTAAGCTTAAGTTCCGACTGGTATTGCTTACCACCTACTTTATAAGTTGCGGCTCGGCCGCTAAAGGCGCTCAGCTCCACTTCGATTGGCCCCTCGGCCTCTGGCGCAGACAGGTTTTTATCAACTGCGGCCAGTTCGTAATCGTTAGGGAAGAACTTGGACAAACTTTTGGCCGCTCCAAAAAAATGGACCGGAACCTTTCGGCTTGACGCCTGTTTCAACAAGTGTGGGTCACCGGCATTGGTAACAATGCCTTCCGTCGCCGCTGACATGGCATCACCGACATAGCCTGCAATCGTGTCGACCTCGCCGAATCTATCTAATTGATCACGGCTGACATTCAATCCAACTACCCACCGCGGCTTAACGCCCCTCACGAGCAACCTGGCGGTAGCTTCATCCACCTCTAGGACAGCCATATCAAAAGGCAGTTTCCCTGATAGCTTGGCGTGCTGGGACAGCGACGAGGCGATGCCCCGCACCAGATTGCTACCGGTCGAATTTGTCAAAACTCGCTTACCTTGGGACTTTAAAATCTCAACCACGATTTTGGTGGTAGTCGTCTTGCCATTGGTGCCGGTGATTATAACTACCCCCTCCGGCAACCTCTGAAGCATTGACGGCACATAGCCGGGAAATAAGCTCTCAATTATCAAGCCGGGTAAGGCCTGGCCGCCTCGCCGCCTAAACGCCAATCCCAGCCTAATTAACTTTCCTAGTATAGTGCCGGCAAAGTCGCGCATGATTCAGGCCAGCTCGATTAGCGCCGAATCCTTATAGGCTTTGCCGCGGCGCAGCATCAGTCTCCCATTTTTAAAATCGCCGGCTTCCAGATGGTCTTTTGTGAACTGCTGATCGTTAACGTAGACGGCTTTGCTTTGGGCTAATCGGCGGGCGTCAGAATTGCTGGCCGCCAAACCGGATTCTACCAGAGCCTCGATAACTGAAATTCCGGGTTGGGCTTTGATATTAGGCAGAGCGATGCGGATTTCTTTTAGGGCGGCTTCGCTGACTTCTGCGATGGGGCTCTTTCCTATTAGATAGTCAGTGACAGATTGCGCGAATTTGTTCGCTTCGACCCCATGGACCATAGCAGTTACCTCGCCGGCTAAAGCTATCTGGGCCGGCCGCTCTTGTGGCGTTTTTTTCTGCTGGCCCATCAACTCGTTGACTGCTTCTTTAGGCAGGAGTGTGTAAATTTTCAAGTATTCTTCTACGTCCGCGTCGTCCACGTTGATCCAAAACTGATAAAACTGCGTCGGGCTGGTGCGCTTAGGGTCTAACCAGATCGCTCCGGTTTCACTTTTGCCAAACTTGCGGCCGGTCGCCTTATTGACCACCAGCGGCATACTAAGAGCGTGGGCCTCGCTGGTTTCTTTTTTACGGATCAGCGATACGCCCGAGAGCATGTTTCCCCACTGGTCCGAAGCACCAATCTGCAGTTGAACATCTTTATTCTTAAACAGCCACCAAAAATCATATCCCTGCAGTAGCGAATAGCTGAATTCAGCGTAGCTAATACCGGCGCCGGACTCGCCCATGCGCGTGTCAACGAATTCGCGTTGCATCAGTTCGGTCATGGAGAAGTTTTTGCCGATATCGCGCAGAAAATCCAGGTATTTAAGCTCGCCCAGCCACTCAAGATTATTAACCATTTCATGCCGCTGGCCGGCAAATAGCTGCTCTATTTGGGCTTTAACGCCTTCGATATTCCGTTCGATTTCCGATTTGGGTTTAAGCTCGCGCTCCTCGTGCTTGCCGCCGGGGTCGCCGACTAAGCTGGTAGCTCCACCGGCCAGCATCACCGCGCTCCAGCCGGCTTCCGCCAGCCGTCTGGCCAGCGTAATAATCGCCAAATTGCCAATGGTCAGGCTGTCACTGCTGGCATCTATTCCAAGATAAAATTTGCGCGGCGTATCAAGCCATTTTGGCTCAAAAGTCTTGTCTTTGATCAGCCCGCGCCAAGCCAAATCATCGCTTAGGTTCATAGATATCTCCCGCGACGACAACTAACAATTTACGATTGGTAAATGAAAAATGAGAAATTAATGGCAAATGGTAAGTGGTAAACGGTAAATGAAGCGCAGCGTTTATCATAAGTTATTTCTCAGTTTAATTTCCTTTACTTAAGCAACATTATAACTGAAAATAATACGGTCTGTCTTAGGCTAGTAGAAGATAAGCGTTTTGCTATAATGGTTACAAAGACGGAGTATAAGTAATACAGTGAGTAAAAGTCCACGCAAGCCTTCTGGCCGCCCAGTTACTACCAGGAGCGGCAAGGTATTAAAGGTGAATCAGTCGCTAGGTGAGCGGTATTCAGCGATGAGAGCCGCTAAATCGCTACGCAAGGTCAACCGGCTGCGTGGTCTGCCCAAGTCCCGCATAAAGCGAATCATGTGGCGCCTACAGCCTAAACGGCTAGCCGAGTATTGGTTTAGTCGCGATGGCGCTATTATGGCCCTAAAGGTCGTCGGGATAACTATCCTGGTCCTGTTTATTCTTACCTTGGGAGTATTCGCCTATTTCAGAAAGGACCTAAAAGGCATAACCGATTTGTCGGCCGGCAACCTGGGCGGCAGTATCAGCTACTATGACCGCACTGGTAAAAACCTGCTGTGGCAGGACTACAACATAAATAAGCGCATCCCTGTCCAAAGCCAGGACATCCCAGCCCATATGAAAGAAGCTACCGTGGCGATAGAAGACAAAAACTTTTATAACGAGAAGGGTTTTGATATTAAAGGCATTATCCGCGCCGCCGTAGTGGACACTCTGCATCGTAATACCGAACAAGGCGGCTCCACCATTACGCAGCAGTTAGTCAAATTAACTCAAGACTTCAACCAAAACCGGACTTTTGCCATCAAACTGAAAGAGTTAATTTTGGCGGTTGAAGTAGAACGGACCTACACAAAGGACCAGATTCTAACGAGCTATCTGAACGCCGCCCCGTACGGCGGTATTGATTATGGCGTGCAAACGGCCGCCGGCGACTATTTCCATAAAAACGCCAAAGATCTGACTTTGGCCGAATGCGCCTTTTTGGCGGCGATACCAAAATCACCGGCCTATTTTTCTCCATACAGTCCGTCATTCGATCAAAAGGCTTTTATAAGCCGCTATGACTACGTGCTGGATCAGATGGCCGACCAACACAAGATCAGCCAGGCCGATGCTAACAAGGCTAAGAAGGTCGATGTCATAGCCGAGGTTCAACCGCAACAGACCCGCTACGCCGGCATCAGAGCGCCTTACTTCGTAATGGCCGCCAAAGATGAGCTAAACAAGCGTTTTGCCAGCCAGACATCGGAGGTTGGCGGCTGGAAGGTCATCACAACTCTTGATATGAATCTTCAAAACAAAGCCGAACAGACCGTCCAAAATAATGCCGCGAACGTTAAGCGGTACGGCGGCGATGACGAGGCTTTAGTCCTGGAGGACGTCAAGACCGGACAGATGCTAGCCTCTGTCGGCGGTACGGACTTTAATAACCCAGACTATGGCCAGCTCAACTACGCTCACAGTGTAAATATCTCGCCAGGCTCCAGCTTTAAGCCATACGATTACACTACTTTAATCGACAATAACACTAGCGTTGGCGCTGGCTCGGTGCTTTACGACAGCCAAAGCCCGTTACCCGGTTATTCTTGTACCGATAAAAGCCTGCCGCCACCCAAAGGCCACGGTAACTGCTTAGAGGATTATGATTTCCGCTACCCGGGCCCCGAGACTTTGCGATATGCGCTCGGAGGTTCCCGTAACGTACCGGCCGTCAAGGCTATGCTCGAAGCATCGCCGGGCGACAACAGCTCCAGTCATACCACGTCTATCAATAAAGTAATCAGCACCGCCAACCAGCTGATGGCTGCTCCGGATGCTTACCGCTGCTTTAAACAAGGAGTCGATGTCAGCCAGGCTAAAACTTCCGATGAATCACAGTGTTATTCATCATCGGCTATCGGCGACGGCGCCTACCTACACTTAGACGAACATGTAAACGGCTTAGCCAGCCTGGCGCGTCTTGGTAATGCCTTTGCCAACACCTATATATTGAACATTCAAAACGCCGCCGGTAAGACTATCTACAAATTCAATCAGCCAAAGGGTACCCAAGTCGTTCGCCAGCAATCGGCCTACATAGTCGACAACATGCTGTCCGATCCTAACGCTAGCTATTTAGTCGGTTCTGAAAAATGGCAGCATTACAAGGGATGGGACACCGCGGTCAAGACCGGCACAACCAACGACAGCTTTGACGGGCTGATGATGGGCTGGAATACTCAATACGCCGTAGGCAGCTGGGTCGGTTATCATACCCGCAATCAGGCCCTGACTACTTTCATGGAGAACCTGACTCTGCCGCTTAGCAAGGTGATGATGGAATATGCGCTGGATAATAGCGGTAAAACCCCAGCCAATTGGGCAGAACCAAGCGGTATCCAGCATTTGCCGGCTTACGTCATGCACAGCAAAATCAGTAGCAACGGCGAGGTCGTACCTAGCCCCGCTACCGATATATACCCTTCTTGGTACAAGCCCAAGGCAGCCAGCAGCCAAAGCGTCACGCTTGATAAGGTCTCCGGTAAGATTGCTACTTCTTGCACGCCGGCTTCAGCTAAGGAAACTTTGGGCGGTAATGCTGCGCCTAACTCTTTCTCGATTGATGAATTCTATCCGCCTGGACAAACGTCCTCGCCGTCTAGTTCGGCGCCGGTCAGTGGCAATGGTGGTGTGACGGACGATGTTCACCAGTGCAGCGACAGCCCGCCCACAATAACGTTAACCGCCACCGGACCAGCCAGTGACGGCTCATATACAGTTAACGCCTTTGTCAGCGCCGGCACCCATCCCTTCAATGATCCTAAGTATCCGCAGTACCCCGGTACAGTTACATTCTCCTTGAATGGTAATGTGATTAAAACCCAATCGGTCAGTGACCCATCTGACAATGTCGGTTTCAGCTTTACACCGGACGCCAGCGGCACACTTACGGCGACTGTAACGGATAGCGTACTCTATAGCGCCAGCGATTCGGCCACCGTAAATTTTACTCCGGGGGGCGGTCCCCTCACCCTCCAGGCCACTGCCACGGGCACGAATGTCGACTTTAGCTGGTCTGGGGGCACAGCGCCATTTACTGTTTACAAAAGCAATGGCACTACACCGGTTGGCGGTAACTGTTCTGCCACTAGCGGCAATAGTTGCACAGCGCCTAAATCAGGTAACAGCTACACGATCAAAGATAGCAACGGCCAGACGGCTACAGCCAGCCTCTAGTCTTTTTCTAAAAAGGTGTTCAGGGCATTGCGGATGTCTTTGACCGGCAGCAGCAGAGCTGGTTTTTTACCGGAGCGGACAGCCGGGCCGATAGCAGCGTTAAAACCAAGCTTTTTGGCTTCGGCGATACGCTTGTCGGCAAACGGCACATGTCGGACTTCGCCGGACAGACCGACTTCCCCAAACACCACGGCGTTTTTCTTTAGCTGCATTCCCTTGGCGGCGCTGGCAATGGCCATACAGATCGCCAGATCGGCGGCTGGTTCACTAAGCCTGATTCCGCCCACGATATTCACATATATATCTTTGTCGGCTAATCTCAGCTTTGTGCGTCGCTCTAGTACAGCGACTAGCAGATTTACACGGTTTAAGTCGATACCACTGGCCGTCCGCCTGGGATAACCGTAATTGGTTGGATTTACCAGCGCCTGCACTTCCACCAGCAGTGGCCGGTTGCCCTCCATAGTGGCGTGCACGATTGACCCGTCGCTGGCTTGACGCTCAGCCAGCAAGGCGGCCGATGGATTGTCTACCGGCTTCAATCCGCTGTCGGTCATTTCAAAAATGCCGACCTCGTTGGTCGAACCATAACGGTTTTTTACGCCGCGCAATATCTTAAAACCGCCGTAGCGGTCGCCTTCCAGCTGCAAAACCACGTCGACCATATGTTCCAGAATCTTCGGCCCGGCGATTGAACCTTCTTTAGTAACATGACCAACTAAAATCAACGCCGTGCCGCTAGCCTTGGCGGCGGCGCTCAGTAGCTGAGCGCTGTTGGTGATTTGGCTGACGTTGCCGGCCGCTGAAGAAATCTCATTAACGGCCACGGCTTGTATCGAATCAACAACTACTAGCTCGTATTTGCCCTGCGAAATCGTCGCGGCAATATCGTTCGCCACGGTTGAAACAGCCAGTTGCAATTGCTTATTATCGGCTTTCAGCCGCTCAGCGCGCATGGCTACCTGATGAGCCGATTCTTCGCCGCTGACATACAGCACGCTATGCGATTTAGATACGTTATAGGCCAGCTGCAGCAACAGCGTGCTTTTGCCAATACCGGGCTGGCCGGCCAACAAATTAACACTGCCGGCTACAAAGCCGCCGCCCAGTACTTCGTCTACTTCCGCTAGACCGCTTTTGATACGCGCCGTCTTATCTTTCACGGCAGCGCTGATAGAATCCACAGCCAACCGTCTGCCGGAGGCGCCGGCCGTGGCCGTATTAACTTCTACTTGCTCTACTAAGGTGTTCCACTGACCGCAGGTACTGCAACGGCCCTGCCATTTGCCATAAGCAGCGCCGCAATTAGAACAAATAAATTTCACTCCCGATGACTTAGCCATATAAATAGGATATAGGAAATAGGGTGCAGGATACAGTAAAAAGCTAGAATCTATGCCCTAAATCCTATGTCCTAAATATACTTAACAAGTCAAGTATTTTAATTTATCGGGCGAACCCCAAGCCCTACTGGGACTTGAGAAAAACAGAGGGAGAGGCAAATGAGATAAAAGGTGAATCGAGCACGAGCTTTGCTTGCGCGCGCAGATTCCCTTTTAGCGAATGTAGGCTCGAGCGTCTGATTTTTTGACTGGCCCAGTGGGGCTTGGGGTGAGCGAACTTATTGTGTCGTCTGCGGTGTCAGCCGCGTATCAATCGACTGCTGTAGGCTGGCTAATTCTTTGGCGACTGAGTTGTATTGATCAACCAGCTGATTGTATTCATTAATATCGCTCTTTAGTTGAGCCACGCCGCTATTATATGAGTCGACTTCGCGGTTAAAGGTGGCAATCTGGCTGTTATAGGCGCTGGCGTTGCCCGAAGAACGCTGGCTGTCTAAGTTGGCCCGGTCGGCATTCAACTGGGCTAATTGCCCCTTTAGCGATTGCTCTTCGGCCTCAATCTGCGATTTGGTCTGAGCCAGCTCGCCGGCCAAGGCTCGCATTTGGTTTTCGCGGCTGGTAAATTCGTCTTGGTAAGAATCGGCAAAGTCGACAATCGCCTGCCGATTAGAGAAGTATTTTTGGTAGTATGTTTGCAGCCCCGAAGGCAGATTGGCTACTTCCGTGCCGAATATCGAATGCATTTCATTCACCAGATCGTTAGGCTCGGTCTGCTTATAGCTGTTTATTTCGTCCTTGATACGTTGGTCATTTAGGCCGTTATTGTAGTAGCTCTGTAGCATTCCATCGATACGGTTCTTATCGCTGCCGCTCAGCCGGTCGTAGGCGGCGTGCAGCATTTCGTGGGCGGCGGTCACCTGCTCTACCCCTGCCAAACGCTGATCCTGGACGTCATAGATAAAAATTCCATCTTGATTGGAATGATAACAACCCAGCACGATCGCCTTTTCCGATTCATTGCAGTCGGTCCGGAATTGGCTGGCATCACTTTCTATATCCGGATGATTGACGTAAAAAACGTGGCGAGCGTAGCTGGTCATAGTGTCTTGACTGGCTAGGCTAACCACCGCGGCCGGCGGAGTGTAGTTTCGCAGTTGCCACCAATCCGTCAGGGCTTGGGCCTTCCACCAAACTACAAACGGTACCGCTAGCAAAGCCAGAAATAACAGTACCGAAATTACCCTCTTAAAAGCCTTCATAAATCTTTCCAAGTATAGCAGTTGAGCAAGTGCTTGGGTGTAATGATTCTTACTCTAGAGCGGCGGCGTATATCAGCTCGACTTGTTTTTCTTGGCCTTTTAGGGCCTTTTTGGTATTGACCGTTACTACGTCGCCCTTGTGATAGTTATCTTCCAATAGTCCGGCGGCAATAGCATCTTCTAGGGTTTCCTGCAGCAGCCGGCGCATCGGGCGGGCACCATTGTGGGCGTCGTAGCCGCGCTCCAGCAGATAATTCTTGGCTTGCGGGCTAACTTGCAGACCGATTCCTTTTTTAACCAGGCGGGTCCGTAAATCATCCAACTGAATATCTAAAATCTTCAGGGCGTCTTTGCGAGTCAAGGCCCTAAAGACGATGATTTTATCCAAGCGGTTAAGCAGCTCCGGGCGCATCATTTTCTTCAGATCTTCCATGACTTTATCTTTGTTGGCTTCATGTAGCTCGTCCAGGTTGTCAAAATCAGATGATTTGACGGCAGAAAAGCCAAAGCTAGCCTCTTTTTGCAATTTCTCGGCTCCAACATTGCTGGTCATGATGATTATGGTGTTAGTAAAGTCAATCTTGCGACCCTTGGAATCGCTTAAGACGCCATCCTCCAAAATCTGCAATAACATATTAAAGACGTCCGGGTGGGCTTTTTCAATTTCGTCAAACAGCACTACGCTATAGGGCTGGCGGCGGATTTTATCGGTCAGCTGGCCGGGGTCGTCATAACCCACATAGCCGGCTGGCGCACCCACCAGTCGGGCCACAGTGTGGCGTTCGCTGAATTCGGACATATCAATTTTAATCAGGGTCTCTTCACTGCCAAAGAATTCGCGGGCCAGCACGCGGGCCAGCTCGGTCTTACCTACGCCGGTCGGTCCCAGGAAGATGAATGAGCCTATCGGCCGCTTTTCGCTGGAAATACCGGAGCGGCTGCGGCGTACCGCCTTAGCTACGGTTTCTACGGCCTCGTCCTGGCCGATAATGTAGCGGCTAAGGTTCTTTTCTAGCCCCACCAGGTATTTGGCTTCCGAGCGGATGACTTTTGTCACCGGCACGCCGGTCATGCGGGCCACGGTGTCAGCCACATCATCAGAAGTCAACGGGATGGGCTTGCCGGCCCTGGTGGTCGCCTCCAGCTCCTTGATTTGCTCAGAAATTTGGCTGGCGCGCTGTTTTTGTTGAGCGGCTTTTTCATAATCTTCGGCCTCGACCGCTTCGTCAATGCGGGTATTTATCAGCTTCAGCTCTTTTTGCAGCTGGCGCAGCTGTGGCGGCGTCTTGCCTTTGTTAACGCGCAGGTAGGCAGCTGTTTCATCTAGCAGGTCTATGGCCTTATCAGGCATGTAGCGATCGTTTATGTAGCGGCGGGCGAATTGAACGGTGTCTTCCAGTACCTCGTCTTTAACCTTAACGCCGTGGAATTCTTCGTAGTGGCGGCGCAAGCCTTTTAGGATAGCCACGGTTTCAGCCGGGTTTGTCTCTGGAACCTGGACCGGCTGAAAGCGGCGCTCTAGAGCGGCGTCTTTTTCAATATGGCGGGTGTACTCATCTGTAGTGGTAGCGCCAATCATTTGGATTTTGCCGCGCGCTAGGCTGGGTTTTAAGATATTTCCGGCATCCATGCTGCCTTCGGCGGCGCCGGCGCCCACAATCAGGTGTAGCTCGTCAATAAAGACGATCACATTTTTGTCTTGCTCCAACTCGGCGATGACTTTCTTAAGCCTTTCCTCAAACTCGCCGCGGTATTTGGTGCCGGCAATCATGCCGGCCAGGTCTAAGGTAATGATTTTCTTTTCCAGCAGACTATCAGGGACTTCCTCGTTAACTATCCGCTGGGCCAGGCCTTCTACGATGGCCGTCTTGCCCACGCCGGGTTCGCCTATCAGCACCGGATTGTTCTTGGTGCGGCGATTTAAAATCGTTATTACGCGCCGGATTTGCGGCTCGCGGCCGACCACCGGGTCCAGTTTATTATCGCGGGCCAGCTTGGTCAGGTTGGTGCCAAAGAATTCCAAAGCCGACTTCTTGGCGTTCTTACCGCGGCCGCGAGCCGCTCCGACGGGCGAATCATCACCTTCAAATTGCTGGCGCTGCAAGAATTGCTCTACTTCGTTGCTCAACCGGTCAACTTCCACGCCCATATCTCGTAGCAAGGTAGTCGCCCGAGCGTTTTTTTGACTTAAAATACTATATAAGACATGTTCGGTGCCGCAGTAGTCCTGATTAAACTCCTGGGCAATTTCCCAAGCCATTTTAAGAGTCAACTTAGCGGTTTCGGACAAGCCTTTGCCGCCCATATTGATAACTAATGTCTTGGGGGTCAGATTTAACGCTAAGCGCGCCCGTTCCAGATTCACGCCGGCGCCTTCTAGAATTTTGGAGCCCATCGAGCCGTCCTGGGCCAACACCCCCAGCAACAGGTGTTCGGTACCAATGTAGGCGCTACCGGCTGCCCGGGCGATGGCATCAGCATGGCGCAAGCTTTGCAGCGCGTTATTAGTCAAATGTGATAGGAATTCTTGAAAATCTGGGCTGTTGGGCATCATATAAAATTTTACTCCGTAAAATTTCTGCTGTTAGCCGAGAGCTATTAGCCATAAGCTAGTATTACATCGCCCTCTGAAAAACAGCTGTAAAATATTTGCTTGTGCTGCCGGCGGTTAACTATTCGTTAACGGCTATCAGCTACTTATAATGATAACATGAATTAGCACTCTCAAGTCAAGAGTGCCAGTTCAACTCTGTTTCAGCTTTTTAGATTCAGGTTTAATAACAAAAACGAGCCTTTTGAGGGGCTCGCCGTTGCTTGGTACTTCACTTGCGATCCGTACCGGTCGCAACCTTGCGGCTGCTATTGCCTTTCGGCAGTGATTTAAATATACCTTCTGCCGGCTTAGCCGTCAATGTTTGTCACCCCAAAATGTGCATAAGCTGTGAATAAACATGTGCACAAACTATATCAACACCTATCTTAGCCATCCCTGACTACTTCTTATAGATTCAATACAAACTCCGCTCCTACGGAGAGGAGAATAGATATCTTGTAACCATTTACTTGTCTAAAAGAGAGTGACCTTCTCACGATACAATGCCGGCCAGTTATTCTGGCGTATTCTGAACTTTGTTCCATGGTTGTGGCCAGTTCGGGCGTCAAAGTCAACAAGAATAATGCCTGCTTCTAAGCATCGCAGGAATCCTTCAAAGTCTAGTCCCATTAGCATCATTGCATGGTCATATTTGTAAAACTCTTTACCTTCAGTACGCTTGACACTCGCCTGTACGAAAAAACAGTTGTTTAATTTTGCACCCAGCTTATGCTCTAAATCTTCAAACCCCCAGTATGGCTGAGGATTCAGTTCACTTAAGCCAATCTTTTTTTCAACACTTTTAAGCCAAATTTCATGTCTTTTGCTGACGGATTTGCTATCAAAAGATATAAGAATTTTCTTCTCTTTACGGTTAACTTGTACCATGAAGCCCCTGTCGCTACGGGCAAGCCCATGAATTGTCTGCCTGAAGCTTAACTCTGTCTCTGGATACCTAGTGCCGGCTTCTTTATGGGGCCATCCATATTTTAAAAGTAATACATTCGGAACAAACTTTAGAGCTGTAGGAGATGGTTCTGTATGAAACAGAGTAGTGAGTGACGAGGTACCTAGCCTTTGAGTTTTTAATTCCCACTCAGAAGCATTAGGTATTGGTAGATTATTTTCTTCTATACCAACCAAATCTTCCAGTGTGTTCCCAATTCCTCCGTGATTTCCGTCTCTTTTGTTTTCTATCCATCCCATGGCTGATATTTCTTCTAGTCGACTAATCAAATCCTCCTTCGTAAATGTTTTCATAGTAAGGACTCTTGGTGCTTGTGCTTTTTTATTCGATCATTGGCCATGTCGCAATATTCTTTCGATATATCAATACCTATGTAATCGCGGTTGAGGTTTATGGCCGCAATAGCGGTTGTGCCAGAGCCCATAAAAGGGTCGAGAATTGTTTCCGCATTCGTAGAACCAATTATTCGTTCAATTAATTTTATTGGGAATGGCGCGGGATGTTTATTGTTCAATTCCTGGCCAAACTCCCAGACGTCTCCAACTGCGTTTGCCTTTGATGTCAGCGCAAATTTAGGTTTTGCAATTATATATATAACCTCATATGTTGGTAAAAAATAGCCTTTATTGAAATTTATTCCGCCGTTACGTTTCCATATAATAATTTGACGCACAGGGAATCCATCGACAATATCGTGCCTGTCTTGTAGAAGTCCGGCTTGTACGCGCCATTTGTGATTATAAAAAATAGCCCCATCATCCGGCAGCAAGCGCATCATTTCGTTTAGGCAATTTCTTTGCCACTCCACATACTGTGCGTGTGGCAAGTCATCTGCGTGATCGATATACCCATTAATAAGCGCTGCTTTTGACCACTTACCGCCCCTTCCATCCTTCATACCGTTACCGGTAGAGTTCTTAAGATTATAGGGTGGCGAAGTTACTATTAAATCCACACTATTTTCTGGCATAGATTTCATAATATCTACAGCATTGCCGCAAATAATTCTGTTTCGAAATTTTTTTAAATTATCCTTTTCTTTAAGGACATTTTTTTGAGTCGAAGGCTCATTAGCCTTAATGTTTACCCCGCCTGGCATGCCTATATTGTAGCTTGTTTTAGAGAAGAATACAGGGGCTATTTCTTATATAAAACGATGTGCGGTAACTCGTCTAGGCCTTCGTATCTAAATACCCAGTAATTTGGCCGCGTTGCTGATTCTGATAGCCTATATTTCTTCAGGTTATTTTTTGGGATAAAGGGATGAAATCGAACTTCCTGATGCTGGCCGGATTAAGCCTTAATTATTGTCGTCGGTACCGTGCTCTTCGATAGCTTCGAGTAGTGAACTTTCCAGCTCGGACTTTTTCTTGAGTTTCTGAACTACCGGCTTGGATTCGACTTTTTCATCTTTAGGCTGTTGCTCCAGTTCGGCTGCCGGTTGAGCAGCTTTATCGGCCTCAACGTCCAGCTCATGGCCGGTCAGCTTGCCGGCCAAGCGAACGTTTTGGCCGGACTTGCCGATAGCGATACTCAGTTGATCTTCCGGCACGATTACCACGGCCTTGCTATCTTTGATTTCTACGCGGGTGACGTTGGCCGGTTTCATAGAGTTGGCAATAAAGGTAGCCGGATCTTGGTCCCAAACTACGATATCTATCATCTCTTGACTGCCGATTTCATCACGGACAGCGTTGATGCGCGTACCATGGCCGCCCACAAAGGTGCCGACCGGGTCGACGCCCTGGACATTGCTAGCGACAGCAATTTTAGAGCGGATACCAGCCTCACGAGCGATTTCCTTAATCTCTACGGCGTTGTTTTCCATTTCTGGAACCTCGGCCTGGAATAGCAGCTTTATAAAGTCCTTGTTTCCGCGGCTGACAATTAGCTGCGGGCCGCGCGAACCCTTTTCTACGTCTTTTAAGTAAAACTTCAGGCGCTGGCCTGGGTAGTAACGCTCGCCTTGGATCTGCTCGCCCACCGGCAAAATACCTTGCGCGCGGCCCAGCTCTACGCGAACCAAGCGGCCTTCCACGCGTGTAACGGTACCATTAACTACCGTGCCGATCTTATCTTCGAATTCGGCCAGCACGATTTCACGCTCGGCTTCGCGCAGCCGCTGCAAGATTACCTGCTTGGCGGTCTGAGCGGCCACTCGCCCAAAATCCTTGACCGGCTGAACGACCTCTACCACTTCGCCCACCTTGGCGTTTTTGCGCATAACCTGAGCTTCTGCCAAACCAACTTGGGTCTGAGGATTTTCAACCTCGCCCACAATCTCTTTGGTAACATAAGCTGTTACTTCGCCGGTGTTGAGGTTCATGGTGACGCGGACTTCTTGCTCGCGGTCGCCATAATCGCGGCGCCAAGCGGCCGCAAGGGCCTGCTGAACTACGTCCTGTACTTGATCTTCGGGCAGATTCTTTTCTTCGGCGATTACTTTTATCGCCTGGGCTAGTTGTTTAAAATCCATCTCCATGTTTTGTCTCCTTTTCCATGAAAAAATCCGACCTGCCGGCCGGACGCGATGCACTTATTATACATAGATTCATAATTTTTGTGAAGTCCATTAAAGCACAAGCAGTAGACACTAGGCACGGTTTAAAATAATCTTAGTATAGAGATGCCGAAAAGATATGAAGAGATTGGGGTTTCTGAGGCGGACCGCTATTTTTACGCGTTATCGCATTTTGTAGTCAGGGCTGTCGGTTTAGCGACGGTCTTATTTAGAACAGAAGGCGCTGAAAATCTGCCGCAAGATGGTCGCGGCCTAATCGTCAGTAATCATTTGCACTGGAGCGATGTCCTATTTGTGCCCAGCGCTGTGCCCAAACGACATGTCGTCGTAGCTGGCAGGCGAAAATTCATGGAGGCACCGGTCGTTGGCGCCCTGTTCGACCGTTGGGGTGCAGTTGTAATTGATAGAGGTCAGGAAAATCCTGGTCGTGAGGCTCTTTTACAATCGCTCCAAACAATTAAGAAACCACTTGAGGAAGATCGGCTGGAGTTATTGTTCGCCTCGCCAAATACGCGTACTCCCGGAATAAAACCGGGCCCGACTAATGGCGGCGTAGCCCGAGCCGCCTATGAAACCGCCACAGATGTATACGCGGCCGTAATCAAAGGTTCCGACAGACTGTCAGATCAACGTGTAAGCGTAGGGTTTTCTAGTTCTTTGGGTTACCCAGATTCGGACAAGCCTCGTGAGCGTAAGGAATATTTACATCACCTATGGGAAGTTCAGACCGAGATGTTTGACAACATCCCTCATCCGTTTAATTATCGTGCGCCCGACCTGGAATAATGGTTTTCTACCAACTAGGACTTTGCGTGTTATGGCACAGAAACCAAAAATTTCCTTGATAAAATATAGTAATGAAGAAGGTTAAGCGATTATACACGGAGTTCCAACCCGGTCATTACGAGCTACGTTTGGAACCTAATCGGGATGATGCCATATTTAGCGGCACGGTTATAATCACCGGCCGTAAGACCGGACGGCCCAGCCAGCGCCTGACTCTGCATCAAAAAGGCCTAAAAATTAAATCGGCCAAACTGACCAAGCATGACAAATCCGGCAACCAGGAAGTTGAGCTGGATAGAATCAACACTCATAAATCTTTTGATGAGTTGCGCCTGCACAGCCCGCAGATGCTTTACCCTGGGCAATACAAGATTGAAATTGAATTCAGTGGCCGTATCACTGAGCCGATGCATGGAATTTACCCTTGTAATTTCAAGCTCAACGGTCAACCGAAGCAACTAATCGCGACTCAGTTCGAAAGTCACCATGCCCGTGAGGCTTTTCCATGCATAGACGAGCCGGAAGCCAAGGCGACTTTTGATTTAACGCTCTGCACTCCTACCGGCGAGACGGTAATCGCTAACACGCCCATCAAAGCTAAAAGTTCAAAGCACAAAGCTCAAACCACAGTTTTTGAAACCACGCCCAAGATGAGTCCCTATCTGCTGGCCTTTGCCTACGGCGAACTTGGTTATAAAGAGTCAAAAACCAAAAATGGCGTCATCGTACGAGTTTACGCCACGCCCGACAAGGTTGCTTTAACGGGTTTTGCGGTAGATGTCGCCGTACGGTCCCTGGAGTTTTTTGAAGATTATTTTGGCATGCCATATCCGCTGCCCAAACTGGATCTTATCGGCTT
>DASTHV010000033.1:0-8840 GCA_035718045.1 Saccharimonadales bacterium (SeqCode) | reverse complement strand
ATTTTAAAGACGCGCTGGTGGGAAATAATATGCAGATAAACTGGACGCCCGGACATATCCAGACCGGCCGCTTTGGTAAATGGCTGGAAAACGCCCGCGACTGGGGTATATCGCGCAACCGCTTTTGGGGCGCGCCGCTGCCGATTTGGGTGACCGACGACGGCGAAGTTACGGTTATCGGCTCGGTCGACGAGCTTAAGCAAAGGGCCGTTAACCCCAGTAAAATCGGCGACTTCCACCGGCCTTATATAGACAATGTGGAAATCAAGACTGACAGCGGTAAAATCGCCCGCCGGATTCCGGAAGTCTTTGACTGCTGGTTCGAATCGGGCAGCATGCCCTACGCCCAGGATCACTATCCGTTCCAGAACGCCAAAGAGTGGGAAAAAGGCTATCCGGCGGACTTTGTGGCCGAAGCCATCGACCAGACCCGCGGCTGGTTTTATACCTTGCACGTGCTGGGCACGGCTCTGTTTGACAAGCCGGCTTTTAAAAACGTGATTTGCAGCGGCTGGATAGTGGCCGCTGACGGTCAAAAACTGAGCAAGCGCAAAAAGAACTACGCGCCGATGGATGAGGTCTTTGACCAGTACGGCGTTGACACAATGCGTTATTTTATGGCCAGCTCACCGCTAATGAACGGCGAAGACACCCGCTTTTCGGTGGACTTTTTGCGCGATGTGCAGCGGCAAGTCTTCATGACTTTCAACAATATCTTCTCGTTTTATAAGCTTTACGCCGACGTTGATAAATTCAAACCCCAAAAACCGCTGCGTAAGCCTAAAAGCAGTAGTTTATTGGACGAGTGGATGCTAGCCCGGCTGGAACAAGCCGTTGGCGAAGTGACAGCTGGCATGGAAGCTTACCGGTTGGACCGAGGCAGCCGGCCAATTGCTGAGCTGCTGGACGATATTTCTAACTGGTATGTCCGCCGCTCGCGCCGCCGTTTTTGGAAAAGCGAAGATGACGATGATAAGAACCAGGCCTACGAAACCCTGCATTACGTGATTCTGCGGACCGCCCAGCTGCTGGCGCCGTTCGCGCCGTTTTTAGCCGATCATATCTGGCGCGAAATGGTCAAAGGCACCGATTTACCCAAATCAGTGCATCTTAGCGATTGGCCGGAGGCCAAGGAATTGTCCGTGGCCGAGCTGGCGTTGCTTGAAAATATGGCCAATGCCCGCAGCCTGATTACCGTCGGATTGGCCCAGCGGGCCCAGGCCGGTATTAAGGTCCGCCAGCCGCTAGCCAAAGCCACCATTAGCGGCTTAGAACTTTCGCCCGATATGCAACAAATCATGGCCGACGAGCTGAACGTCAAAAAAATCATCAATCAATCGGGCGGCGAGACGCAAATAATGGTAGATACTGTCTTAAACGATGAGCTGATGGCCGAGGGAGCCGCCCGCGAACTGATCCGTTTTATCCAAAACGCTCGCAAAAAGGCCGGCTTTAACGTTGATGATCGGATTCATCTAGGCCTGGAAGCCAGTTCGAAAGAGCTTAAACAAGCGATTGAGCATTTTAAAGATACGATTAACGCCGAGACTTTGACCACCGGAGAGTTGACGGGCGAAGCTGAATACCAAGAAACCGTTAAGATAGACGGACACGAAGTAAAACTCGCGCTTAAGCGGCCATAACCCTTTACAGGCAGCACCATATCTGTTAATCTCTTTAAGTTATGGCACAGACAACTACCGCAAAACCACCAACCGCTAAGGCGCCAACCGCTCCTAAGCAAGGGAAGAAAGCGGTTATTAGCACGGGCGGACACCAATATCTTGTCACCGAAGGCCAGGAGCTGGAAGTCGAGCTGCTTGATCCTAACCAACAAAATACCGCTTTTGAAGCCCTATTATTGATTGAAGGCGACAGCATCAAAGTTGGCACGCCAACCGTAGCAGGTGCTAAAGTCACTGCTGATATCGTTGAACAGTCCGTTAAAGACGACAAAGTACTGGCTATCCGTTATAAATCCAAGAAGCGGGTGCGCAAAGTGCGCGGCCACCGTCAACAGCACGCTCGTATAAAAATCACCAAAATCGTCTAAATATAAATCCTTAAAAATGTTATTATTAACCCTAGATACAAGGGTTAAACAAACATGTCTAAAAACATTATTGCCGTAATCAACCAAAAGGGCGGAGTGGGCAAAACCACGACGACTATTAATCTGGCGGCTTATCTGGTCAAAAACGGTAAATCAGTATTGCTGGTTGACGCTGACCCGCAGGGTAATACCACCAGCGGCTTGGGTCTGGACAAACAGAACCTAGGAGCTACCTTATATGACGTTCTGTTCGGCCGGGCGCCGGCCAGCAATGTGATTCTGCAGATCGGTAAGCAGAAGTTATTCATATTGCCGTCTAACGCCCAGCTGGCCGGCGCCGAAGTCGAACTGGTCAGCCAGCCTCACCGCGAATCACAGCTCAGAAGGGTACTGGCCGACTTAGACTATGATTTCATACTGATTGATTGCCCGCCGTCGCTAGGGCTTTTGACGGTCAATGCTCTGGGCGCGGCCACCAGCGTGCTTATTCCGGTACAGGCCGAGTATTATGCCCTGGAGGGCCTCAGCCAACTGCTGAGCGTTATCCAACAGGTGCGCACGGCCCTTAATCCCGACTTGGACATCCTGGGCGTGCTGATTACGCTTTACGACAGCCGTAATTCCTTATCGGCCCAGGTCAAGGCTGAGCTGCAAAATTATTTTGGCGTCAAACTGTTTGAAACTATCGTTCCGCGTAATGTCCGCTTGGCCGAGGCCCCCAGCTTTGGCCGCACAATTATCGAACATGATAAATGGAGCAAGGGTGCGCGGGCCTATAAGTCGCTGGCCCGTGAAGTTGAACGAAGAGCATTAAGCTGAGATATAATATAAAACGAGTGAATTTACCATTTACCATTTACCACTTACCATTTACTTTCCATTTTTCATTTATCAATGACAATTGGTTAAATGCTAATTCATTGAAAATTGTAAATTGTAAATTGAAAATTGAGACCGCTGTGAGGGTCATATAATGGCCGCGCAAAAGCAGTCGTTGGGGCGGGGGTTTGAAGCTTTGATACCTAAAGACTTGGACCGTTCGATTTTGCAGCAAGACAATGAGCGTATACAAAAAATACTCATAAGCGATATCAAGCCCAGCCTAGACCAACCTCGCCGCGAGTTCGACGAGACCGCCCTGCAAGAATTAGCGGACTCAATCAAACGTCATGGTGTACTGCAGCCGATTATAGTAGTGCGTTCGGGCGATCAAAACGGCTATCAAATCATTGCCGGCGAGCGGCGGTGGCGGGCCGCCGGTCTTGCCGAGCTGACTCATATCCCGGCAATCGTACGATCACTAAAGGAGCTGGAGCAAATCGAGCTATCGCTAATAGAAAATATCCAGCGAGTTGACTTGTCACCACTAGAACAGGCTTTAAGTGTTTATAAATTACAACAGCAATTTAATTTAGCGTTAGAAGATATTGCTGTCAAGCTGGGAAAAGCACCTAGTACTATCAGCAATTTAACCCGACTACTACAGTTACCCGATGCGGCCAGAGAGGCGTTGCGCTCCGGCAAGATCAGCGAAGGCCATGCCCGGGCCATCCTGTCACTTAAGACCTGGCCCCAGAAACAAACGGAATTACTACGTAGTATTTTAAACAATGGGTGGACTGTCCGCCAAGCAGAGCAGTTCGCCACCGCCGCTAAGAAGGGTGCTAACGCCGAGGCGGCCCGCAATCGCACCGCCAGCGAAACTGAGCTGACTCGCTCAATCGGTCAAAAATTAGACACTAAGGTTTTGATCAAACATACTGCTCACGGCGGCCAGCTGATTATCCGCTTTGATTCGGACGATCAATTGCAACAAATTGCCCAAAAATTAGGCTAAATACCCGCATATAAATTTTGTTCAGAAACTTTGGGCCTTGTTCAATGGCAAGATTCTCAGCACTAGTTTGGCCACGACCTGGCTTTCGTCGATTGGTCCGAAGTAGCGCGAATCTTCAGAATTGCTGCGGTTATCGCCGCACACGAACAGTTGGTGGGCGCCCAGCGTTACGTCAGGATAATTGTTGCCGGAAGTGGACGTACCGGGCGGCAGGCTATAGCCGTCGGAAGTATCGGGATTAAAGCCATTTGGGTGAGCCGAATTATAAATAGTGATCCGCCCGTCCTTAATTACTATATGGTCGCCGGGCAAGCCAATGACCCGTTTAATCAGCTGCTTTTGGCCGGCCAGGCCCGGCAGGCCGGTCTGGTTGAAGATGATTATATCTCCGCGGTGCGGGGTGTGGGCGTGGCCGGTGACGCGGGCGATAGTCCGCGGTACCTTATTGACTACTAGCCGGTCATTATTTTGAAGAGTCGGTTCCATGCTCTCCCCGTCAACTTGGTAACTTTGGATAACGAAAGCATTAAGCAGAATCGCTATTAAAAAGGCCGTGGCGAATAAAGCCAGGGTCGATAGCGCCGAGCGTAATGATTCTTTTCCAAAACGGCCACGTGGCGGTTCTGTCGGCGAATCGGCCGGCGCCGGCGTAGGATCGGACGGCGGCGTGGCGGCCGGGCGCGCCTGCGCACTGGCGCCATATCCTTTAGGAGGGGTTATATCCATAGTCAGACTCTTATTATATACGCTTATACGCTCATGGCTAATTTTGAGAAAATTGAATAGCTTCCAGGCCTTAATCTGTGCCCATGAGATGGTATACTGGACATTACGTAATGGATAACCAAAAGAAGTTTCGGCGTGGGCGGGCCGCGCCGCCGAGCATAGATGGGATTGTGCGACCAGGTCGCGCCCTTGGCGTACCATCAAATCATTCTTACCATCCCAATCGTGAGCGGCCGACTCCGAACATTGGGGGTTATTTGAACCAAACCGATGGTTTTCATCCGGTCCGGCAGGCGGTTCCTAGGCTGGACGAGCCCGAGGCTCACGAGGCTGCTCTTTTGGACGAGCCGATTGTCCTGGACCATATAGATTCTAAAAAAAGGCGAACGCCGCGGTTTGGCCATCCGCATCCCAAGTTAAGGCGGGCCGTAAAACGTCTTACCATGACCATGTTACTGCTGATTTTGGCCGGCTCGGCCTATTTCGGATTCAAGCTTTATCACACCCAAAAGAAAGTTTTAGCCGGTGGCGGCAAATCAGCTACGGTGTGTAGTGATAACGTAGACGTGGATCAGCTCAGTCGCGAAGGCGATAGCCGCATAAATATCTTGATGTTGGGTATTGGCGGGCCAGGGCACGACGGAGCCGACTTGACCGACACTATCATGTTGGCCAGTATCGATCCGATTAACGATAAGGTTGTGTTGTTGAGTGTTCCACGTGATCTCTGGGTACACATACCGGGCGACGGCTATCAAAAGATTAACGCGGCCTATGCCTACGGCAAACAGCAATCGACTTCCAAAACCGACCAAGGTCAAGAGCAAGACGGTATCGCTTTGCTTGATAAAACTTTAGGCAATGTCATCAACGAGCCTATTCAGTTCCATGCGCTGGTCGATTTTGCGGCCTTTAAACAGATGGTTGACGCCGTGGGTGGTATAACCGTTGACGTACCCGAGACACTTTATGACCCGACTATTGCCTGGGAAAATCATTGGAATCCGGTTATCGCCAAAAAAGGCGAGCAGACATTTAACGGTGATCAAGCCCTATTGTATGCTCGTTCGCGCGAAACTAGCTCGGACTTTGCCCGCGCCGAACGCCAGCGGCTGATAATGGTTGCCCTCAAACAAAAAGTCTTCACGCTCGGCACCTTTTCCAACCCGATAGCCGTGTCCGGTCTGCTTAGCAGCTTAGGACAAAACGTCTATACCGACTTTGATACCACCACTGTCAAATGCTTGTATCATCAACTGCAGACCATTCCGTCCAGTGCGATTACATCGATGGATCTGGTGACGCCGCCGCACAATCTGCTGACCACCGGCAACATGAACGGGCTGTCGATAGTCAAGCCGACCGCCGGTTTGTTTGACTATACCGCTATCCAAGATTACGTCCATTCGTCGTTGCCCGACGGGTTGATTACCAGGGAAGGCGCTAGGGTCGCTATTTACAATGCTACCAGCACGGCTGGGGTGGCGACTTCTACAGCTGATAAGCTCAAGAGCTACGGTTACAACGTGACTAAAATCGACAACGCTACCAATGCTACGAACCCGCAAACCACTACGCTGGTTGATTTAAGCAAAGGCAAAGATCCGTACACTCGCCATTATCTGGAAGACCGTTTTGGCGTTACGGCAGTCGGTAAAACACCGTCAGAGTATGGCGTTACGCCGCCGGTTGGCACTGATTTTGTTATAATCCTAGGTAATGACGCGGCATCGGCCTCTGCAACGCAATAGCCTTCAGCCAGGCAAAGCCCGGCTTGCGGCTAGAGCTTCCGGCGCATTACTGCGTCAGCGGCTCCAGTACTCCTTCACTGTATGTCAAATACAGCTCAGTCCGTGCTTCGCCGCTTCCTTGTACCGCATCCCGATGCAGGCGCCGTTACTTGAGGCAGTAAGCAGGTGAGGGCGATGATTCCAGCTATCCCGGCGAAGATAAAGCCGACCAAAGGCTTTTCGCACGCCTTTTATTTGCTGCTGAACGGACTTCTCCCGATTCTGGCTTACATTCTGGTGACCATCGACTTTGTCGGTCTAGCGATCGTGCTGATTTTCTTAAGCAAGTGGCGGATGTTCGCCGTGCGGCCGCGCTACTGGGTGACGAATTTAATTTCTAATGGTATCGACATTATGGTGGCGATTTCGTTAGTGCTGTTCATGGCCGGTACTACGGTGGTCTGGTGGCAGTTGATATGGGCCGGCTTGTATGAGCTATGGCTTCTAAAGCTGAAGCCGCGCTACGACGTCTTGAGCGTATCAGCCCAAGCCATGATCGGCCAACTGCTAGGATTGTCAGTACTGTATATAAAATTCGGCGATAGTTCGATAGTCGCTTTAACGCTAGGCACCTGGCTAGTAACCTATCTGGCAGCCCGGCACTACTTTACCAGTTTCGAAGAAAACCATAGCGCGCTGCTGGCTCATATCTGGGCTTATTTTTCGGCTAGCTTGGCTTTTGTTTTGGCCCACTGGCTGCTGTTTTATGGCACGATCGCCCAGATAATCGTCATTTTAACGACTATCGGCTACGGCCTGGCGGCCATGTATTACTTGGATGCCACCGAACGTCTGAGCAAGCTTTTTCAGCGACAACTGCTGGCGATTATGCTGGCGATTTTGGTTTTAATCGTGGCCTTATCTAGCTGGACCGGCAACATATTGTGACCTGGGGGGGGTAAGTATACGTTTTCGTGATGTTTTTGCTACCAGGCGGTGCGAGAATTCACTCAGGCAAAATTCAGCAAGTTCGATAAAATAAATAGATATGGATAATGACGACAAAAAAATATCTGGAACCCGTCCGCAGCGGCCGGCGGCCTACTCTACTAAAAAACAACCGATCGTAAACTTTGATGAAATTAGGTCTCGGGCCCAACGGGCCCGCGGCGTAGTAGCGGCCCGCCGGCCGCGGCGCCGCCTGCTGCCGCTTTTGGTCGCGCTGATAGTTGTGTTTGGCATCGCTTTTGGCGGCGGTTGGCTGGGCGCCTACACCTATAACCACAGCGGCACGGCGATTGCCACCACCAGCAAGGCCGCCAAACAACAATACATCAGCAACGAAAGCCAGCTGATTTCTTCAATCGCCCAAAATGTCGGCCAAAGCGTGGTATCGGTTGACGTGACAGGACAAAGCACCAGCAGCGTTCCGGACATCTTCGGCTTTTCGTTCCCGCAGACTCAGACCACTCAAAGCGCCGGCACCGGTTTTATCATCAGCTCCGATGGAACTATCGTCACTAATCGCCACGTAGTGCCGGACGGCACTACCTCTGTAAGCGTCACTTTGGCCGACGGTACCCGTTTTGATAACGTTCAGGTAATTGGCCGCACCGCCGACACCAGCTCGCAGGACATCGCTTTTCTGAAAATCGGTGATTTAAATGGTAGGACATTGGTGCCGGTCAGTTTGGGCGATTCCTCGCAGATGCAGGTCGGTGATAAAGTCATCGCTATAGGCAATGCCTTGGGCCAGTTCCAGAATACGGTTACCACTGGCATAATTTCCGGCTACGGCCGTGATGTGACCGCCGGCGACCAAACCAGCGCCCAGTCAAACGAAAACCTGACCGACTTGTTTCAGACCGACGCCGCCATTAATGAAGGCAATTCCGGCGGTCCGCTAGTTAATATCAACGGCGAAGTAATCGGAATCAATACGGCCGTGGCCTCCGGCGCTCAAAACATCGGCTTCGCCCAACCAATTAATGATTTGAAAGGCCTGATATCCAGCGTGCTTAATAACGGTCAGTTGCAGCAGCCATATCTTGGCGTGCGTTATGTGTCGCTAACCAACGATTTAGCTAAGGAATTCAATCTTAAAGTCAACCGCGGAGCTTACGTGGTTTCCGGCAACAACCAGCCGGCGGTGGTACCTGACAGTCCGGCAGCTAAGGCCGGTCTTAAAGAGCACGACGTGATCACCAAAGTAAATAACACTAGTATCGATAATCGTACCAGTCTAACCGGCGCGCTGTCGCAATTCAAAGTAGGCGAAAAGGTAGCCTTAACGATCGTGCGCGGCGGCAAGACGATGACGATACATGTGGCGCTGGGCACCGCCCCAACCGGTTAAAACACGCTCGCCCCCAGGCTGACTGGGCCAGTCGAAAAACCAGACGCTCGAGCCTACGCTCGCTAAAAGGGAATCTGCGCGCGCAAGCAAAGCTCGTGCTCGATTCGCCTTTAATCTCACTTGTCTCTTCCTCTGTTT
>DASTHV010000032.1:0-14954 GCA_035718045.1 Saccharimonadales bacterium (SeqCode) | reverse complement strand
TCGGTATAGTCGTCTTGCCAGGGGCAAGGCATGCCAGGCAGGTCTTGGCTCCAGTTCTTCATATAAACGCCAACGACGTTATAGCCCTGCTGTTTTAGCAGGGCAGCGCTGACGGAACTATCAACCCCGCCGGACAATCCGACATACACTGTCTTCATCCCTGTTATTTTAACACATTTACAGAGGTGAAGTCACACGTCTAAAAATTCGCTTTTTAGCGTGTGGATGCTGGGCTTGAGCGCATTACTAGGAAGAGCCGAGCAGCGGACTGAGGTGTATTTAACATACATAGAAGGAGCGGCGCAGGCTCTGACGCCGTAATGTGCCAAGAACGCCGGCGGGGTTGCCCGCTTCGCTGGCAAGCAGGCCGGCGTGGCCCAGCTTTCACACGTCTAAAAAGACTTTGACTTCATCAGCTTTGACGTGCATAACACCCTTATCGATAGCCATGACGAAATCATTTTTACCCGCCAATCGGACTGTCACCTTGCCCCTCTGCAGCAGCGTGATGAAATTATGGTGCCTAGGCAGAACATCAAACGGTCCCACCCGATTGATCGCCGAAACACTGCTAGCCTCTCCGTCAAAATAGACCTTAAAGGGCGCATAAACTTTGACGTGCATCTGCGGCGCGGAATTAGGCATTGCTGTAATCCGTATTTAGGATTTGTTCTATCCCTTTTAGAGTGTCTTCGCGGCTAAAGAATTCCCCTGGATGATTGGTGAATACCTCCGTCACGAACATATACTGAGAGAAAAATTCTATCAATTTTCGGGCTTTGTTAAAATCGCTGCGGTTATCCGGAGACAGTTCGTCCTCGCCGATAATAGCGATGATATTTTTAAGTGATTCATGCTTTTGCAACAGAGCCTGGACCGTCACGCTTAGGTTATAGTGACGCTCGCCAACGATATCTGGGCTAAGCAGGCTGGAACTGGTGCGAATCAGATCCACGGCCGGGCGGATACCCTCTTCGGCGACCTTGCGCGACAGGACGATTATGCCGTCCAGTTCGTTTTGAATCATCTGCACCGCCGGATCGCTAAGATCATCGGCCGGTACGTATATAGTTTGAACGGAAGTGATGGAACCGTTTTCGTTGGAGCTTAGCCGGTCCTGTAGAATTTTTACGTCACTGAAGATCGTCGGCTCATAGCCGCCTTCCGACGGAATCTGGCCAAGGATGGTTGACAGTTCGTTATGAGCCTGGACATAACGATACATATTGTCGGCAAAGAACAGAATGTCGCGCTTGGCTTCATCGCGCATGTATTCGGCGGCCGCGACTCCAGACATACCCACCAATACCCGTTGGACCGGGTTTTGATCCATCTGGCCAAAGAACATACAGGTATTGCCAAGCAGTTCATCTTCTTTGAGAGTTTCATATAACTCATGGCCTTCACGGATACGCTCGCCGATGCCGGTAAAGAAGCTTAGCCCTTGGCCGCTTTTGGCAATGTTGTGAATAAGCTCCATCGTTAATACGGTCTTACCCACGCCGGCACCGCCGATGATGCCGATTTTACGGCCTTTGATAAATGGCGTGAAGAAATCAATCACCTTTAGGCCGGTTTCCAAAATCTCGTACTTGGCAGCCTGAAAAGAATTGCTCCTAAGCGGCTGTTGGAGGACATTCTTATATTTGACGTTAGGGCCCTCTAGGGGTTGTCCATCCAAAGGCACGCCCAAGGCGCTGAAAATCCGGCCTATAGTTGCATCCCCCACCGGCACTTCAATGCCGCGGCCGGTTGTTTCGACCTCCATGTTTTTCTGGACGCTCAGATTATTTAAAACATTTAAACAGATGGCAGTATTATTGGTCTCTAAGTGATTAACCAACAGTGGTATTCCTTTTTCTTTGCCGCCGGCCATAACCAGCTCGCCAATGGCTGGCATGTCCTCGTCGAACTGCACATGAACTACCAAGTCTCTGATGGCACGAATCGCTCCCCGGCTCATGTGATACTCTTTCTAAGACCATTAATAATTTCTTTGAGCCTCTCATCTTTTTCCTGGCGGCGGGCACGGTTATAAACCAAACTTGTATCTTTAAGCGCCTGTGCGGCCCGATCGCGGGCCATGCTCATCGCTCTAAACCGGCTGGCGTATTGTGCTAGCTTGGACTCCAAAAGTACTTCACTAAGCATGATCTGCATCATGGAATTTTCTAAATGGTCCACCACTGCGTAGGTGCTGGGTTCAAAGATATAGTTTGACTCGTCTATCACGTCTTTGCCACGCTCGACTTGTTGGCCTCTTTCCATAACGGCGCTACTTAAACGGATTTCTCGGATATCCTGGCTCATTAAGGATTTATAGCGTTCATAAAACACTACCGTAGAGGTGTATTTTTTGACTTCGCGGATAAGCGGCTCGGTGTGGATCTTCAGATCGCTATCGGGCGTTTTAAACCGTTTAACATACGGCACGCCTAGTTGAGTCAGTTGATTGGCGCCATGACTGCCGACAATGATAATGGCATTTTTGTCGGGGTGATATTTGCCTAGAGCGGCAGCAATCAGACGCCGGTCGATATCGCCGCTGAAACCGCCTTCGGAAGTTATCAAAATCATCAATTCTTTTTCTATCGGTTTTTCACTGGACTGCCGCCGCCCGAAATGAAAATACTCATCCACTCTTATCTGGCTATAAATTTGCCATAAATCACCGAAGAATTGCTGTGAGTGCAACACTTGATCGCGCACCTGGGCGATACGGATGCTGGCAATGCCTTCAAAAGCTCCGGTCAACTCAACCATAGTGCCCATAGAGTCTTTCTCTATGGCGATTTCATTAGAACGCTTCATTTACTGGCTCCTTTGGCGGCCGTGACTTGAGCTAAAAGCTGAGATTTAACATCGTCGTAATCCTTATCGGATTTAACCAGAGCAGCCGACTGCCCGACTTGCTGTTTAAGTGATTTGATATCAAGCGGCATATTAGGATCCGAGCCAAGCACAATGTCTAACATTAATTGTTCAGCCATAGTACTAAAAGTCTCCTGCGGTTTTTGGGTGAATAGCTCTCTCAGCCGATCACCGGCTATCAGTTCACCCTTGGCGGCCACCGCCAACCCGGTGCCAAAGTGAGCGAACTGCTGAGCTTGAGTATATGCGGACATGGCTTTCAGCGCCCGTGAATTCTGATCTTTTTGACGGTCGTTATAGCCGCGGGTACCCACCCGTGTCACGCTACGGCCAATGTCCAAGGCCGGCCGCAAACCCTCATGAAACACTTTCATATCCAGTATCCACTGGCCGTCGGTGATTGACATGACGTTGGTTGGCAAATAGGCAGTAATATCGCCGCCATCGGCCGCTACCAACGGTAAGGCCGTGAGGCATTTATGATTGACCTTCAGCTTACCAGCGCGCTCTAAAAGCGAGGCATGCGCATGAAAAATATCGCCCGGGTAGGAGTCCCTGCCCGGACTGGTGCCGGATAACAAAGCAATTTCTCGGTAGGCGTGGGCGTGAGTGGTTAAATCATCGTAAACGATTATGGTGTCGATTCCGGATTTTTGCCACAGATATTCGGCCATCGAGCAGCCAACATAGGGCGCCAGATAGCTAAGAGTTAGAGATTCAAAGATGGTCGATACAATCACGACCGCCTTTTCCATGGCTTTGGTTTCGTTCAAGCGCGTCAGCAGGGTATCGATATCACTGCGGCGCTTGGCTATCAGAACGTAGACAACTACTTGATCAGTGTCCTTTTGGTTGATGGCGATTTGTGTAGCCAAGGTTGATTTGCCTGACTTACTTTCCCCCAAAACCGCTAAACGCTGGCCGCGGACAATCGGGAATAGCGCGTCCAAGGCCAGCACGCCGGTTTCCAGCTGTGTATTAAGTAGTTCCCGCTCATAAATCGGCGGCGCGTTGTTAAAGACCCGCCAGGCTCCGTCGGCGGCAATCGCTCCTTTGCCGTCCAACGGGTCACCGGTAACTGAGATGACTCTGCCTATAAAATCAGTGCCTACTCGGGCCAGCAATTCCTGATATTGAATAACTGCTACCGCTCCGACCCGCAACGGTCTACTGCCCATGTGCAGGACTAAAACCCGGTCCTCTAGTATGTGGTGCACAAAACCCTTGGTGCCATCATCGAATAAAACCAAGGTGTGCGGGTTAACCGGCTGGAGTCCTCTGATCTCTACCAAAAAACTATTAACTGCAATAACTTCGCCAACCGGATTGCCAGCGTTTACTAGGGCTTGAAAGTTCTTATTACCTTCATTTTCCATCGACTGCCCCAGCGATCAGCTTTGTCAGGTAAGGTACTTCCTTTTGCAAACTGGCCCTCAGACTCATATCAAAAACCTTGTTGGGTGTTCGCAAGACACAGCCGGCGGCGATTGTCGGCTGCAAGCCGACTTGTAGTAGAATCTGCGGATGAATGTTGTCTCTTAACCAGGTTAATACCCTCTCTAGAGCTTTTGGCGACGGCTCGGAAGCAAAGCTAATGTGCAGCCGCGGCGCCCGGCTAAGCAGTTCGTTAATATCTTTTATTAACTTGGATCGCTCTGACTCGTTCAGCAAGTTCACATCGTTTTCTTGCGACAGCTCGTCCAGCAGCCGGCTAAGCTTAGGCGGCTTAAAGGATGTGCCCGTCTGGCGGCCCTTGGCATCCACGAAAAAATCATCTAGCTCATTTAGCTCTCGCTCCAACCTAGCTACTTCCGTTTGGCCAACCACGACCGATGGCAACTTAAGCTGCTCCATTCTTAACATCCTCTATCAATGCTTGTTTGTTTGATTCCATCTGTTCCAGAATGAAATCCAGCTGGTCGGATAAATCAATTTGGTCACCGATTGCCTTCAATACATAGTGGTTGATGATACTGGCCATCTCGGCTTCAAAGCGGGCTACGACCCGGGCTTTTTGAGCATCAGCCTGAGCTTGCATCTGCTGCTCTAGGAATTGGCGCTGTTGTTCGATAGTAGCTACGGTCTTTTCGATCGAGTCCAGGGCTATCTGCTTGGCATCGACAATCGATTGCTCATATTTTTTGAATTCATCTTGCAGCGTGCGGGTAATTTCGGCCCGCATGTAGTCATTTAGCTGCGTAGTTGTCTGGCGCAAGTCCTGCTGCAGGAACATGGCGTTTTCGCCGATGATTTTTTCGAAGTGAAGCCGGCCGCGATTACGCAACTCTTCGCGAAAATCTTCATTAAAGATCCGCTCCACATCTTGCTTGGCCTTATCAGTAACGATATCGGTTGGTTTTTTACCGCCGAACTTTGGCGATCCGCCCTCTAGCCTCCAGGCCAGCCAAACAAACGACGAGGCTGCCGCGATCAGGGACCCTACTACCAGTACCAGCCCACCCGTATTCATATTTCTGTATTTTAATCCTATATTCTAAGTAGTAAGTATACCCCAGTTAGCCCCAGGACGAAAATCGCCATACCGACGCCAATCACTTTGTACATGCCGCTAAAAATAGTATGCCGGCTAAGCGGATTACGGCCCAGAGCCACTAAGCTATGCCGCACGCCGCCCCACAGTAGTGTGACCGAAACAGCTGACGCTACAATAAAAATACCTAAGGCCGCATAAACTCTAGATGTAGAAACTTGGCGTCCGGCCACGGAGTTAGCGACCTTTTCTATAAATGACGGGACAGCTTGGTCGCCAACTATCAGCGGATTTTTGCCTACTAGGATGTTTACCGACACCGTACCAAGCCGGCTGCCGTCACTGGCCGTTACGCTACCGTCATTCTCGGTAAAGCTGGTTGCCGCTCGGCCAATAACTTCAGGCTGGACGCTGGTCGCTTTCATGGCGACACCATCGATTGATGACAGTGTTAAGTAGTCGCCAGGCTTTACCGAACCGCCTTCGGAACTGATCAGCACCGGAAAGGTTCCACCAGTGGCTACATAAACTTTTGAGTTTTGATCTTTTAAGGTCAAAGGCGCCTCCGAGGGCTCCACGACCACACCGTATAGCTGCCCCACGTCAACACTGCCCTTTGCCAGCCGGACGGTATCGGACGAATTACTATCCAAAGTCACCAGCATACCGGGTTTCAAGTTATCATTCGACTTGTACCCTTGGACTATATTGTCGGCCCTCGCCAGGGGTGACACCGCCGCTAAAGCCAAAAAAGTGGCCGTCAATAATAAGACCAAACGCGCCAATAGCCGATAGCTTACAAAAAGCGCTTTCATTAGCCCAAGTATAATGCTTTAGCTTATAAAACGCTATCTGTTAGAGCTTGCACGCCGCTCTACTTTAGGGAAATAAGACGGACAAGCTCGGCAGTCGTTTTTTTAATCTCGGCAGTCGTAGTGTGCTTGCCTAGGCTAAAACGTAGGGTCGAGCGTGCCTGCTTGTCTGACATGCCAATGGCCGACAAGACATGCGAGGCTTCCTGGCGACTGGCGCTGCAGGCGCTGCCAACCGCGCACTCTATACCCAGCTCATCTAGCTCCATCATTAAACGCTCGTTATCCTGGCCCGACAGACTCAGGCTGATAATATGAGGTGCCCTATGCCTAGCGGCTCCGTTGATTTTTGCCTGGGGCAGCTGCTCTAGAAGCTGTTTTTCAAATGATTCCCGCATCTGTGCGACTCGCTTAGCTTCAGCACCACGTTTTTCTTGAGCCGATTCCAACGCCCGGGCAAAGCCCATGATCGCGCCGGTATTTTCGGTGCCGGACCGCAGCCCCTGCTCTTGACCGCCGCCGACTATAAGCGGTCTTAGCTGTGTCCCGGCTTTTACGTACAGCGCGCCCGATTGTTTCGGTCCGTAGATTTTCCCGCCGTTTAAACTCATCATGTCCACGCCCAAACGGCTGACATGCAGGTCCAGATAATTAGCGGCCTGAGCGGCATCAGTGTGTAAATACAGCGGCCGGTTATTGCCATTGGCCTTTCGTAAAATACTTAACTTGTTAAGTATTTTGGCGATTTCCGCCAAAGGCTGGACTGTACCTAGTTCATTATTGACCAACATCACGCTGACCAGCACCGTTTGAGGGCCGACCATCAGTTCCAGCTTGGCAAGATCAATCAGTCCTTTTTTGGTCACCGGAATCTCGCGGTGTTTAAACAGCCGCGCCGGTGCTATCACCGACTCATGTTCAATCGAACTGACTAAGAGCTCGCTGTTCGGGAACTGACGCATGATTCCTTGAATAGCCATGTTATTAGCTTCGGTAGCGCCGGCCGTAAAGGTGATCTCAGCCGGTTTGGCGCCTAGTAATCCAGCCACTTGCCGGCGAGCCTGATTGATGCCCTGTTTGACAGCCCGGGCCGCTAAATAGGTCGCCGATGGATTATAGAATTTTTTTGAAAAATATGGCTCCATGGCTTTCAATACTTCTATGCTCATTGGCGTAGCGGCCGCATAATCTAGATATATCCGCTTCATTTTAATCCAAACAACTTAATGGCGTTCGTAGTTGAGGTTTTGGCTAAATCTTCCAACGATTCGCCGCGCAGTTCGGCTAAAAATTCAGCCGTGACGGCCACGTGCCGCGGCTCGCATATGCTAGGGCGCTCCGGAGCCGGCCCCAAAAACGGCGCGTCGGTCTCTATCAGCAAACGTTCCAGCGGCACCCTCCTGGCGGACTCCAACTGAGCTTCGTCACGCGTAAAAGTCATAATGCCGTTCAACCCGATATATAACCCGCGATTTAGCGCCGCGTCCAACTGCTTGCGGCCAGAGCTGAAGCTGTGGATTACACCACGAAGGCCTTCATGCTCATCAAATATCCGCCAAAAGTCAGTCCATGCGTCCCGGACATGAAAAATAAACGGCAAGCCAGTTGGCAGGCCAGCCTCAACCTGAGCCCGCAAAGCCTCCTGCTGAACATCGGGCGGGGTCTGGCTTTTGTAATAGTCTAGTCCCACTTCACCAATGGCAACTACCTTTGGCAAAATACTTAACTTGTTAAGTATTTTTGGGCTTTGCGGGTCTTTTAAAAACTTAGTCGCTTCATGCGGATGCACTCCCACCGCTGCCCAAACATTATCAAATTTAGCGGCGATTTCGGCTGATTGCCGGCTATCTTCAAGGTCGGTACCGACACAAATCATCCGGTTTACTCCGGCCGCTCCGGCACGACTAAGCACCCCGTCTAAATCACTAGCCAGCTTTTCAAACTGAAGATGACAATGAGAATCAACTAGTTCCATAGTTATCCAGTTCTTAGTTATCCAGTTTCTTTATGAACACGGAAAGCATCTTAGTAATTTCAGTGCAGCATGAATCTAGTTCTAAGGCTCTATCTTCTAATAGATAAGTTAGTTTTTGAGCCAGGCTTAACATAGAGCGGACTTCGGCACACGATCCTTTGGCAATAAACAAAAATCTAATGAATTCTTTATTGCCTTTCCTTTCAAAACCTTCCGCAATATTATTCATAATTGATACAGAAGCTCGTTGAATTTGATCACGAAAAGGAAAATCCCGGCTATCTTTGAACTCTTTATATACCGCCAGGGTTAACTCCTCGGCTTTCTGCCAGGCCATGATTTCTTTAAAATTCTGAATTGTAGCCATAACTGCCCAACTATTTAACCGCTTAACTGTTCAACTCTTTAACTGTTTTTGGAAATAACGGCTTGGGCATTTCCTTTAGCAAGCCGCTGCCGAAAATTTGAATGATGCGCTTGGCCGTATCGGGCAGGAACGGAGTTAGTAGGTTGGCGATTTCCAGCAATGAGCCCACCAAGTAGGCCAGTACTTCGCGCAGGTGGTCCTCATCACCGGTCTTTACAATTTCCCATGGTTTGGATTCATCAATGTACTGATTTAACCCCTTGACTTGCTCCCATATCTCATCCAGAGCCTTATCAAAACGGCAGGCCTCGATCGCTTCTTTATACGGGCCCATATCGTGCGACGGTGGTGGAATGTCGCCTATGATACCCTTTTGATATTTGGCGATCATGGCTGCGGTGCGCGACACGGCGTTGCCTAGTTGGTCAGCTAGCTCATTATTGTAGGCGGCCTCCAACCGGTCCCAGTTAAAATCACCGTCCTCATAGCTTGGTACATGGCGCAAAAAGAAGTAACGGAAGCCGTCGGCACCGTACTTAGCCACCACGTCTTTGGGGGCGATGACATTACCCAAAGTCTTGCTCATCTTTTTGCCGTCAACTGTTACAAAACCATGCACGTACAGCATCCGCGGTAGCGGCAAATCCAACGCCATAAGCATGGCTGGCCAGATGGCCGCGTGGAACCGCAGGATATCTTTGCCGATAATTTGGACGTTGGCCGGCCAAAAGTTTTTAAAATCCTGATGCTCAGGGTAGCCCAAAACGGTTATGTAGTTAGTCAGGGCTTCAAACCACACGTACATCACCTGAGAATCATCACCCGGCACCGGTATGCCCCAAGGAATTTTATCGCTGGGACGGCTGACGCTGATGTCTTCCAAACCGCTAGCAATTAACGACAAAATCTCATTTTTGCGGCTTTGCGGCACGATTCGTAGGGTGTCAGAGTCGATCGCTGCCTTTATCTTGGGCGCAAAAGCGCTTAATTTGAAAAAGTAGTTGTCTTCCTGAAGCTTTTCGTACTTGCGATTATGCTCCGGACAGACGCCGTTGTTGTTTTTGACCACTTGTTCTGAAAAATACTCTTCATGACCAACGCAATACCAACCGATATAGGAGCTCTTGTAAAGGTGCCGGCTGAGGTTTTTCCAAATAATCTGGGCCCGTTGTTCGTGGGCTGGATCGGTGGTGCGCACAAACCGGTCGTTTTTGACATTCAAAAGCGGCAGCAGATCTCGAAAGCTCTGACTAACCTTGTCAGCGTATTGTTTAGGACTTATTTTGGCTTCGGTGGCTTTTTCGGCGATTTTGCTGCCGTGCTCGTCAGTACCGGTAGCGTAGATTACCGGCACGTCGATTTGACGCATATAGCGGGCTAAGACATCAGCCATAACAACCTCCATGCCAAAGCCGATATGCGGGTCGCTGTTGACATAGGGAATAGAGGTGGTCACATAGAAGTTACTCATTCGTCTAATTGTAACCTAAAACAAGCTGCCCTGCTGGGGCTCGTCGGGAATTTTCTCGGCGCCAAAAGGTATGTTAAGTTTGTTGGCCAAGGCTTCGAATAAGCCGGCCTGGCCTTTGACTGTCTTTTGGGCCGCCTGCGTCAAGCTGAACCAAGCGGCTCCATCGACCTCCGGAAACTCCTGAGCTCTGCCGGAACGTGGCGGCCATTCGGTTTTAAACGTATTACTTTTAATATCGCTGATATCCGGGTCGGCTTCAATCGCCCAAGCCTGGACGGTTTTATTGTTGTGCTGCTCGACAGACCCTAAATCGATAAAGTCACCGTCCGGTACCGGCAGGCCCAGCTCTTCGGTGAACTCTCGTTTGGCAGCCTGCATCGGCTCCTCATTATCTTCGATACCGCCCTTTGGAATCGTCCAGGCACCGATATCTTTCTTAGCCCACCAGGGCGCGCCCATATGCGCCAACAGCACCTCCGGTTGTCCGGCTTTAATCCTATAAACAACTACTCCCGCACTGTGCTTCTTCATAATCTATGGTGGGCAATGCAGGACTCGAACCTGCGACCTCAGCAATGTGAATGCTGCGTTCTAGCCAACTGAACTAATTGCCCAGACATACAAAATTATGACACAAACGTGTCCGGATGCAGTACAAGGAAGCGGCGAAGCACGGACTGAGCTGTATTTGACATACTGTGAAGAAGTACTGGAGCCGCTGACGCAGTAATGCGCCGGAAGCGCTAGCCGCACAGGCGGCTCTGCCGGCTGGAAGGCTAACGCGGTACGTTTGTGTCAACGAATTCGCGGCAGAAGCGTTCGAAAACGGCGTTAGTCCAGCCAAACCCGGTCTGCGACGGATAAACGCCGCGAGCCGGCGGCCGACCGGGCTGCACCACATTATATTTTTCCAGAAACACGCCGTTTTTGTTAAACCACTCCAAATTAGTTTTGAGCCATTTCATGGCAATTCGACGAGCGTCTTGATGATAACCGTACTTTTGCAGACCCTTCACCACCAAAAAATGCAACGGCGCCCAGCCGTTGGGGTAGGCCCATTGCATCGGCAAGGAACCTGGTACAAGATCCGTGACTTGTGGAGCGTCCGTAGTTGCCAAGCCGCCTTTTTGCTCAAAGCGCTTTAGCGACTTGACCAAACGGTCGGCCTGCTTTTCATCGACCATACCGGCCCATAGCGGATAATATGATGCCAACGAAGCTACGCTGCCGCGGTGCTTTTTAATGTAGTTGTAGTCATAAAAAAGCCCTTTTAGCTCGCTCCACATCAACTTATTAACGGATAGACGGCGTTTGTGGGCGGCCGCATCCCATCGGCTGGCGGCTGCTTCGTTATCCAGCAGGCGCTCTGCGTAGGCAAAATCGCGCTCATACTTATATAGCAGGCTGTTTAGGTCAATCGGCAGATAATTAAGGCATTTGTGGTTGAACCGCGGCGTATAATCCCAACCGCTCTCAGTTTCGGCCAAGTCGTTTAGATAATTGATGTCGTAATAGCGGCTGAGATCATCATAAACTAGGCGGGCGGCCGGTTTGGCGCTACCCATCCACACGGTATTGTATTCGGCCTGGGCAACTTTAACAGCCCGCTTCAACCACTTCTTGTCCATCTTGTAGGTTTTATAGACGTCTAAAATAAAACTCGTTAAAAATGGCGGCTGGGAACGGCCCATCAGATAGGTGCGCGAGGCATTGGGGATAACCTTAAAGCGCTCATACATGAAAAATAAATTCTCCAGTATTCCTAACACCAAATCTTTATGTTCGGCGTCAAGCATACCCTGGACCATAAAAAAACTGTCCCAATAATAAAGCTCGTTAAAGTCGAACTCATGGCCTTGCTCAAAAGCCGGCACAAGATATGAATTAGGCAACCCCAGCAGACTTTCATCGTCCTTTGGATGAAACCGAGTCAGTCTTTGCCAATACTCGTCGATGTATTTGCGGGCCTCCTGAACATCGGCCGGTTTAAGCTCACCGTAGCGATTTCTCTTTAAAACGGCAATACCGCGGGGTATGCGGGATGTTAGGCGTTTTGATGTTGGCAGCACCATTGTTTATCCAGCGTATCGCTTAGTTACCGCTTACGTCAATAAGAATCCCCGCACCGCTGCCGGTGCAGCCGGCCGTGCTGGCTGGCAGGGCAGCGGTGCGGGGATTCTTACTTTGGTTTATATGCCGATATAATTGTTGAGTTTAATTGCCGCCCAAATTCCAACCACGGTACCTAAAATTCCGCCAATAATACCACTAAACGAAAGGAAGCCGGCATGCCATAAGCTAGGAATGTATCCGCCAATTGTGCTGAAAATAAGCACACTGCCGTATATCAGCATTTTCATAAACTAAGCATATCAAATTTGAGTTTGGGAGAGGGAGGAGCCGTGAAAGGCAGCCGCGGCAACGAAGCCGCGGCTGCCTTTGCAGACAGATCTAGGCGACCGCGAGAAGGCACTCCTTCGTCGCTTCAAGCTTGATCTCGCTGAGGCCTTCGGCGAGCTGCGAGCGATCCTCGAGCGAGAGGTGCTCGTGAAAGTTGCCAGCGAGAACGAGGACCTCGTCGAGGCGAACGCGGTGCTCGTCCGCATTCCGGCAAAGCCCCCAAAGGCACTGCGAGACGGCCAGAGCCATCCCCACGTCACCGCTTGCGAGCGCGGCGCCGATTTCCAGCCGAGCGCCGTCAAGGCTCTCGAGGGTTACGGTCTTACATGTGCACATGTCGCGTCCTTCCGGTTGGATGGTCAGTTCTGCAGCCGCAGTTCCTCGTCGCGGATCAGCCGCGAGAGCCGAGTCGGCTTGTACTGCGCCAGCAGCGTGCCGCATACCTGCTGGTATTGCGAATGCTGCCGGTTGAGACGCAGCTTTGCCGCCTCGGTTACTCGTGGGTCTTTACGCTTGGGCATCAAACCCCCTCTCCCGTGTTTGGTTGTTTGCCGCGATACCTTGGGGGGTATCGAAGCGATGTGCTTGGGTTGGCTGTCCACGACCAAGGCCGTAGAGTCTTTGCCGCCCCGCCGCTAGGCTTTTTTACTTTGGTGCTTTGTATAAAGCCTAGCGGCCAGGTCGCAAATTCATTTTTATATCGCAAGTCTCGCACTTGGATGAAGCACAGGGCGCAGGCGAGGCACGCAGCGAGATGTATTTAACATACTTCGAGCGAGTACCGCAGCCTGCAACGCCGCGATTCGCCAAGAGCACTTTCAAAAGAGCAAGTTTTGCTTGTTTTTTGAAAGTACGGCGCGGAAGGTGCGAACAAAAAAACCGGACTGCTTTTGCTGCTGCAGTCCGGTTTGATTTATTCTTTTTTTCTAAATGCGCGGGGTTACCAAACTACAGCATCAGCGCTCTTAATAATAAAGAGGCGGATATTCCAGTTTGTAACCATATGTTTACGCACAATGTTATCTGTTATACACCCCGATAATAATAAAAGCAATGATTTTAGAAGACTTTTTCTGCTTGATGCATCGCTTCGTCGATTTTTTCGCTCGTGAATAGATACTTTCCTAAAAGCCAGGCCGTTCGGTAAAAGTTGAGTTTTTTATTATACTCATCTAACTCCTCTGGTATGCTCAGGTCGTAGTCCACAACCCCAAAAGTGCCCCAGCTATCCGAAGAGTTTATTTTTTTATGCCTATTGGCCTCCTCCTCAATATTATTAATAGCTACTTTGTAGACATCTTGCATAGCCGAGATTCGATCGTGATTTGTCTCAAATTTGGTCCCAAAAACCTTGATCGCTCCGCGCCTAACATCAACCAGTTCTCCGTACCTCGCAAGCCAAGCAATATAAAGCATTTTTAGTTTGTTAAGTTCGCTTTCTTTTGGACCAAAAAATTGGGTGGCCTTTTGGGGGTTTATTCGTATTACACGAGTGAGGACATCTTTTGCTCCGTCTTCAACCTCTTTGGTGAGTTTGACCGATTCACTCTTTTTTATGCCGTAGCGGATTAGATTATCAGCTGTATAGCGATGAAAGGGATTTTCAGCCGCCGAAACCTGTTTTTTCCTATCTGTTATATAAAAGAATAGTTTGATGACATCAGCTTGACTGCGATCCCGGCTACGCCAAAAGTCAACCAGTTCCCGATTATCAACTTCATCCAGCTCCTCGATTCCCAAAACCGTAGCTAATAGTTTAATTTCCAGTAAATCCTCATAGTATTGCTCCGGTTCTTTCCGTCGGCGCGCCTCAATTTGCGGGATGACAGCTAATCGATTTTTCGCCATCAAACGCCGTAGGGGCATGATGGCAGTGTCGTTCTCGGTACGTCCTTCAATAAGCTGTTGCGAGTAAGAAGACGCACGCCTTAAATCTATTTGCCGCATTATGACGTCAAACGCGCTATGAAGATTTTTGGAAAAAGTAAGGGGATCTTCTTCAAGTCCTGGCCCTCGTCTGACTTCGAGGTCAAAACGTCCTGCGCCAGGTTCGCTTTCCTCCAACGATATATCTACATCAGCCTCACTATCCGTTCGAATTAAAATGGGATCACGAACTATTGATGCCAGACCAGTTTCATCCATCCGTGCCAAGCCCAGGAGACCGCCTGGATGATGGGTAAGAGGATTAAGGTTAGTGTCTAATTCATTAAAGAGCGTTATGGCAATATATCTAGTCAAACCTCTTATGGCTAGATAGGGGGACTCTATAGCCTGTTTTCTAACAAGGCTTTCCAGGGCGGTCTGGGCCATTTCTCTTTGCGCCTCTTTGGGGTTCAAGACTCGGGACTCAGCAGCAGCGCCTATAGTGAATAGAGCAGAGTAGTTGCTTCTCTCTCTGTCTGGAGGTAAAGACATATTAAATACTATAACAAGTTTTTACTAATTTAGCAAGGGCTGGCTACAGCAGTTCCCAGAGATGAACAATAATCTTTAGCAGAAATCCAAAGACGTAAATCATTAATGTAGTCACTAATAAGCTAAGCAGTATATACAGGGGGCTATAG
>DASTHV010000031.1:0-8540 GCA_035718045.1 Saccharimonadales bacterium (SeqCode) | reverse complement strand
AACGAACTGCGCAAGTGGTTCAACCATGAGCCGGCAAAGTGGCCGGAATTTCAGAAGAAGTATCGTGCGGAATTAAAGTCTAAAAAGCAAATGCTCGATGAACTTAAGGAGTTGGCTAAAAAACATAGCCAGCTGACTTTGCTTTACGGCGCCCACGACACCGAACACAACCAAGCCGTTGTTATCGCGGAACTGCTTGATAGATGACAGTCGACTCTCTAACGCGAAACGCTATAACCCATACCCGGCACTGTCTGACCGGCTGCGGCATCGGCGAGGTTTTAGGAATGGCCATCGGCCAGAATCTTAGCAATATATTTCAGACCGTTCTGGCTGTTGTGCTGGCCTTTGTCGTCGGCTACGGCCTGACTTTCCGCGGTGCGATTCAAAAAATGTCCGCCAAGGAGGCGCTTAAACTGGCTTTGGCTGTCGACACGATTTCCATAATCTCGATGGAAATCATCGATAACGTTTCGGAGTGGCTGATTCCCGGTGCTATAAATGCCCGGCTGCACAATATTCTCTTTTGGTGGAGCCTAGCGTTATCTTTAGCGATAGCTTTTGTTATAACGGTGCCGGTCAATCGTTTTGTGATGAGCAAGGGCATTGGTCATAACCACCATTCGACTCACCCGCACTAGCGGGTTCGCTCATGGCAAGCTACTAGAACTAACAGGTTATTTTTTGTATAATTTATCTGTTCTCTTATCTTTTACAAAACTGCACGGCAAGTAATTGTCTTGGGTGCAATTTTAAGAGGAGGAGGCGAGCCGAAGCTGAAAGTAAGTTTAATCAGATTGAACTTACGGAAGCCGGTGCTTCGACTCCGATGAGGGGCATTGGCGCAGTTGGCTAGCGCGCCTCGATGGCATCGAGGAGGTCGCCGGTTCGAACCCGGCATGCTCCACCAAATTTTTTAAGTGACCATGGCGAATTATAAGAAAATTAATCTTAAAGAAGATACCGAAGACGCAGCGGTAAAATTTGGTTATGCGCCAAACATGGAATCGCGGTTTGGCCGCTCGTTGCTTGAGTCCGAAAAATCTGGCGCTTCGTATTTTAAAATTGCACCCAGTTTTAAAGTGCCTTTTGGCCATAAGCATAAAGAGCAAGAAGAGACTTACGTTTTGATTAGCGGCAGTGCCAAGATGAAACTTGGTGAAGAAATTTTAGAGCTCAAGCCATTTGATGCTGTGCGCGTTTCTCCAGGCATGCCCCGTGGCATAGCTGCCGGAAGTAAGGGTGCTGAAATTATCGCCTTTGGCGCCGGTCAGTCGGGTGATGCTGAAATGCTGTCTGATTTCTGGAAAGAATAACCAGCGTTTGCCATGCGGCTTAATGCATTTTTGGCTAGGGCGGGAGTGGAGTCTCGGCGTGGAGCCGATAGGCTGATTAAAGCCGGCAGAGTATCTGTTAATGGCCGGCTGGGCCAGTTGAATGATGCTGTTTCTGATGAGGACGATATAAAAGTAAACGGTCGACGAATTAGCGCCCAGAGTCTGCGCTATATTCTGCTTCATAAACCGGCGGGCTATGTTTCCACATTAAAAGATCCGGAAAACCGTGTGAAAGTTTCTGATTTAGTAAAAATAGACGAACGAGTCGTGCCGGTCGGACGGTTGGATTTTGATACGACCGGCGTGCTGTTGTTGACCAACGACGGAAAGCTGGCCAATCGGCTGATGCACCCCAGCTTTAAAGTTGATAAGACCTATGAAGCCGAAGTGGCCGGCGTCATCACGTCAAAAATACTTAACACGTTAAGTATCGGCGTAGACCTGGAAGATGGCAAAACAGCGTCGGCCAGGGCAAAGAGGCTGTCTGACAACAAGCTGGAGTTGACGATTCACGAAGGCCGCAATCATCAAGTCAAGCGGATGCTGGCGGCCGTCGGTCTGCCGGTCAAAAAACTCCACCGCTCCAAGTACGGGCCGTTGTCGCTTGACGACCTAAAACCTGGCCGATGGCGCGAGTTAAGCGACACCGAAATCGAAAAACTCCGCGAGTTGTAAAACTAAGCATTAATGTTATAGTATAGTTATGGTTGATGACTATGAGTTTCGAGGCGCCCGGCGAAATGAACTATGGCGAGTAGCCGAGATTGCCCAGACAATAGCGCCGGTCCAAACCCCGCCTGATTTAGAAGGAGTCAAAGCGGCTTTGCGAATCTTGAGCCAAGATTGGCATGTAGCGACACATACGGATAACGGGCTCGTAGGCGTAGCCCACACCGAAATGATAGGCATAGGCCGGGGTGACCAGGCTAAAGAGATATTGGAAATCAAACGGCTCGGTGTTGATCCGCAGTACAGGGGGCAGGGCATTGGCAAATCTTTATTAGAACATTGCGTGAAGTTCGGCGAGCACAGGTTGGTTACAGAAGTAGAAGTTCGGCTGGCCGAACCGACCTCCCGGACGATGAGCTTTTTGCAATCGGCTGGATTTACAGCCTTAATGCCCCATGTTTTTAAGCGGCCGATAGATCAGGGCTTTTCGTACGAGGAGCCGGTATTAATTGGTATGGAGGCAGATATAGACGTCAGGGTGCCCGAGCCGTTAAGTAAAAAACGGAAATTTCTGAACGACGCCTATCCCGGCCTAGAGTTGTCCGATAAGGAAATAAACCGCATCTGTGCTTACCTGCCAGAAATCCTTATGCTATATAAAGAAGCGTTTCACCCGCGAACTCGTAACCGACTCGACATATATTCAGAGATCTTAACCAGATACCTGAATAGCGTCCTACCGGCCAGTCAAGTATTGGAAAATAGCCATTTTAGTAATCCAAGCGCCCTGCATGTCTGGCTGAAAGGTTTCAGTGGCAGTGTTTCCAGAGCCATAAAATCGGAGGACCTGCGTATAATGGCCGAATCGTTAGCTGCGGCCAACAGCGAAGCCGGATAACCGCTCATAGTTGTTATACTTTAATAATGAACGTCATCGTGGATGGTCTGATGACCAGCTACCTAAAGACCGGCAAGGGGAAGCCGTTGGTTTTTTTGCCGGGCTGGGGCGATAGTAAGGAAACATTCGCCGCGTTGGTCGCGGAGCTGAAAGAGGATTATGAGATTTACGCTCTAGACCTGCCCGGCTTTGGGGGCACTCAGGCGCCGCCGCTGGCGTGGAGCTTGCAAGACTATGTGGACTTTATAAACGCTTGGCTTAAGAAAATCGACCTGAAACCGTACGTGTTGGTAGGCCATTCTTACGGCGGCGCCCTGGCGATTTTACTGGGCAGTCAGATTAAAGTTCCCAAGCTCGTGCTGCTGGCATCAGCTGGTATTAGGAACAAGAATCCTCTTCGTAAAAAAGCTCTTTATGGCGTAGCTAAGGCAGGCAAAGTATCATTGCTGATACTGCCGACAGCTCGGCGCCAGAGAATCAGGCAGCGGTTTTATAAATCCGTCGGCTCGGACGCGACGCTGCTGCCGCATATGGAAGCTACGTTTCGCATAATAATCAATGAAGATGTCCGCCCGGCAGCCGTTAAAGTTACCTCGCCGACATTATTGATTTACGGCAGCCATGATAAATCTACGCCAACCAGTGACGGCCAACTTTTACACCGAGCAATCTCTGGTTCTAAATTAGAGATTCTCGACGGCGGTCATTTTCTGCATCAAGAGCAACCACAGCAGACGGCCGAATTGATTCAGCGATTCATAAAAGGCTCTAAAAATGCTTAGATCAATCCTATTTGTCTATACTCCGGCTTTCGCGCAAACGGCGGTGTATATGCTCCAGTCGGTCGAATATAGACCAGGCGTCCATCTAAAATGGCTGTGGCAGGTCAATGATTTTAACAAGGTCGCCTATCGACGGAATTTAGTCAAAACCAGGCCCGCTAAGATGTTGTTGTGGGCGTTTTTACTAGGGGAGCTGGTAGAGGCTGCCATAGCTATTTGGTTATTTGTCAGCGGCGTAACCGCGCCGCACTACGGTTACATACCAATCGCGGTTGGGTTATTCTTAATCACACCGCTGCTTTGGGCGCATCTAATAATTTTGCCTCTATGGTTAGGTGACTGGATAATTATTAAGCCGTCACAAGGCCGAAAAATCAGCCGCGCAAAAACCTCATTCGCCAAACACCCGGCCGTTAAAATAGCGATTGCCGGCAGCTATGGTAAAACTACCATGAAGGAAATCTTGTTGACCGTACTAGGAGATGTTAAGAATGTTGCAGCCACGCCGGCCAATAAAAATGTTTCCATAAGTCACGCCTTGTTTGCTGAGAGGTTAAACGGCGATGAGGATATTTTAATCATTGAATACGGCGAGGGCGCTCCGGGCGATGTAGCCAGATTCGCCCAAAGAACGCGCCCGACTGTCGGTGTGATCACCGGTCTCGCGCCTGCCCATCTGGATCGATATAAGACTCTAAAGGCCGCCGGCGAAGATATTTTTTCGCTGGCTGATTACTTGGGTGGCAAAGAAGTGTATGTGAGTGGGGACTCGCCTGATACTCGAAAATTCCTCAAAAAAGGTTACGAGGTTTTTTCCGCCGAGGGCATAGATGGCTGGAAAGTTAGCGGCGTAAAAACAACAGTGGATGGATTAGAATTCAATCTTTCAAACGGCTCCAAAAAACTTCGGATTAAAAGCCATCTGTTAGGCCGTCATCAGGTTGGCCCGCTAGCACTGGCGGCATACCTGGCTGACAAATTCGGCTTAAACGCCAGACAGATTGAATCAGGCATTGCTAAAATCAAACCGTTTGAACACCGCATGCAACCCTATCAACTGGGCGGCGCCTGGATAATCGACGATACCTACAACGGCAACATCGAGGGAATGAAAGCCGGTTTGGAATTACTAAAAGAATTGCCGGCCAAGCGTAAAATGTATGTTACGCCGGGACTGGTGGATCAGGGCGCCGAGGAAAAATCTATACACATTGAATTAGGGCAAGCTATAAAGGCAGCTGAGCCCGACCAGGTGGTCTTAATGAAACATTCCGTTACTGCTTATATTGAAGAAGGACTGACAGGCTATAAGGGCCAATTGGTAATCGAGGAAGACCCGCTGAATTTTTATACTAACTTAGATAAATTAGTGGCGGCCGGCGATTTAGTTCTGTTGCAGAACGACTGGCCTGATCAATACAATTAGTTATCTATAATTGTATATATAAATTGTTGACTTTCGCTTTGTTAAGCCTAAAATTAAGCTCATGAAAACAGTAGCAGTCATTTTTGGAGGCCGTTCCACCGAGCACGATGTTTCAATCGTGACGGCTATTGCCTCGGTTATAAAACCTCTGGAACTAACCAAGCAGTACAAAGTGGAAGCCGTTTATATCAGTAAAGATGGCAGCTGGTATTGGGATGAAAAATTAAAAGACATACAACTATATCAGTCTGGTGAAATTGATGATTTTATGCGCAAAGCGCCAAAAATTCATCTGTTATTTGACAATGGGCTGATTCTTGTAAAGTCCAGCCAGTTCGCTGGCCGCAAGTTGTATAAGAAAATTGATTTGGTGTTTCCGGCTATGCACGGCACTCACGGTGAGGACGGCGACTTGATGGGCCTGTTAGAAATGGCCAACGTGCCGTACGTCGGCTGCGGAGTGGCGGCCAGCGCCGTAGCCATGGATAAGGTGCTGGCCAAGATGGTCACCGGCTCGGCCGGAATTGCCAGTCCTAAATGGCTGTCGCTTTTTTCTAAAGATATCACTCCAAAAGATATAAAAACCATCTCCAGCGAGCTTAAATATCCTCTATTCGTCAAACCGGCCCATATGGGCTCCAGCATTGGTATCTCGCGGGTTGGGAAAGAATCTGAATTGATGAACGCTCTAGAAGTCGCCATGCACTATGACGACCGGGTGATAGTAGAAGAGGCTGTAGATAATTTGGTAGAAGTTACCTTGCCGATTATCGGCAACGAAGAACTGACGCCGGCGTTATTAGAACAACCGCTGACCAACTCGGAAGATTTCTTTGATTTTGATACCAAATACATAGGCAACGGCAAAAAGACAGGTGGTAAAAAAATAGGCGGTAAACGCGGCTCTCAAGGCTATAGCCGCCTGCCGGCCGATTTGCCAAAGGAGCTTTACCAAAAAGCCGAGCAGATCGGCCTGAACGCCTATAAAACACTCGGCTGCAGCGGCATTGCCAGGGTGGACATGTTAATCGACACCAAGGCCGGAAAAGTTTTCTTCAATGAAATCAATCCGCTGCCTGGCAGCTTGTATGCCCACAATTGGCGGCTGGCCGGCATTTCTAATACTGAATTAGTCAGCCGGTTGGTGAATCTAGCCCAAGAACGTTGGGGAGCCCGCCAAAAACTGGCGACCTCGTTTACTACCAACTTCCTGAAACAGTTTTAAGCGTATTAGTAGTAGATTTGCCTGTTTAGGCAAACTATCTTCTCTGTTAGAATAAAGGAGATATGAGGCGGTACAATCCTAAAGAGATTGAACCCAAATGGCAAACGATTTGGGAGCAGTCCAAGATTTACGAAGCGACGCAGGACAAAACCAAGCCAAAGCGCTATGTCTTGGAGTATTTTCCTTACCCCAGCGGCGCGGCCATGCATGTCGGCCATGTGCGTAACTATACGATTGGTGACGCCGTAGCCCGGTACGCCCGTATGAGCGGCATGAATGTGCTGCATCCCATGGGTTGGGACGCCTTTGGACTCCCGGCCGAGAATTACGCGATTAAAACCGGCATAAGTCCGCAAAAGGCAGTCGCTCAAAACGTGCAGCATTTCAAGCGGCAGTTGATGCAAATGGGCTTTAGCTATGACTGGAGCCGCGAGGTTAACAGTACCGACCCCAGTTATTACAAATGGACACAGTGGTTTTTCCTATTACTTTACAAAAAAGGCCTGGCTTATCAGCAGGAAAGTTCGCAGTGGTGGTGTCCGTTTGATAAGACCGTCTTAGCGGACGAGCAGGTAGAAAACGGCCATTGCTGGCGCTGTGGCCATGAGGTAGAGCGCAAGGTCTTAAAGCAATGGTTCTTTAAGATCCGCGACTACGCCGACCGGCTTGAGGCGGACTTAGCCAAAATCGATTGGTCCGACTCCATCAAGGCCATGCAGCGTAATTGGATTGGCCGCAGCGAGGGCATGATTTTTGAGGCGCCGGTTAAGGATACGAACCTGAAAATCAAGACTTTTTCAGCTCATTTTGAGGCCTTTATGGCCGATACATTCGTGGTTATCGCGCCCGATCATCCGATGTTACCCGAGCTGCTAAAAGGTACCGAGGAGGAAGCAAAAGTCTTACGATTCGCAGAGGAAATTTTGAAAAAACGCGTTAAGCAAGGCTTTACCGACGAAGAAAACATTGAAGGCATTTTTACTGGCAGGTACATTAAAGATCCGGTAGGCAATGGCGATTTGCCGATCTGGGTAGCCAGTTATGCGCTGGCCCACTACGGAACCGGCATCGTCAAATGTTCGGCTCACGACGAGCGGGACTTCCGGTTCGCCAAAAAATACGGCCTGAAACTCAAACCGGTACTTTTTCCTGCGGACAAACATGAAGCGCAGAAGGTCAAAAACCAGGAGTATTGCTACACAGATATGATTAATGGGATTCTGACAGAGCCAGCTGAATTTAACGGCAAAGTAGCCGGTTTGGTCAGACCGCAGATTATCAAATACCTGGTCAAACATAAGCTGGCTAAACCGCGGGTATCATATAAAATTCGCGACTGGCTGATTAGCCGGCAGCGTTACTGGGGCGCACCGATTCCGATGATCCACTGTGATAAATGTGGTATCGTGCCGGTTCCCAAAAACGATTTGCCGGTAGTTTTGCCAGAAGTTAAAAGCTATGAACCCAGCGGTGACGGTCGCAGCCCGCTGGCCAATGTGCCTGAGTTTGTAAATGTTGACTGTCCTAAATGCGGTGGTAAAGCCCAGCGCGAAACGGATACCATGGACGGCTTTGCCTGTAGCAGCTGGTATTTTTTACGTTTTGCCGATCCGCATAATAATAAACAGCCGTTTGATAAGGAAAAAGCTGAATTTTGGCTGCCGGTAGACGATTATATTGGTGGCGCCGAGCACGCCGTGATGCATCTTTTATACGCCCGCTTCTGGACTAAGGTGATGTTTGACGAAGATCTGATTAATTTTGACGAGCCATTCATCAGTCTGCGTAACCAGGGCATGATTTTAGCACCGGACGGCTCTAAGATGAGCAAAAGCAAGGGCAATACCATCGAACCGGACGGCTTGATAGACCAAGGCTACGGAGCCGACTCAATTCGTTTGATGGAACTATTTATTGGTCCCTGGAACCAAGCCGCCAGCTGGAGCTTGGAGGGCCTAGGCGGGACTTTCCGCTTTTTGCAGCGGGTTTGGACGCTGGTTGGCGAATTTCTGGACGCTCAGCCTCTGGATCATGGCCACAACACCGAGCTGGAAATCCGGATCGCCCGCGCCGTACATAAGGCCACTAAAAAAGTTACCGCGGATTTGCAGGATCTGAGCTTAAATACGGCGATAGCGGCCTTGATGGAGTGCGTCAACGAACTATATAAAATTAAAAGTGAACATAACTTTGAGCTGGCCTA
>DASTHV010000030.1:0-16268 GCA_035718045.1 Saccharimonadales bacterium (SeqCode) | reverse complement strand
AATCCGAACTGAGACCGGCTTTGATGGGATTTGCTCCGGATCACTCCTTGGCTGCCCTTTGTACCGGCCATTGTAGCGTGTTTGTAGCCCCAGACGTAAGGGAAATAATGACCTGACATCATCCCCTCCTTCCTCCCCGTTGCCGGGGCAGTCTAGCCAGAGAAATTCAACTGACTATAAGGGTTGCGCTCGTTGATGGACTTAACCAAACATCTCACGACACGAGCTGACGACGGCCATGCAGCACCTGTCACTGCGGCCCGAAGGCACACTTTCCTTTCGGAAAGCTTGGCAGGATGTCAAGCCTGGGTAAGGTTCTTCGCTTACCATCGAATTAAACAACACGCTCCACCGCTTGTGCGGGTCCCCGTCAATTCCTTTATGTTTTAAGCTTGCGCTCGTACTCCACAGGCGGGATGCTTAACGCGTTAGCTTCGCTACTACCAGGGTCGATACTGATAACAGCTCGCATCCATAGTTTACGGCGTGGACTACCGGGGTATCTAATCCCGTTCGCTCCCCACGCTTTCGTGCCTTAGTGTCAGCAACAGCCCAGTACCCTGCCTACGCCATCGGTGTTCCTCCTAATATCTACGGATTTCACTCCTACACTAGGAATTCCAGGTACCTCTACTGTGCTCTAGCTGGTGAGTTCGAATAATGTTTCTACGGTTGAGCCGCAGCCTTTCACTATTCGCTTTACCTGCCACCTACGCAACTCTTTACGCCCAGTAATTCCGGATAACGCTCGGATCTTCCGTATGACCGCGGCTGCTGGCACGGAATTAGCCGATCCTTATTCTACGGGTACCGTCATAATCGTCCCCGTTAAAAGCAGTTTACAACCCGAAGGCCTTCCTCCTGCACGCGGCGTTGCTCCGTCAGACTTTCGTCCATTGCGGAAAATTCCCTACTGCTGCCTCCCGTAGGAGTCTGGACCGTTCTCAGTTCCAGTCAGGCTGATCATCCTCTCAGACCAGCTAATGATCGTCGCCTTGGTGAGCTATTACCTCACCAACAAGCTAATCATACGCAGGCCGCTCCCAAAGCGCTCGAAAGCTTTAATCCGAAGACCATATGCGGTATTAGACACCGTTTCCGGTGCTTATCCCTCACTTTGGGGTACGTTCCTACGCGTTACTCTGCCGTCCGCCGCTCGCCGACATTCCTCACTCACATTCGGAATTTATCATTTATCAATTCACGTTTTTCAATAATTTATCAATTTACATTTTTCATTTCCGAATCTGGTAAATGATCAAGTGTAAAATTAATGTGAATTGTAAAGTGTGAAATGTTAAATGGTTCCGAACGTCAGTGAGAAACTCGCTGCCGCTCGACTTGCATGTATTAGGCACGCCGCCAGCGTTCATCCTGAGCCAGGATCAAACTCTTCACAAAAGACAAGCTTTGCGCTGTGTCAGCCTGCTTTCTGGCAAAGCCAGAAACCCGCTGACACTTGCGGCGAATCGCTGTGTCGCAAGCTCCGCTACTCCTTCGCAGTATTGAAATACAGCTCAGTCTGTTGCTCGCTTGCTCCTTGCGCTTCATCCGCACGCAAATCTTGTCAGTTCTAAGTTTTAAACTCAGATTTCATAGCAAGCCGAGGCAGATTGCAGTTTGGTTTTACCCTTCCTACTTCCTGCTTCCTGTTTGCTACTGTCCGCCTTGCGGCGGACCGAACTGACGTTTTGCCTCCGACAAAATGCCGAAGGCTGATTTGCACTACTCAATTTTCAATGAACGCTTAAAGGGACAAGCCGCACATCCGACTGGTGGGTCGGGCGGGAGGCCCTGCTTTCTTTCCATGTGTCGCTATCAAGGTGATTTTTATGACACTCAAAAACAGGCACCCTATAAGCTGGGCCATATTATAAAGGTTAGAGGGGTGCTTGTAAACAGTTTATTTTGTGTTTTTTGTCACGGTTTCCCGAGGTTTAGCCATTGCTGGTTTGGCTTCGTCTTCTGGCGGGTCTTCGACTTTGTCTACTAGAGCTAAAGATACCACGCTGTCGCCGTCGTTGAGGCGCATGATTCGTACCCCTTGGGTAGCTCGGCCCAATGCCGGGATATTCTTGAGCCCCAGTCGGATAGTCTGGCCTTGGGTGGAGATAATGATAACTTCTTGTGACTCATCGGTCAAAGCCTTGACGCCGATCAGCGGCCCGGTTTTTTTATTGACGACAGCTGAGCGGATACCGACGCCGCCACGCTTATGGGGCGTGAATTGTTCTACCTTGGTACGCTTGCCGTAGCCGAATTCGCTGATTACGAACATGTAGGAATCTTTTCGAACTATATCCATGCCTATGACTTGGTCGCCGGCGCGCAGCCGGATGCCGCGCACGCCGCGGCTGACCCGGCCCATAGGGCGGGCATCACGCTCGTGAAACCTTATGGCCTGTCCTTGGCTGGTGCTGATAATGACTTCGTTATCGCCGTCGGTCATGCGGATCCACTTAAGCTCATCGCCGTCGTCCAGGTTGATGGCGATCAGACCGCTTTGGCGAACGTTCTTATATTGCTCGAAGGGCGTCTTTTTAACTGTGCCCTTGATGGTGCACATCAGCAGGTTGCCGCCTTCGCCTTCGCCTTTGCTGACATTGATGACTGAACTAACAATTTCTTCGGGCTGAAGTTGCAGCAGATTGATCAGCGCCACGCCTTTGGCGTTCAGGCCGACGGCCGGGACTTCGTAAGTCTTGAGTCTAAATACCCGGCCCTTGTTGGTGAAAAATAATAGGAAGTCATGTGTAGAGGCATTTACAACGTGTTCAATGACGTCTTCTTCGCGGGTAGCCATGCCGCGGCGGCCCTTGCCGCCGCGCCCTTGTCTCTTGTAATCGACGACTGAAGTCCGCTTAATATAGTTAGCCGATGTAAGTGTTACCACAACTTGTTCATCTGGAACCAGGTCTTCATCACTGAGTTTTCCGAGTTCCTGCGGGATAATTTTGGTACGCCGCTCGTCGCCGAACTGCTTCTTCATTTCCTGCAATTCATCTTTGATGATCTTCAGGATTTCCTTTTCGTCGGCCAGGACCGCCTGCAGCTGCGCGATGAGCTTGAGCAGCTTGGCTAGCTGATCCTCGATTTCCTGCCGCTGCAGACCGGTCAGCGTGCGCAGCTGCATGGCTAAGATTGCCCGGGCTTGGATTTCGGTCAGCTTGAACTTCTTAATCAAATTGGTTTGAGCTTCCTCTACCGTTTGGCTGGCCCGGATGGTTTTAATGACTTCGTCAATGTGGTCCAGGGCGATCTTTAAACCTTCCAGCACGTGGGCCCGCTCCTGGGCGACGCGCAGCTCGTACTCGGTGCGGCGACGCACTACGGTTTGGCGATGTTTGATGTATTCGTTAATAACATCTTGCAGACCCAACACCCGCGGCTGGATACCGTCGACTAACGCCAGCATGTTGTAGTGAAAAGCCGTCTGCAGGGGGGTTAATTTATACAGTTGATTAAGCAACTTTTTAGGGAAGGCGTCTCTTTTAAGGTCAACCACTATACGCACTTGGCCGCGCGAGCTTTCGTCGCGGATGTCGGCGATGCCGGCTACTCGTTTGGTCTGTACCAGCTCGGCGATTTTCTCAACCAGGCCGGCCTTGTTCACGGCGTAGGGGATCTCGGTGATGACTATCCGGTGGCGGCCCTTGGCGGTCTCTTCGATATCGGCCACCCCTCGGACGATTACGCCGCCGCGGCCGGTGGCAAAGGCGGTACGAATTGATTCTTTACCGTAAACTAGACCGCCGGTCGGGAAATCCGGACCTTTGACATGCTCCATCAGATCATCCAGAGTAGCCTCTGGATTATTTATCTGGACAATTGTGGCGTCCACCAGCTCGTTTAAGTTGTGCGGCGGGATATTGGTGGCCATGCCGACAGCGATGCCTACCTGTCCGTTTAGCAGTAGGTTTGGCAATTTAGCTGGGAGGACTTCCGGCTCTTGTTGCGAGCCGTCAAAGTTGTCGCGAAAATTAACTGTTTCCTTATCGATATCTTCCAGCAAGGCCTGCGAAGCACGGGTCATCCGGGCTTCGGTATAACGGTAGGCGGCCGGCGGGTCGCCGTCCATGGAACCAAAGTTGCCTTGGCCGTCTACCAACGGATAACGCGTGGCGAATGGCTGGGCTAAGCGCACCATGGCGTCATAAATGGCGGTGTCGCCGTGCGGGTGGTATTTACCCATTACGTCACCGACTATCTGGGCGCTTTTGCTGTGTTTGCTCTGCGGCCCCAGATTATTCTTGTCCATGACATAAAGAATCCGGCGGTGCACCGGCTTAAGGCCGTCGCGCACGTCGGGCAAGGCCCGGGCCACAATCACGCTCATTGAGTATTGTAGATAAGATGTTTCCATTTCGTCTTCGACCGTACGGTCTAAGACTATGCGGGAGTGCTTATCGGCGGTCGGCAACAGACCTTTACTTCTTTCGTCCATCAGACGCGGCCTCCAGTCGCTCTAGCTATAAGCTGAAAGCTGAAAGCTGAAAGCAAACATCTGCAGCTAGCTTTAGGCTTTAGGCTTTGAGCTTTAGGCTGCTTCATATGTCCAGATCCTTTACGAATTTGGCGCGAGACTGGATAAAGTTTTTACGTAGCTCTACCTCTGTTCCCATCAGCTTGCTGAAGATACTATCGGCCTTCTCGGCGTCCTCTACCTTGACCTGGACCAGCACCCGGTTGGCCGGGTCCATAGTGGTCTCCCACAACTGTTCGGCGTCCATCTCGCCTAAGCCTTTGTAGCGCTGAATACTGACGCCGGCTTGTTTGACTTTATCTTCACCCGAGTCGATTTTTACGCCCTTGGCTTTGCGCTCTTCTATTAATTTATCGATAATCTCATCGCGTTCTTCGTCGGTGTAGGCATAATGCTTGGTCTTACCGGCGCTCAGGGCATAAAGCGGCGGTTGGGCGGCATAGATATGGCCGTTTTCCAAAACCGGGCGCAGATGTCGAAAGAACAAGGTCATCAAAAGCGTGCGAATGTGGCTGCCGTCGACGTCGGCGTCGGTCATAATTACAATGCGCTCGTAACGCAGGCCGGCCATATCAAACTGCTCATCGATACCGACCCCTAAGGCTTTAATCAGATTGAGGATCTCTTGGTTGGCCAACATTTTATCCAGCCGAGCCCGCTCAACGTTGAGAACTTTACCACGCAGCGGTAAAATCGCTTGATAGTAACTGTTGCGGCCGTCTTTGGCGCTGCCGCCGGCCGATTGACCCTCCACGATGAACAGCTCAGCCTGGCTGCGGTCACGGGTAGCGCAGTCCGCCAGTTTGCCAGGCAAACTGGCGCCGTCCAGCGCGCCCTTTCTAATGATGTTGTCACGGGCGGCGCGGGCGGCTTTGCGAGCCCGGGCTGCCAGCAGACCTTTATTGACGATTTTTCGGGCTACGCCGGGGTGCTCTTCCAGATAATAAGTGAACCACTCGCCCATGACCTGTTCTACATAGCCGCGGACTTCGGGATTTCCCAACTTGTTCTTGGTCTGACCCTCAAACTGCGGATCGGGCAGCTTGACCAAAATTACGGCCACCAGGCCCTCGCGGCAATCTTCGCCGGATAGGTTCTCTTCTTTTTCCTTTATCAAACCATTTTTGCGGGCGTAATCGTTGACAACTCTGGTCAAAGCCGTACGAAAGCCGGTCATGTGCATGCCTCCATCGGGGTTGAACACATTGTTGGCAAAGGCCATGACGGTATCGGAAAAGCCGTCGTTGTACTGAATAGCGATTTCTATGACCGAGTCCTTTACTTCTTTTTCGACGTAAAATATGTCCTCGTCCAAAACTTCCTTGCCGGAGTTAAGATGGCGCACATAAGATTGAATGCCGCCCTCGAAGTAAAAACTGTAACTGTCGCCGGTCTGCTGGTTAGTAATGGCCGTGCGGACTCCTTTGGTCAGATAAGCCTGGTGACGCAGCCGGTCCAGGATGGCGTTGTATTCAAATTTGGTGGTTTCAAATATCTTGGCATCAGGATAAAAGGTGATTTCGGTACCGGTGCGGTCGGTCTTGCCGATTACCTCAAGTTTGGTCTGTGGCGCTCCATATTCGTACTCTTGGCGGTAGGTCTGGCCGTTTTGCATTACGGTTACGGTTAGTTTTTCGCTCAAGGCGTTTACCACACTGACGCCTACGCCGTGCAGACCGCCGGACACCTTGTAACCGCCACCGCCGAACTTACCGCCGGCATGAAGCATTGTCAGGGCCACTTCTACGCCGGTTTTACCGGTCTTTGCGTGCAAGTCGGTAGGAATACCGCGTCCGTTGTCGCGAACCGTTATACCGCCGTCTGCGAGCATTTCAACGGATACTTCCGTGGCGTAACCGGCTAGGGCTTCATCAATGCCATTGTCCATTAACTCCCACACCAGGTGGTGCAAACCCTCCACGCCGGTACTGCCGATATACATACCAGGCCGCTTACGGACTGGATCCAACCCCTCTAAAACCTGTATTTGACTGGCATTATAGGCTTGCTTATTATTTGGCGCTTTAGCACTCACAGCAAAGAATCCCTCTTCTTTATTTGTCCCATATATCTATGTATATTTTATCTTAAAAGCCCGCCAAATACAAGGGTTTGAGGGGGGTTTTAACAGATTACAACACTCGGCATTCAGCTCTGGTCCAAATTGACTTTTGAACCGGCCGGCGTTATGGTGAAGTCGCTACCTGGCCAAGCCGGCAGGTGGTTTTTTAAGTCGGCTTACATCTTTGGAATTTATTGATTACAAAGACGTGATCCGAATCCGGATCGCACATTACAATCCGTCGAAGTCCTACCCGGGAGGGCAAGTGAATAAACTGCCGGAATCACCAGAGGTCCGCGAGCACCGGCTCAGGCAAGAGCGTTTGGCCAAGCGCCGCAAGCGCCGCGGCCTGGCCTGGTTGACCACCGAGTACGAGCGGGCCGTCGAGGATCTCGAGCTGGAACTCGAATCGGCCGAGACCACGCTGCGGCGCCTCCGCCAGTGGCGCTGGCTGGCCTACTGCAGTCTGGCCGTCTGCGCAGCGCTGTTTGCCGGCGTCGTCGTACTAACCGGAATCTACGTCTATCACTGGCTGGTCCATATCGTGGACCTCACCCATCTCCTGGGCTACTAGCCCAGTCAGAGAAAGGAGACCGTCGTGACCGATACGGTCCGCCTACCTCAATGGGCCGAGATGATGCGTCGGCTGGAAGATGAACGCTGGGACGAACACGCCATCCGCTACCTGTATCCCGGAATCTCACGGGCTATGGCAGCGCGGCGGTTGGACGCCAGCGACATCATCCGGTACCTGACGGACTCCATTCGCGATTACTGCGACAAGCATCATCGCGACGAGTTCCGTGAGTCGGTGCACGTCCCCGAGTACCTGCGGGCCATCGTTCCGGATCGCCGGATCCGCGCCGAGGCCCTGGGCATCTACGAGACCGCTGTCTCGATGTAGGCAGCTTCGATGGATCGCGAGAGGGGTGCGCCCGCGCCCCTCTCCACCCCTTATATATGATTTAAGATCAAGCGAACCCCAACGGGCTTTGCCCGGTTGGTCAAGCGCGGTGCGAGCTTATTCTCCGAAGGAGAGGTTTCCGTCTTTATCGATATGGACTACTTGGCTTTCCTGATTGCTCTGTTTACTGCGATCTATCTTGAATTCGCCGCTATGGGGATCGGACTGTTTATCGACTGTTGCCTCTAGCTGGGGCTCGATTTTGGGAGCATCTTTAGTTTGGGCTGGCTGGGCAGCAGGCGCGGACCAAGGCTTTGCGGCTGACGGCGGGTTGGCTGGGCGAGTGGATGGCGAAACGATTGTCGGGCTGGGTGTGCTGCTCTTACGCTTAGCCAGCCATTCGTCCAAGAAAGACGAACCGGACAGAGCCGGTCTAGGAGCCGGTTTGCCGGGCGCGGCGAAAGGCGCCCCGGCCATGCCGCCGCGCGGCGGCGGAAAGCCACCTGGTGGCAAGCCTGGCTGCCCGGCAGGCAAGCTGGAGCCAAAGCCCGGCCGGCCGGCTCCTAAACTGTCAAACGGGCTGGCTGGGCGCGGCAAGGCCTTAGTCTCCAGCCGCTTGAATATTTCCTGCTCGACCTGGGCCTTGGGCCGGCCGTACTTGGCAGCGCTAAGCTGTTTAAGCGCGTCCGCCAACTGCGCGTTGGGATTGCCCAACGGCGGTAAGGTAGCCATGGAAAACGGCTGCATCGGCACACCGCCAATCATCATTCGGATGGCCGTGTTGTAATTCGGCAAGAACTGCAGATCGTCGATATCGAACACCGGCGCGAACTGTTTGGCCAGAAACTCGGCGTCAGTAGTACCGACACGGAAAGTGACCACCGAGCCAACGTTACCGAACACCGCGTCGCGGATTTCTTCTTTAAGCTGAGTCGTAAACTGGTTAGCCACAATCAAATTCAAGTGATATTTACGGGCCTGGCTTAAAATATCGGCGAACGAATCGGTGCTGAAGTTTTGAAACTCGTCCACGTATAAACAGAAGTCGCGGCGCATATCTTCCGGCATGTCAGCCCGGCTCATGGCCGCGGCCTCGAATTTCATCACGAAAATCATACCCAGCAGTTTGGAGTTTAAATCCCCTGTCCGGCCGCGGCTAAGATTGACCAGCAGAATCTTACCCTGGTCCATGATGTCACGCAGATTGAATGCGCTTTTGGTCTGGCCGATGATATTGCGCATCATTTCGTTACTTAAAAAGGCGCCGAACTTAGATACGAACCAGCTGGTGACCTCGCCGAACTCGTTGCTACGCTGGCTCTGTGGCATTTCCTTGCGCCAAAACTCCAGCACGTTCTGGTCTTTGACGTGCTTAAGTTTTTGCTCCACATAAGCCGGATCGCGGAACAGCTTAGGGATATCCACGAAGGTGCCGCCTTCGGGGTCGGCCATGATGGCCAGCGCGGCATTACGGAATAAATGCTCATAGCGCGGGCCGATGATACCGGTGTGGCCAGGGTCGTACAACTTATAAAGCATATTGATGGATTCTTGAATCAAAAAGTCCTTTTGGTCTTCGTTATGGAACTCGAACATATTCAAGCCCAACGGATAGTCCATATCGGCCGGACTGAAGTAAATTACGTCCTCGGTGCGCTCTTTAGGTACCATGGCCAGCAGTTTTTCGGCGGTATCGCCGTGCGGATCAACGAACGCGAAACCGCGGCCTTCCAGCATGTCCTGAAGCGCCAAATTCTCCAGATAGGTTGATTTGCCGGTACCGGTCTGGCCAACCACGTACATGTGGCGCGCCCGGTCCTGATCCGACAAGCGAATTTCCTTTTTGGCGCCGCGGAACATGTTATAGCCCAACAGCATACCGTGTTCAGGCACGTTGCGCGGACCGTCCACCTGCTTAGACGCCTGGCGCTCCAGCTGCGAAGTCGGGATATTCTGTTGGTCCGGAAAATGGAACAGCGTGGCCAACTCTGTGGCGTTAAGAATATTCTTATTCTTATCCTGCGGGAAAAAACGCAGGATATAACCAGTTATGAAGCTGTCCAGGTCGCGGGCCGGCACGAACTTAAAGCCGTTTTTGCCCGGCGCGTCATATAAAGAGAAAGTCGCCACTAGATTATTGAGGATAGTCTGGGCCCGGTGGCTGATATTACTGCTGGCCACTACCCTTATCATCACCTCAAAACCCGGCTGTTTGGTCTTTTCCTCGACAGCTTGAATCAGCGACTGGTCCAGGCCGGAAATTTCTTTGGACTCGTCTTTCTTATCTTCCTTGCTGTCGGGTGGCTTGGCTACAGCGGTGATGACGTCGCCAGCCAATCCCAGGGCGCCTTCCAGCCCTTTATTTTTCTTCTTGCCGCGCTTGCGGTCGGCCTCGGTCTTGGAAGCTCTGGTCCAGCTTGGGTTGGCCGGCCTTAGAAGTATCTGAATGCCGGCGCCGTCCTCAACCGTTAAAGAAGACATCGCGTTGAGCAGCGGCTGCATGGTATCGCGCTTAATCTCCTCGTAGGTGCCGATCGGGTAAGCGAACGACTCTTTGAGCACCATCTCGCCGCCCAGCGTACCGGTGATACGGCCCACCTTGCTAAAAATATTGTGTTCAGCGACTTCTTCTAGCCGGGCCGTAGGATAAGCGCTGACAATCGCCTGCTCTACCACCCCTAGCAGTGGTACCGGCACGGCGGCGTAGTAATTGATAGTTCCCTTATGGGCGATGATTTCCAGCCCGACATGCCGCTGTCCGTAAATTTTAGGCTTAAAGCCTTTCTGAAACGTGCTGGCCAAGATACCGTATAGGGTTTGGGCACGGGAGATGTTCTCATTAATAACGTCACGGGCGTCGCGGCTGCCGACATCGGTATCGTCGCTCATCGGCGGCAAGTGGATAAGCACCGGCACCATCTTAAGACCGCGCTCGTAGTTTTTCTGGTCGCGCCAGATACTGCGTAAATAGAAATAAGCGGCGCCAAAACCGCCGAGCATTACCAGAACCAATACCAAAAAAATGGTTATAAAACTCATGCCGGGGCTTCGTCCGTCTTAATCTGTTTACCGAAACGTTTTTGAATGTATTCGGCTTTGACTTTACTCATCTGGCTCTTTTGAGCGAAGGGGTCGTCTTGAGTCTGGGCGATAACCGCTTTGGCTTTTTCGATCCACTGACTTTCAATGTGGTCGCCATCAGCGGCGTGCGAGTGTGGATCGCTGGCGGATACCGGCGCGGTCACATCTTGCGCCGGCACGGCAATCACTGGCTGGTCAACTGCTGGAATATCCTGGATCGCCGGCAAAACCGGCTGCGGCGGCTGTTTAGCGGTTTGCTCTTGCCGGGCCGGCGCAGCTTCCCGCCCCTGCTCCTGGCCATTTTTATCTAGTTCCAGATGATGCTCGGGCTGCGGCGGCAACTCAAGCCCTGGGCCCTCCCCTCTGCTATTCGCATTCATGCTTTTATTATACGTGAATCCAAAACGTTTGCGCCTACTTTGTATCAGCGGTCAGAGCCTTACCGGACAGTTCCCCACGGCCTAGGCGCGGCGCGATATATAAAACACCAGCCCGAAAGCAATTAGCAGTAAAATAACTCCGTCTACCCAGTTAAGCGACTGGGCGCTTCTGAACATTACTAGAATTATAAGCAGTAAGCTTAAGGCGACAATCCTGTATCTGTTCTTGGGGCTGACTTCGCCCATTTGGGCCCGAATAAACAAATAGCCAAAACTTACCAGGAATATGAGTATAAACACAAAGAAGAAGACGGCGTATATCAGGTTGTTAACCGGGCTGGTGGCTGTCATCAGCGCGACAACCGCCAGTAGGCTGGCAATGGCCAGAAATAAGTTCTTCTTGTGTCTAAGCATCAGCCGTCTCATACCTACATTGTATACGAAAAGGCTCCGCGGTTTGGACCACGCGGAGCCGGTGTTTTGGAATAAGAACAAGGAGCCCGCGGCGGCAAATGCGCTTCTATTAAAATTACTTTATAGCGCTTGCCGCCCAAGCAGGCTGTGACTGACCGCTCGCTCCGCGCTCTAACGCGGTTTGAGCGTAATCCTCCTCCAAGAGAGTACGTAAGTTTTTTGTTTTTGACTTACTCTATCAACTTACTACACTTCAGAGATAAAGTCAAGAGCACTACATTGTATTCTATACATCATATATCTGTTAGTGTCACAATTAACAACAAATCATTATTACAACGATGTGCTTCATATTGGCGTACATTTTACGAACAAGCCCGCCATCCGTGAGCCCCTGCTACGTTGAAATTATGATTTTTTGAAAGATGGTTTCCGCATTGGATTGTCGGCTTCTGACAATAGGCTATTGTGTCAATTTTTGGTATCATTTTGAACAATGGATGACGACGAATTGTTAGACTTAGTGGACTCCAAAGATCGCGTCATAGGCACTACTTTGCGCAGCCAAGCCGACGCCAGAACGAACAAACAATTTTTGCGCGCGGCTGAAGCATTTATACAAAACCGACGCGGCGAGCTTTGGATACCGCGCCGGCAACCTCACAAGCGCATCGCTCCCGGCGGTTTGGACTATAGCATGGGCGAACACGTTAAATCAGGCGAGGATTATCTGCAGGCCTGCTTACGAGGCTTCAAAGAGGAACTAAATCTTGATTTGAAACCAAAGCAGCTCAAATTCATCAGGATTTTCGCTCCAAACCATGAACTTGGCTATTTTAGAGCCCTTTATATCTATGAATCTGATGTAGCACCTGATTATAATCCGGAGGATTTTAGCGAATGGAGCTGGCTGACGCCGGCCCAGTTGCTAGCCAAATTAAAGACCGGCGAAGCAGCCAAATTGAGCTTGGCCGAAACAGCCGGCTATTTAGCCGGCCGCTAGCCCGGCCCCGCCGTCCAAAAATGTAAGCCTGAAAGCCGGCGCGGCGATAGTTTTTTAGCAAAAAATTTGAACAGCGATTTGGTACTTTTAGACTTTTTCACGTCACTCTGCGCAGCCAAAATCGTAGGCGCGCCGGCCATATTTCACGGCCGCGTTGTTAATTTACCAGCACGCCAAAGTGAAAGTTATGCACAGGTTTGTCAAAAAAAGCATAAAAATCTTGTTGACAAGTTTTTTAGGTATTTATAAGATGATAACTAGCACTGAATAAAAAAAGTGCTCAAAAACAAAAAACAGGAAACAACCGCTTCTCGCAAGCGGTTGTTCCGTCAAAAAGCTCGACATAACAAACAGCCTCAAACAAAACCTCAAACCTCCAACCCTAAGTAAAAGCTCGGCCTTCCCGCCGAGCTTTTCTTAAATGTTTGGGCGAAGTGGACATAAGCAATTTTCTTTTGACTGTCGGTCATTAATAATGACTCGCATGAGCGCGGACGTACGAACCATTGTTGACCGCTCGGGCAATGAGCCATTGTTAATTAATGTGGAGTGTCACATCACCAACGGTCTGCCGGCGATAGTCATAATCGGCTACGCCAGCAAGGCCGTGGACGAGGCCAAGGAACGCCTGCGGGCCAGCTTTGCTAATTGCTCTATCCAGTTTCCCAAAAAGCGGGTAACTTTAAACCTATCGCCCGCTGATGTCCCCAAGGATTCAACCAGCCTGGATCTGGCTATGGCAGTGGCTGTGCTGGCTAAAAGCGACCAAATCCAGTCGGAAAAGCTATCCGGACAGTTGTTCTTCGGTGAAATCGGCCTGGACGGGTTGCTAAATCCGGTCCGAGGTCTTATCGGCCGTCTGCTGGCCGCTAAAAAGTTAGGCTACAATCAGTTTTATTTACCAAGCGCCAACCTGGAGCAAGGCTTGCTGGTGCCCGACATACAAATAAAAGCCGCCGCCAGCCTGCGCGACGTTTATATGGACCTGGCTGGCACCCTGACCCTTAAAGCCGTCAAAAGCGGTGCCGGGCGATTGCCTAAGGCCGCCACAGCTACAGATGATATCGATTTTTCAGAGATAGCCGGCCAGCCGATTGCCAAACGGGCTCTGCAAATCGCGGCGGCTGGTCACCACAATATCCTGCTGCATGGGCCACCCGGCACCGGCAAGACCATGCTGGCCAGGGCTATGTGCGGCATATTGCCGGATCTAGCCCACCCGGAGGTCCTGGAAGTCACCCATCTGCACAGCTTAGGCGGCGAATCGGGTCGAATTATTTACAAACGGCCTTTCAGGGCGCCACACCACACCGCCAGCACAGTAGCATTGGTGGGGGGCGGCACTAATCCTAAACCAGGTGAGGCCACTCTGGCCCACCGTGGCGTGCTTTTTCTGGACGAGCTACCGGAATTCAGCCACAGCACCTTGGAAGCCCTCAGACAACCCCTGGAAGACGGACAGGTGACTATCACTCGAGTAAAGGACTCAGCTACCTATCCGGCCGAATTCATCCTGGTCGCTACTGCCAATCCCTGCCCCTGCGGCTATTACGGCACCAATAAGACCTGTCAATGCACCGCCTCGGCTATCGCCCGTTATCAAAAGAAGTTGTCCGGCCCGATTATGGACCGCATCGACCTGCATCTGCCCGTCCATGATGTAGAACACGCCAAACTGCTTAGCGACAACAGCCGGCCCGCCGAAAGCTCTGGTTTAAAACAGCAAGTCCAAGCCGCTTACCAGCGCCAGACCCAGCGATTCAACGGTGCCCGGTTCAATGCCTCTATGACTAACCGCGAAATCCGCCAGTTAGCCCAACTGACCCCAGAAGCCAAATCGCTGCTGGACAGCGCCGCCCAAAAACTCGATATCTCGGCCCGTAGCTATGTTAGGACCGTCAAGGTGGCCCGCACCATCGCCGACTTGGACTCCAAGGACCAAATCCTGCCGGCCCATATCAGCGAAGCCCTGCAATATCGCCATCAAACGGCCTCATTGTTACAGCCGGCTTATCTTTAGCAATCTTTCCGCTTGCTCAGCTCGCCTCTGTTTTGGTATTATTCCTTTACCGAGTTTTAAGGAGTTTGCCAAATAGCTAAAGATGCCCGCGTAAATCAAGAGATACGCGCCAACAATTTGCGAGTTATAGGTGATGATGGCCGCCAGCTAGGCGTTTTATCTCGCGCCGAGGCTCTGGCCGCCGCCGAGCAGGCCGGCCTGGACCTGGTAGAGGTGTCGCCCAATGCCACCCCCCCTGTGGCCCGGATCGTGGATTGGGGCAAATACAACTATCAGCGAACCAAGCAGGCTCAAAAGAGCCGACAGAAGTCCAAGGCCCAGGATTTAAAGCAGATGAGGATCGGTCTAAAAATCAGCGACCACGACTTAGGGGTCAAGCTGCGCAAGGTCGGCGAGTTTCTAGAGGCTGGACATAAGGTAAGAATTGCGGTAGTCTATCGGGGACGAGAGCTAGCCCACAAAGAGCTGGGTTACCAATTGGCCGAACGCATTCAAGGACTATTGGGCGAGAGTATCGTACGCGATCAGGAACCCCAGTTTGCCGGCCGGCAGTTGAGTTTTGTCGTCAGGAAAAAGTAATTATCATGCCTAAGTTAAAGACCCACAGCGGAACCAAAAAGCGTGTCCGCCTTACCAAGACTGGTAAGGTGATGCGCCGCCATGCCACGGGTAATCATTTTTTAGAGAAGAAAAGTGAAGGCCGTAAGCGCCGCTTTGCCGGTGTTGAGTCCCTGGCTCAGGGTAAACAGGTTAAAAACATCAAGCGCCGGTTAGGAGTTTAGTTATGAGAGTTAAGCGCGGAGTCACCGCCCATAAACGGCATCAAAAGATTCGAAAAGCCACTAAAGGTTATCAAAAGAGCCATCGCAGCAGCGTTAAGCGCGGCAAACAAGCCGTCACCCGGTCTTTACAGTATGCCTATCGCGACCGCCGCAATAAAAAGCGGACCTTCCGCCAGCTGTGGAACGCCCGCATCAACGCCGCCGCCCGCCTGCACGGTACCACTTACAGCCGTCTGATTGCCGGGCTGAAAGTCTCTCAAATCACTATTGATAGAAAAATCCTAGCCGAACTGGCCGTCAGCGAGCCAAAAGCCTTCGAAGCCGTTTTAAAAGCCGCCAAAATCTCTAAGTAACTTTCGAACCGAGACACTTTAACTGGGAGGTACGAGGGATTAGTTTTCGAAGCCGAAGCCGGAGCCATTAATAATGGTCAGGCCGGTTGCGCCTAAATGCCTTTCGGCCTCCCTCACAACTGTTTTATCTAACAAGTAGGCAGCGGTCGAACCGCTTGGTATATCAATAGTAACGATATCTCCTGTCGCTAATACTTTCATTTCAACCCAATATTTATAAGAAACCATATCAACTCTTCTGGCCCTGTCTAATCTAAACGCAACGTCGGCTTCAGAGCGGATTTGCTGGGCATCTTCGGCCCCGACGCATTCATCAGATTCCCTTCTAACAGGATAGGTTTCACATACTCTGTCTTCCCCATACATTTCTGAGTCCTGCATGTTGAACCACACTCTTGTTTTTCCGTCAGGTTCCATAATTAATAATCAGTTTGGCATTTTTAGTTACTTTTGCAAGCATAAGGGGAATGGAGAGAGATTGAGTTTAAAAAAAGACCCCGGGCGGCAAATGGGTCTAAAAGGCGGGGAGGAAGGGGCGGCGCCGCAGTGCCGTGCCGCCCCTCTCGCTCCCTATATCGGCGCGGGAGTGCCCGCGCGTACCCTCTCTCGACGGATCTTGAAGCCGGACTCAGCGGCCGAAGTGGCTGCTGAGGTTGTCGTAGGCCAGCCAGCGGTAGATGACCAGCCAGACCAGCATGAAGATGTTCAGCGCGGCGAGCCGCACCACAACACCGTCCTCGAGCTTCTGGACCAGGGCTTCCCAGTCCTCGGGCTGTTTCAGCATGC
>DASTHV010000029.1:0-7125 GCA_035718045.1 Saccharimonadales bacterium (SeqCode) | reverse complement strand
CCCATGCCAAGAGCGATAAGTACCAAACCAGGGAAAACGTTATGCCAATAATTACCGCCAACTTTCATCAGCAGGCTCAGAGTAAGCAGGCCCACCGCCAATACTGCCGGGCCGGCTACCAAAAAGGGCTTGTAGCCAATTTTGTTTACTTTTTTGGAGACGAATGCCGATGTCATAGCGATAACGAACGTGACCGGTAGAAAAGACACACCAGCTTTGGCCGGTCCGTAGCCCAAGACGGTCTGTACATAAAGCGTCACGAAAAAGAACATCGAAAACAGCGTGCAGGCTATCGCCAGAGCCGTGCCATTGCCGCCAGCGACATTGCGAATACGGAATAGGCTGAGCGGCATCAGAGGTTGTTCGGCGCGACGTTCGTTCCAGACAAAAAAGACCAGCAAGACAATCGCGGCGGCTATAAATCCCCAGACGGTGGCCGAGCCCCAACCGTCAGCCGGCGCTTTGCTCAAGCCGTAAACTAAACCCATCAGTCCCAGGGTAGCTGCCACGGCGCCGGGCAGGTCCAGCCGAACTTTATGGTTTTCTTCGCCCTCGTGATGCGGCAATAAACGAATAGCAGACACTACTACCAGAATACCGACCGGCACATTTACGAAGAAGTTCCAGCGCCAGCTGAGGTACTGTGTCAGTACGCCTCCCAACAACACGCCCACGGCCGAGCCGCCAGCCGCCACTCCGGCCCAGACGCCCAAGGCGGTATTACGCTCTTTGCCTTCCGCGAACTCCGTCAGGACGATAGACAAGGCCGCCGGTGACATAATCGCTCCGGCCAAGCCCTGAAAAGCCCGGGCAAAAATCACCTGGGTATCGGTTTGAGCCAAGCCGCAGAGCAAAGACATAATAGCGAAAGACGATACCGCAACGATAAATATCCGCCGGCGTCCGAATAGGTCCGCGGCCCTGCCCCCCAGCAGCAAAAAGCCGCCAAAAGTCAGTGTGTAAGCGGTGACCACCCACTGCAGATTGTTGGGCGCGAAATGTAGCGCTCGAGCCATACTTGGCAAAGCCACGTTAACTATCGTTACGTCCAGTATCACCATGAACTGAGCCATAGCCAGCAATGCTAGGAGTATCCATTTATTCTGCGAATGCTTCGATAGTTCTCGTTTGGCCTTGGCCACGCTTCCCCCTGTTTTGACGATTCATTCAATGATAACAAAGCGGATAGTAAATTCCTATTGTGTTTTTTTGATAAAATAATGGTAATGGCTAATGCAAAAAAGACAAAAATTCTAATCTTAGGCGGTGGTTTTGGAGGCCTAAAAACGGCTTTGGAGCTAACTAAAAACTCAAACTTTAACGTCACCCTGCTCTCCAAACACGATGATTTTCGTTATTATCCGGCGCTTTATGAAGCAGCTACTGGTGGTAATCTGCTGGCGGCCCGCATTCCGTTGGCGGAAATCTTTAAAGACAAGCCGGTTAATATCATCGCTGACACCGCCAAAAGTCTGGATAGAACCAAGCGCAAAATCACCGGCGTTTCTGGCAAGCAATATTCTTACGACGTCCTGATTATCGCTCTAGGAGTAGTCACGAATTATTTCGGAATCAAGGGGTTGGAGAAATATTCCTTTGGGATCAAGACCGTAGATGAAGCCGAAAAACTCCGCGATCATATCCATAAGCAGCTACTTGACGACGGAAGACCGGATTTGAATTACGTGGTAATTGGTGGTGGCCCTACGGGTATAGAGTTGGCCGGCGCGCTACCAGCGTATATTAGGCACGTAGCACGAAAACACGGCCTGTCCGAACGGCCGCTTAATATCGATCTGGTGGAAGCCGCCCCGCGGGTGACTCCTAGAATGCCGCGGCCTTATTCTACGGCGGTTCAAAAACGGCTGCGCCAACTCGGTATTAAACTTTACCTGGGCCAAGCCGTACAAGCCGCCACCGCCGACAGCCTAATGGTCAACGACAAACCACTGGATAGCCACACCGTGATTTGGACGGCCGGCGTTACTAATAATCCCTTCTTCGGTCAAAATAAATTCGAGTTTGGTGGTCATGGCAAGGTTAAGGTCAATGAATTCTTACAGGCCGAACCGGACATTTACATCATCGGTGATAATGCCGACACCGAGTATTCCGGCATGGCCCAAACGGCCCTCTACGATGCCAGTTTTGTGGCCGATAACTTAAAACGTCAACTAGAGGGCAAGCAGATGCGCGCTTACCGAGCAAAAAAACCGATCTATGTAATTCCGGTGGGACCGGACTGGGCGGCTGTCCTTTGGAACCGGACCCATATATATGGGCGTTTAGGCTGGGTGCTGCGCTCGGCGGCTGATTTAAGGGGGTACCGTGATTACGAACCCTGGTGGCCGGCATCTAAGCATTGGGTGGCTGAATTTGAAACCGAAAAAGCCTGTCAAATTTGCGCCCAATAAGTCAATCCTCAGCTGATGCTCAGCAGTAAACTGAAGAATATAAAAATTGAAAAGTGAACTGCTAGTTATTCTCAACCGCCTGGGCGGAAGTGTGGACAGGCTGAACGACCGGATTACGTCATATCGATTGATGCTGTATTTTCTGCTGGCTCTGCTGGGCTGGGCAGTTATTGGTAGTTTTTTTGGCAAAGTGCCTTATAGCGATTACGAGATTCTATTATCAGCCGGTTGGCTGGGGCTTATTTGCTGGGGCTGCAATTATTTGTTATCAAAAGTATTCAATATACCCGCCAACAAAGAATCCAGCTTGATCAGCGCCTTGATTCTGGCTCTGATTATGTCACCAGCCGTGAATTTGCACGGGTATGCGGTCTTGGCCGCCGCCGGGCTGGCCGGCATGGCTACAAAGTACTTATTGGTTTTTCACAAAAGCCACGTCTTTAACCCGGCGGCGGCCGGCGCCTTTGTTGCTGGGTTGCTATTGGGGCAACCAGCGTCATGGTGGGTCGGCACCGGCTTTATCACTCCCTTGGCGCTGATCGGCGGTATTTTAATTCTGCGCAAAACGAAACGCTATATGATGGTCGCCACATTTCTGGCCGTCTATGGGATCTATTTAGTTATCAATAGCCATTTCAGCCTGGGCGTTCATTTAGTAACCTTAGAGGTCTTCTCTACGCCGCTGCTGTTCTTTGCGATAGTTATGCTAACCGAACCGCTAACTTCGCCCGATCGCGAAAATATCTACCTGCCTTACGCCGTAATTGTCGGCGTACTTTACTCAGCGACATTGTTGCACGTAAGCCCCGAAGAAGCGCTGCTGATTGGCAATTTGTTCAGCTTAGCCGCCGCGCCTAAACGACGTTTCCAGCTAACTTTCCAGCGCAAGATTCAGGAGGCCGAAGAGATTTATTCATATGTCTTTAGCCGGCCGGCCGAATTGCGCTTTAGCGCCGGACAATATATGGAATGGACCCTGTGGCAGCCAAGATCCGATAGCCGCGGCAATCGCCGCTATCTAACTATTGCCAGCGCGCCTACTGAGCCAGAAATCATGATAACCGTCAGATTTCCAAAGGCAGCCAGTACTTTTAAGCGACGACTAGATACGCTAAAGCCCGGCGAATCAATTCTTGCCGCTCATGTAACCGGTGAGTTCATTTTGTCTAAAAATCAACCGCATAAGTTAGCGTTTTTGGCTGGCGGTGTGGGAATTACGCCCTTTCGCAGCATTATTAAAGAGCTGTTGGATATGGGAGATAAGATTGATGCGGCCCTAATCTACTCGGCCAGCTCATCTGATCAAATAGCCTTCCGCGGCTTATTTGACCAAGCTCGTCGGATTGGCCTTAAGACAACCTACATTACCGACAGACATATAAAAGAAGCTGATATAAAGCATCTTCTGCATGATTATCAGCAGCGGACCTTCTATATTTCTGGGCCTTATAGCTTCGTGCAAGCCATGGAACAATCACTGCTCAGACTTAAAGTTGCTCCATCTCAAATCAAGCAAGACTATTTTCCGGGCTACGGCTGATAGCTTAAATCCCGCGGGTCCTGCCGCTCCAGGCAACCTCCCAGCCGTCCCTCCAGCAGAGGCTTTGCGGGCGGCTGGTGTGCTCTCCTACCGCGTCACCCGCGGAATTATTAATGCTTTATATGCTTTCTGATTTTTTATATATTCGGCGGCTTTGTGGCCCATAGCGAAGCAAGCCGTGGCTAAAATGTCAGCCTTTATAATGTCCGGCCCGATAATTGTCACGCTCAGAACCTCATCGGCCGGCTGGCCGGTTTTAGGATTGATTATATGAGCGCCGCGCTCGTAGTTACCGCTGGTACAAACCGCGCCGTTAGAAATACTTAACTTGTTAAGTATTGTTGTTTTGTCTATTGGATCTTGGATACCGATGATCCATTTTTTGGGCCCGGCGGAGCGGGCTAAAATATCGCCACCGGCGTTAAGGCAGTAAGTCGGGTAGCCAGACTTTTCAATTATTCTACCCGCTTGGTCAATCGCCCAGCCTTTGACGTAACCTGACGGGTCGAATTGGCCGCCGGTCCAAGCCGAAAAGTAGCCGTTAGTCATCTTTTCAGCTAGCCGGCACTCCTTTATTACTGTTTGCAGCTCGTTGCTTAGCTGGCCTTTCTCCAATTTACCGGAGATATATTTAAAGACTTCGCTGGAATGCTTATAGGTGCTAAATCTCCTATCGATCTGCCTAAGACGCTTAAAAACCTTGTCAAACACCGCCTGATTCTGACAATCTGGGATATCAACGGTTATAGGCAGACCCATTATCTGCTCAACGCGGCGCATAAGCTTAGTCTAGCTCATCATGGCTTGATTCAGCGCTGACTGCAGGGACATTTGATAAGCTTCACTGGTAGTAGTAGCGCCCGATATAAAGTCCACGTGCGAGTTCTGACTATTCAGAGTTGCCTTTTTCAAAATCGGTTCCGAAAAAGAAGTCACCTCACGGGTGTGGTCTAAGTCATTTGGCATCTGCAAAAAATTAACATCGCTAATCTTGCCGCCACTGACCACCACGGCGATCTGTACCGGTCCATAAGGCGTTTGCTCGTTATTGCCGTTATATGTTCCGTCTTTATAACTGGTCGCCTGCATAGACTGCTCGCTGCCGGCGGTGCTCGTAGGCACGCTCACCGAGTGCCCTTGGGTTGTGTCGTGCCCCTTGGCCACGGACCCCAGTATTCCCAGGATAGCTATCACTATTAAGACAACGGCCGTCTTTTTCATACTTCTACAGTTTAGCAAGCGCCGTCTTAAATTCAGCTGAATATTCGATAAGAACAATTCGCTTGCTTAAATTGGTAATTTACTGATATTAACTAACTATGGCTACAAGATATGTCGAGCGTCAGCGTACTGGTAAAAAATCTTTTAACTATTATCACGACGGCCGGCCGGTGACCGGCAAAGCCGAGCTGGCATATTTTAAATCAATCGGCGTGCCGCCCGCCTGGCAAGAGGTTAAAATCGCCGCCAGCCATAATGCTCGCATCCAGGCCACCGGTATCGATAAAGCCGGCCGTCTGCAGTATATTTATCATCCTAAATTCAGAGCCCGCCAGGAAAAAGAGAAGTTTGAAAGAATCCTACGATTCGCCAAAGCCCTTCCCAAGATGCGTCGCATGACGCGCGAGCACCTGGCCTTGCCGGGCCTGCCGCTAGAAAAGGTCCTAGCCTGCATCGTCCAGTTGATGGACAAAGCTTATTTTAGGGTCGGCAACGAGATTTACGCCAAAGAAAACCAAAGCTACGGCCTAACAACCTTGCGCAGCAAGCACACCCGGGTGCGGGGTGACACAATCATCTTTGATTTTATTGGCAAAAGCGGCCAGCCCCATCTCCAAAAGGTCACCGATAAACGACTGGCAAAAATCGTCAAACAACTAGATGATCTGCCGGGCTATGAGATTTTCAAGTACATCGGCGAAAACGGTGAGTTGCACGATATTCACAGCGACGACGTCAATGCCTACATCAAAGATGTCATGGGCGAGGAATTCAGCGCCAAGGATTTTAGGACTTGGGGAGGCACGCTGCTGGCCAGCATAGAATTATCACAAACTGAGCGGTCTCATCACATCAGCGAGCGTAAAAAGGCGGTCACTGAATGCGTTAAAAAGGTCGCTGCCAAACTAGGCAATACCCCGGCTATCGCCCGGGCCAGTTATATCGACCCGCGGGTCATCAAAGCTTATGTGGTAACTAACGATTTGGTCAAAGTTCGCCAGGCGGTCAAAAGCCTGCGGCGGGCCGAGTATTTGACCGCCGACGAACACTGTGTTTTGAATCTGCTCGAAAAATCCGCCTAACCGCCCACCATGTTCTCGGTAGTCAATAGCGGCGAAGATAGATTTCATCGTCTTCACAAATCGATCTATACCAATCAAGGACATCTTCATTTTTGGCTATACCGAACTCGCCCTGACCCGACATTACTTGAATACTCTCCGGTATATTTTCGCCTAAGCCAACCAGGCTATGCATTACGCCAAAGCCGGCAGCGCCCACCATGCCGATCGCGCCCGCCGGCAAATTGCCAACCCTAGGACGATTGCAAAAATCATCACTCATAGGTGCCAAAGTTTCATAATAGCCGAATATATCGTGCTCTCCAGCCATTGTCCTGGCGAACCGATGGCAATTAAAACGTCTGCTATTTTGCATTTCGGTAGCCGCCAATATTAGTCTTGCCGTAGAGCTTTGGGGCAGTACAATTTCGCGTTCAGAGACAGGGCCGTCGTCTACTTCTTGTGGAAATATTTCTTCTTTGCCCACCCTAAGAGAAACAATTTTCTGGTACGGGATTTTGAATTCCTTTCCAAAATTCCAGTGTTCTGCGGGTTGGATAGTTAGCTGAACTGCTTCGGAGCGCGCCATTATCTAAGAATATAATCAATGTTTTCAATAGCAAGCACAAGCGCTAACCGTCTACTTGGTTTGAGCGTATAATTCTTAGCAATGAAACAGGCTCTTGGACTAATCGCGGTTCTCTTAGCCTTAATTGCCTACATACCTTACGTCCGTGATGTGCTGAAGGAAAAAACTAAACCACATATTTATAGCTGGTTCATTTGGGGCGCTTTGTCGCTTTTAATTGCCGCCCTGCAGTTTAAAAAAGGCGCCGGTCCGGGTGCTTATATGACATTATTCACCGGCGCGATTAGTCTTTTTATATTT
>DASTHV010000028.1:0-8005 GCA_035718045.1 Saccharimonadales bacterium (SeqCode) | reverse complement strand
GAATGTCTTTAACATCAGATTGCAGTTATGAACCAGGTTCTAGAAATCGTTAAGCAAAGGCACCACAGCGGCTCACGGCCAGGTGCCAGACAAGACGCTTTTAAAGTTGCCTTATGCATCGAGGGCGGCGGCCTAAGAGGCGTAGTTTCCGGCGGCAGTCTGGCCGCCCTAGAAGCACTAGGCTATAAGAGTGCTTTTGATGTGATATACGGCTCGTCTTCCGGCGCGTATAGTGGCTCATTTTTTGCCGGCGAGGACACGCTCACTGGCTTGCGTTTCTTTTTGGACTATTCTCAGGTTCAGTTTGTCAGCGCCAAACGTTTCTTACATGGCGGGAAGTTGTTCGATTTAGACTACGTCCAACAAATAATGCACACCAAAACTCCCCTAAATTACGCCAAGGCGATTAAATCCCAACCGCCGCTTCACATTGTGGCCACCGACGCTTCTAATCATAAAAACTTCATTCTAAAGAATTTTAGATCCGCTTACGAGCTTGACCGGGCGTTGCACGCCTCGGCCAGCATTCCCCCTTACCCTCGGCCGCGGCCATTTATGTTCCATAAACACAGGTTTCTAGACGGTTCGCTACTGGATCCGTTTTGTATCCATAGCGCTATGGCTGAAAACTGCACCCATATAGTACTGCTCTATTCAATGCCCCGGCGCGCCCAGCACGGACCTAAAATATTGGATAAACGGCTAGTGGCTCCTTATTTCGCTAAGATCGACAATCATTTGGCCGAACTGTACCTGGGGCACGCCGAGTATTCGGTGAACGGTCTAAGCCATATCTGGAACCACTACGACGGCACGCATATTTTGACTGTTACGCCAAAATGGCGACGCGGTATGCCTAACCAGCTAAGTACCAAGCGCCGGCGGTTGGAGCTCGGTTTACTAGCCGGCGCCGAAGCCACTCTTAACTCTTTTGCGCCCGACAAAACGACTCAGGAATTGATCATCGAGAACTTTAAGCGCCAGCTCAAAATCTAAAATTTTAGTTTTAAGATTGTTAAGAAGCCGTACCTCTCAATGATAGAAAATGTGGTGTAATATGCCTTTGGAAATTTTTTACGTTTCTTAAACTAGAACCTGTAACCTAAAACCTGTAACCTATTTATATGTCCGCTAAAGATAAAATCATCGTGCTACCTAATCCGCGCCTGCGCCAGCGCTCTAAGCGCGTGCCGGCTATCACATCCGAGGTCCGGGCGATAATCAAGCAGATGATTGAATCGACAATCGACTGGGAAAACAGCCGCGAGCATGAAGTCGGCGTGGCCCTGGCGGCCGTCCAAATCGACCTGCCTTACAAAATAGTCATCGTCCGTAATGACTTTGAAAATAAGGACGACAAGACCTTCAGCATTTTTATCAACCCTGAAATAGTCAAAAAAGAGGGCCAAATAGAAGAAGATTACGAGGGCTGCCTAAGCGTCACCGATATTTATGGTAAAGTGCCGCGTTATAGCAAGGTGCGGGTACGGGCCCTGGATGAAAACGGCCAGCCGGTGCGCGTCAAGGCCGAGGGCTTTTTAGCCCGCATTTTTCAGCACGAAATCGACCACTGTAACGGCCTTGTGTTCGTAGACCACATCAAGGATAAAAAAGACGCCTTTTATAAGCTGACCGACAACGGTAAATTGGAGCCCTTGCCCTACGAGCAAGCCGAGAAAGCCAATGTCTTCCAAACCTAAACTGGTCTTTTTCGGCAATGAACGTCTGGCGACGGCCGCGCCGACCACGGCACCGACGCTGCAAGCCTTGGTCCACGCCGGCTATGATGTAAAGGCGGTAGCCGCCAGCTACACGGAAGGCGTATCGCGCAGTAAACGTCCGCTGGAAATCGTGGAAGTAGCCCACGCTTACCACATTCCGGTGCTGATAGATAAGCCGGGTGAGCTAATAGACAAACTAAAGAATCTGGGCGCCGAGGCCGGCGTTTTGGTGGCCTACGGACGGCTGGTACCGCAGCAAATTATGGATTTATTCCCCAAGGGCATTATCAATATCCACCCTAGCCTGCTGCCCAAACTGCGCGGCCCTACCCCTGTGGAAACAGCGATTTTAAATGGCGAACGGCAAACCGGAGTGTCGCTGATGCGCTTGAGTGCCGAGATGGACGCCGGCCCGGTATATGTTCAGCAAAAAGTGGAACTCGCCGGGTCGGAAAATAAATTCCAGCTAGCCGAAAAGCTATTGAATATCGGCTGTCAGCTGTTGAGGGATAATTTGGACGGAATTTTGGCCGGCTCGCTAAAGCCGCGGCCGCAGGATGAAACCGAGGTCACCTTCAGCAGATTATTGACCAAAGCTATGGGCAAAACCGACTTTAGTGAGCCGGCCGATGCTATTGAGCGCCAAGTCAGGGCCTTTTTGGGTTTTCCCAAGACCCGAGCGGTGGTTCACGGGCATGAAATCGTGATTACCAAGGCCCGGGTCGCTAAAAGCCAGACCGACGGCGCGCTTGTAATCACCTGCCAGCCAGGCTTTTTAGAGATTGTCGAACTGATCGCCCCCTCCGGCAAGACCATGACCAGTAGAGACTTTATGAGAGGTTATCTGCGTTAGTTCCAGGTTGGAACATACGCCGCCAAACGGCCCAAAGCCTGGTATTCCAGTTGTCTCACCCTTTCTCTTGTTGCACCGATTTGACTACCAATCTCCTCTAGCGTCATTGGTTCTCCACCTACGAAACCATATCTCATGGCTATTATGTCTCTTTCCCGCTCCGGCAGTGTTTCCAAGGCCTTATCAACCGCTTCTTCCCGCATTATTTGTTCAACAATCTCACTTTCAGTTAGATCAGTTCGGTCGTAGGTACTTTCGTCCAATTGATGGAAGGCGGCCACAGAGTCGGCGTTTTTGGCTTTTATATGCTGGTTGATCCCCTTTATATGACTTACGGCTTCGGATAACTCGTCGCCTGTGGGGCTGCGGCCCAGTTCTTGGGAAAGCTTGTCATTTTGTGCCCGGACATTTCTTAACATTTCTACCTTATCCACCGGAATATGGATGACTTTGTCTAAAGCTATCGTTCTTAGAATTTCACTTTCAATCCACCACCAAGCATAGGTTATAAATTTAGCATTCGAGCTGGGGTCATATTTTTCGGCGGCCTCCATTAACCCCTCCGTACCAACCTGGATGCGGTCTTCCAGCGGCAAAGGCGCTGTTTTAAAAACCGATAGATCGGCCACGATATTTCCTTTGAAAACTGATTCGGAGCGTTGGGGTACGACTTTTTCTTCATCGTCTTCGCCATTCGTTCGTGCCTCTTCCTTGTAGCCATTAGAGCCGTATGGTAACCAGCCCATCGTTAGTCTTGCTACATAGGTGACTAAACGTAGATAACCGGTAGTTAATTGATTCTTGGCGACCCGACCTTCTTTTACTAGTGTTTCGATTCTACGGTAAGCTTCATCCTTTGATAGCTCAGCCCAACGAGCGAACTCAAGCTTAGGTTCTACAGACTTAGCTAACTGTATCTGGTATGCCAGTCTACGGGTCTGCCGATCGTCTAGAAGATCTAATTGGCTGACTTGTTTTTGATAATACTTAGCCGACTCGGCAACCGGCCAAGCCTCTGCATAAGAATTCACTGTGTCTATCCTGCTTTCAGGAGAATAGGCGGCATCAAAATCTAATATTTTGCGCATAATATTAAATGAGCTTCCAGGCTCAATTTATTACTTTACCATAAAAACTATAATTAATCAAGTTAGTTTTGCGACCCTTTACTGATAAACATTGAATAATTTTAGTGTTCAAATTAAACAGGGGCGGTTAATTCGTTTTGGTTATTTTCTAAGCTTGCTAGGAATGCCGTCGGGTTGGCTTGGAATTCTTGTTTTAGGCTTTGCAGGGTGATTTCAACTAGCTGGTCGTAGTTTGGCACGTTGGCGTCCAGCCATTGATCCAGTTTTTGGTCATCGGCCTGGTCTATCAATACTTCATATTGGTCGAATTGTTCATCGCTAATCAAATTGGCCACCTGGTCGCCTACCCTATCTTCTAGGGCAGCGTAGATGTTTTGGGCTATTGCTTGCGCTTGCTTTGGGCTATATGAACTAAGGTCTAGATCCTCTAATAAATTTGGGTCGTCCGTTTGCATAGGTTAAGCCCTCAGCGTACCGATTCTTAAGGCCGCGGCCGCCGCGCCGGTGGCGCCGGCTTTACGGGCCTTTTCTACGGCTTTTACTTTGGCCCGGACTATCGCTCTGGCGGTTACCGACATACCCATTACCATTTTTTTACGAGCTTCTTTTTTAGTCTTTTCAGGTATGGCCTGCCAGGCCGCGGCCGCGCCGTCTTCCAAACCTTTAGGGACAAGGGCCATGTAAATCATAGCTTGCAGCAAGCGGCCTTCGTTTCGGCCTAGGTTGCGGGCCAACTCCACGTTGGCCATGGTTTTGCGCCACAAGCTTTCGCCGCTGCCGCCGCTACCGCCGCCCAGCAGAGCTTCGCCGCCGGCCCGGGTATGCGAGCCGTTGTGGTCCACGCCGCGGCCCATCATTTCCTTAAGGTCGATTTGAGGCGCAGCCTCTGGGGCCTCGGCTTTAGCTTCGCTCCTGTTAAATACACCTCTGACGGCCTTTGGCAGTAAGACCGCGGCGAAATATTCACGGACCTTTTGGCGCTTGGCGCTTAAGCGGCGTTCCTTGTCTTGCTGAGCTTCAAATGTATTTAAATCTTCCAGGGCTTTAGGGCCATTTTGGATATTTTCCACCCAACTCTGCAGAGCGCCGCGACTTTCTTCCAGGCGGTCCTGGATCTGGACAGGATCCAGGCCTTCGGCTTGGTATTTCTGCTTCAGCTGGGTTTCTAAATCCCGTACGGCTTGACCGCGGCTGATAGCCGAAGCTACTTCAGTATCGACTAATCGGTTAGGGCTGTTTTTGATTTGGCGCTGCCGCTCCAGGTAAGTATCAAGAGCCGCTCGAGTCTGGCCGCCTGCTTCTCTGTCCAGGGGCAGACGCGCCACTTCTAGCAGCGTTCCACCGTATTGTTCTTGCAGGCGGTCAATTTCGCTGCGGGCGGCCTGTCTTTGCTCGCCGACTTTATAGTTTTTATCTTCTTTGGTAGCGGCTTCGTAGGCTCGGCCGATGGAGTGTTGTTCCCAGTCTCGTCGCAACTGCGTGAACTGCTCGTCGGACATATTTAATAGTTTGGTCAGGCTCTCGCGGGCTTTATTGACATCCTTATCTTTATTTTCTTCCGGGCCGTAACGCAGCTGACGAGCGAATTCGGCGATTTTTTGCTGCTTGGCCTTGGCTATCGCTTCATTGACCTGGTCTATAATTTCCGGGGCCATCGCCCACTTACCGTCGACGTTTTCGATACCGAGGGTCTTAAATTCTTCCAGATAGGCGTCTTTGACCGATTGTTCGTATTGAGCCAGCTGTTGGCGCATCTGTTCCACGGTTTTAGGCGCTTTAGGATCGCGGCTGGCTTCACTGTTGTCAAAATACTTATCCAGCGAATTAAAATACTCCTTGGCCTCCCCCGCGATGCGCTTTTGGTCTTCAGGCGATAGCGATTTGGCTTGCTCTTGAACTTGGGGTTGGACTTGCTCCTGGGGGCCGGCTGCCGGCGCGGTTTCCGCGGCCGGAATTGGCTCGGGCAAACTATCCAAGCTGGCTGTAGCTGGTTGTTCTACGTCAAACTCTAATGTTCGGTATTGCTCGGAGTCTTGGCCCATCGGCTGGGAAATCGGCTGGCCGGTTTCCGGGCTGGCGGACGCAGACCCGCCGTTCCAACCCGGTTCGCCGGTCAGATTCGTCTGTTCCGGCGCCCAGCCAGCTTCACCCGACAGGTCGAGTTGTTGGTTCCAACCCTGCTCGGAAGTCAAGTCCAGTTGTTCGGCCTCTGGGATTGTTGTAGCTGGGCTTGATGGTAGGGTTTCGGACATTTTTATTTTTGTTTTTAGTTTTTATTTAACGATTTGCTGGTAGCGATTGGCTATCCAGCCGGAGCAGAACTGTTGTCTTGAGATGGTTGAGGGGCGTCACTGGCCGGCTGGGGGTTGTCGGTAGCCGGTTGTGATGGCTGCGGTGGTTGATCGTCCGTGGCCGGTGGAGCCGCCGGTGGTTGCTGACCGCCAGTATCGGCCATGGTGGCCTGCATAATCTGCGGCGCTTGTTCTTTAATTTCGCCCTTCAGCTTGTCTAACTCGTCGGCTACCACCTGCTTGTAATCAGGAAAGTTTGTCTCCAGCCATTTTAGGGCGCCGGCTTCGTCGTTCCTATCTATAAATCCTTCGAATTCGTCCAGTTGGGCGTCGGTCATTTGTTCGGCCAATTTCATGCCGACTCTAAGCTCCAGCGTCTCATAAATATGGGCCAGCATCTTGTTCTTTTCGGCCGCCGGCATGTCGCCAAGTCCTAGTTCTTTTAATAAATTATCATCTAGCTGAAACATAAGCTTGATTATCTCACCTCCCTGTTAGCCGCGTCAAATAATTGACTCATTGTTTACTTTCCTGCGGCGCCGGGCCGGCCTTTTGCATCATTTCATCGGCGAAGTTGGTGGCGTCATCACGCATTTTGCGGGTTTCTTCCTCTATCATCTGCTGATGATTGGGTACGTTCAGCGAAATCCAGTACATCAGTTTTTCTACGTCAGTGCCGGGCCGGCTGAGCCGCTCGAACTCTTCAGCCTGCTCTGGACTGAAGCCTTCTATCATCCGCCGCCCCACCCTGGTGTTCAGGGTAAATAAAATGTCTTGCAGAGCCGCGGCTTTTTCGTCGCTTTCCAGGCCCTTCAGGCCCATGGCCGCCAGTAATCTGTCTTCGGGTTGCATAGTTGATTGGTCGTCTTTACTCATTAGTGCGTCTCCTAACTAAAGGTTATTCCGAATTTTTCACTGGCGATTTTCATGGCGTTTTGCAATTCTTCTTTTGATGTCCAGGCTTCGGCGTGCGACGGATTGTGGATACCGTCTTTCCAGCTGGCGGCGTCAACTATGTGCTGTTCTGTGCCGTTGGGGCCTCCTGGCTGCATGCCTTCTACCACGTGCCAATGATGATTCTGTAGATACTCGGCCAAGTGTCTAGACTTCTCAGGCGTCAAACCTTGGGCGTGGATTCCCTGGCGCTCCAGCAAGCCGTTATGTCCGAATGTATGGTTGATAAAGTCCGTTGTATTGTGGGCTTGGATTGTGTCCATGTTGAAGTTATCTGGCAAGTGTTTTAAGGCTTCGTGGCCGGCGCCGGTGCCAAACCCGGGGCCACCACCGGTAGTAGTACCTGGAATGTGGTTGGCGTGCTCAGGACCGCCAAACGGATTATGAATGCCCGGTATATGGATATTCGGCCAGTTGATATGCGGGTGTAGCCAACCAGTGTCCGGTATGACGTTTACGCCTTCCAGATGGGCGATACCAGCGCCGGCCAAGGCGGCGCCGGCCAGCATGATATAAGTTCCGCGCCGGTTGCGGCGCATATTTTCCCGAGTATAAGCACTGCGTTCACTGCCGGTTTGGCCGGCCAGACCGCGGCCGCTGGTCTCTAAGTCGCCAGTACCCAGACTACCCAGAGCCCTTTGCTGCTCTTGGCTTATCTGGGCCAGCTGTCTTTCTAAATTGTTGCGCCTGATATTATTGCGCAAGCTGGCTTGATGGCCGACTAATCCTTGAGAAACGCGCAGGGCTGAACCGGCTACGACTACAGCCAGACCGCCGCCGGTCAGTGCCGAAGCCGTGCCAACTCCTACGCCCACTAACAATCCTAGCAGTATTTTATTGCGAGTAGACAGGTTGGCGTAATGGCGCAGCATATTAGCCATGCCTTTACGGAAGCCGCGCAGGTTATTGAAGTTTTCATCGTTAATGTCGACTATCCGCTCGGCGTAGCGGGCGTCTTCGCCGTACTTCATTTGGACTATATGCTTATGGATTTCTTGTTCGTCGATACCATTTGACCGTTCATTGGCAATCATAAGCAGAGTACAAGCCTCTAAGGCCTGCTGATAATTATGAAGGGCCGTTTCATAAGTTTGGGCG
>DASTHV010000027.1:0-16559 GCA_035718045.1 Saccharimonadales bacterium (SeqCode) | reverse complement strand
GAGGCGGTGCATGCAATGAGCCAGTTTAAGATCACCGGGTTTTATAGTCACGCCGGCCTCTTCCTTTGCCTCTCGCGCGGTAGCTGCCCTGCTGGTTTCGCCGCCGTCGGCGTGACCGGAAGGCAGACCATAATTACCGTCTTCATAACCAGTGTTAGCCCGGCGCAGCAACAATATTTTGCCCTCCCGAATCATAATCACGTATACCGACAGAATTAATTTAAATCGCGTCTCAGGGTCGACAAAATGTTTAGCGGACCGATTGAGCATTGAGCGGTTATTGTTCGATTCTTTTTTCATCTTTTTAATTTTAGTTATTTCTCTACAGATTATCTATGACTCTATTTGATCATCGGTAACACGGTCTGCAGCCCAAGAGCGTGCTTGGAGCTCTGCCACAGACAGGCCAGGAACAGCATGATCTAAAGCTGAAATAAGATCTTCGGCTTCCGAACTGCTGCATTCGCCTCTGTCCCATTGACTTTGCAGTTCCATCCGTGTTAACTCAGACATCCTCATGATGGGGTCAGTATATCGGCCACGGCTATACGCATCACGGCCTTCGTCAAACTCATCAAAACTTGTGTTTGCCATTTCGCGGATGGCTTCAATTATTTCAGGGGTTGTTAGACCTAATCTTACATCTAAAACTTCCTGGGTGTTTTTGCGCATAATAATCTTGTAATCATATGTTTTTACTGCGCCCCTCTCCAAGCCGACTCTGGTGACCATAGCACGGTAGCTGCGGGTTGTAGGTGTCTCTTCATGCTCATCCTGACCTATCCCGATCGCGGTCGGCAGATATCCTTCGTCATCCATAAGGTCGGTGGAATTTTCTACGTCAAAGGCCCATACATCTGGATGTTGTATACCATTAATGCTTTCATAAACTAGTGCAGCCTTAATGTCAGAGGTTAAGGCTTCGCCGATACGTCTTTTTTGTGCATCAGTAATCGGTTCATGACTGGCTAAACCAGGTTCTTTAGGCTCACGCATAATTCATATTATAACCTATTTTATACTATTTTCAATAGCATTTTATAATGGTCCCTGTTTTTCATGACTATAAGGATAGTTCGGAGTTTTTTTGGCGGGTTTGTTCGGTGGTGTCGCGGTGACGGACAGTGACGGTGTCGTCTTCCAGGCTCTGGAAGTCGATCGTGACACAGTACGGGGTGCCGATTTCGTCCTGGCGGCGGTAGCGTTTGCCGATGTTGCCGTTGTCATCCCACATAACCTCGCCCTGTACCTGCTTGCGCAGGGTTTTGTAAACTTCGCGAGCCTTTTCTACCAATTCCGGCTTGTTCTTTAATAACGGGAAAACGGCGACTTTGACAGGGGCTAAGTGTGACGGAAGTTTCAAGAAAACGCGCTTTTCCCCGCCCTGTTCGTCCTGGCTGTAAGCCTGGCATAAAACGGCCAAGAAGTTGCGGTCGACGCCGAAGGTAGGTTCGATGACGTGAGGGATAAACGGTTCACTGCCGTCTTTGGGCCGGTAGCTCATATCTTTGCCGGAATGTTCTTGGTGTTTTTTTAGGTCGAAATCGGTGCGGTAAGCCAGGCCGCCGACTTCGTCAAAGCCCAAAGATGGGAAATCGTACAAAAAGTCGATAGTACGCTTGCTGTAATGTGCCCTATCTTCTGCCGGGACTTCTAGTTCCTTGATCTTTTCCACGTCCAGACCGAGGTGCTTGAACCAGCTATGCATATCTTTGCGCCATTTTTCAAACTTGGGCTCCCAGTCCGATTCTTTTATGAAAAACTCGAACTCCATGATTTCGAACTCGCGGGTGCGGAACAAAAAGTCACGCGGGCTGATCTCGTTACGGAAAGCTTTACCTACCTGGGCGATACCGAACGGCAGGTCCGGATAAAAACTATCTAAGATATTTTTGTAATTAGTGAACATGCCCTGGGCCGTCTCTGGCCGCAGATAAACCGCTGAGTTTTCATCCTCAAGTGGTCCGGCATTGGTCTTGAACATCAGGTTAAATTGGCGGGCTTGGCCGAAGGTGCCGGCTTTGCCGCAGGCCGGGCACTTGTCGCCCTTTATCTTATCGGCCCGCTGGCGGCTGTGACAATTGCTGCATTCCACCAGCGGATCGGTAAACGTATCAACGTGGCCGCTGGCCTGCCAGACCTTTGGATTCATCAAAATGGCGCTATCAATCTGGTACATATCGCCCCAGCCATCCACAAAAAACTTGAGCCACTCGGCGACGATGTTACGTTTTAGTAAAGTACCTAGCGGGCCGTAATCATAAGTGCCGGCCAGGCCGCCGTAAATCTCGCTGCCCTGATAAATAAAGCCTCTTCTTTTAGCGAGACTGACAATATCTTCCATTGTCGGTTTTGACTCCATCTTAAATCAAATTATATCAGAATGGACTCCTATAGAGCGATTGCCTAAGGTGTTAAATTATGTTATTATATGTTAGTTCTGCTAAACCTACGGAGACGGAGGTCCCTGAATGATGCCAAGGCGCGCGGCCGGAGGTAATCCGGCAAGCACCGCGGCGGTGAACGAGGTCATCGAGCGGGCGAAGCGTTTTGCCCGCCAGAAGGACTGGAAGCAGGCACGCAGCGAGCTGCTGCTCTGCGCTCTGGGGGCCGTATCGAACGAAGATGGTGGCCGGGCGCACGCCTACTTGGCTCAGGCCGAGTACATGCTGGGCGACCTGCCCCGCGCGAAGAGATACGCCCAGATGGCCATCGATCTGCTGCCTGCCGACCGCAAGGAGTACTGGCCGGCAGTCGACATGGCCGACGACGTCCTGCATGAGATCGACTGGAACTGCCGACACCCCAACCCCTGGCCGTATCAGCTGCTGCTGCACTGGCTAGGCAACTGGCTACACGGCCGGCACCGCCTCTCGAGGGCGCTCTAGCGGAATCGTCCAGGCGGGAGGCATCTGCCTCCCGCCTGGACAACGTAAACTTTAAGTAAGGAAGGCTATGAACTGGCGAATCATCGGCGAAAGTCTTAACAGCGCGGATCAAGCCCTTTATGAAGGCAGTGATTTGGCTATTGATATATACCGCTCGATCTTAACCGAGCAACCGGTCAAAGACAGACAGATGCAACACTATGTTTTCCGCCGTCTGGCGCTTGGCTATACGGCGGTTGGCGCCCACAAAGAAGCGCGCCAAAGCTTCAATTCAGCATTTGAGCTGTCTAGGACCAACAACGATTTCTCTAGAGTATTTTACGACCGTGGCAGAAGTTATATGGACCGGAGTTTATTTATGGAGGCCCGGGAACAATTCCGGATGGCGCTAGAGGCTCATGAGCAGGAAAATGTTGACCCTTCTATTCTCCAATTGATTGAAGAGCGCATTGGCGAATGCGAAGAAGCGATGGCGGCGAACGATGAATGGCAGATTCCCGTAGCCGACCGGCCCGGCCAGTCGACCTCCGAAATCCTGGTGGAATGGGAGGAAAGATCTCAAAATACCGCGGCTAACGAGTGACACTCATAATCTTATATAAGACTGCAGTAAAGATTGGATGAGCGGACCGGTCGCCGCGGCCAGCTCGTTAGCATTATTTATCCGATTAAGTATTCTGGGTACTGACGCCGAAAAGCCGATTCGAAGAAACTTAATGTGGCCGGACGTGAATTTGCCGCGGCTGTTTTTGACGAACCGGACATTATCAAAATCAAAAGTATAAGTGCTGTCGGGTAAGAGCTTATGGCCCTTGTCATCAGAATATAGATTTGGCGAGTGGCCGCCCAATCGCAGCAGCTGCATATCGAACCATAGTTTTATCAGGTTGAAATCGACAGAAGAATCGTCTAAGGCCTCGAAAGCCTCCTGCAGTAAATAAAAATAGGCCGGTTCCGGCGAATCCTCCGTGGCTTTATTAATTCTTTTAATCAGCTCGAAACCAACTGCGGTACGGTCTAAGTCTTTCACTATCTGCCCATAATGTTTTTTAAGCCGAGTCGATACGACTGTGCTTATTTCTTTTCTGCCCGGAATGAAGCTGATATCGCTGACACTAAACAGCTCGATGCCGCCGGCTAGCTTGCTTTTAGTTTTTCTGACACCTTTGGCGATGGCCTTGACCTTACCTTGGTCGGGAGTAATGAACGTCAGTATTCGGTCGGCCTCGCCAAAATCGGTGCGGGCCAAGACGATAGCTTGGGTTTGAGTAGCAGTCATACCATTGCGGGCTGGAGAAGACTTTGCACTTCCCTGACCAAAGCGTTGAACTGGATGTGCGGTTTATAGATGTGCTTATGGATATTCAGCTGGCACAACGACTGGCTGAATGGCCGTAGCTCATCCTCTGATAAACTGCTAAGCACGATCACCGGCACGCCTTGCCATTCCGGATAGCTGCGGAATTCATATAAAAATTCGATTGCCGAATGACTGGCCATCAACAGATCCATAATTACTATATCGGGCGAATTCGCGTCGGCGATCATGATGGCTGCCTGCGGATCCGAATGAGTCTCTACCGTAAAATCAGCTCGCGATAAAAAGGCGGCTATATGATCGGCCAGCGGCCGGTCCGGCTCTATCAATAAAACCCGGTTAGCACTAGGGCTTATCATATAATTTGCAATTGTTTAGTTGCCGGAACACCTGTAGCCAGACCGGGCAGGCGGTTGTGGGCGGCGGCCCGCAGCGGCTGCCACATGGCGGCGCACAGCATATCGGCTACCAGGATGCCAGCGGCGGCGCCTTCTGGAACATTCAGTAAGGGTTGACGGGCCCGGCCGATTAAGCTGCGGGCCGCTCGCAGCGCCCGGTCGCTTAAGCCCTCTACATCGCTGAATACACCAGCTGATATGACATTATCCGGCGAACGGTGAGCACCCAGAACCAACTGATATTTAGGTTTTTCAGAGTGGGCGCTTTGAGCACGGATTAGGCTAGCCCCCAAAACCTCAAGCGCTGAATTAAGCGTGGGATGATTAGCCAGCACCGGAGCCAGCCGCGGCTGGACACTAACCTGGATCTCTGTGTTATATTGCTTGGCATAAGGAGTTAGTTGGTGGGCGATATCTTCTAAAATCGAACCGATGGCCAGAGGTTCGGCTGGTAAATTACAGTCTTTTGTCCAATCAAGCAGTAGACGGTAAGCCTCGACCAGCTGCAGACCGGTATCAATGCTCATGGCGGCTTGCTGCGCATGCTGACGGCTGGCAGCTTTGGCGAAATCCTGGCTCTCTAGGTCCTGCAAGGAGGCCTTGACCTGTAGCAGCGGCAGGGCCAAATCATTGCTTAGCGTCATCAAAATAGCCCGCTGCTTGGCGATTTCGTCTTGTTCCCTATTGAATACTGACTTTCTCAGGCCTGTCCCCATCTGCCTAGATTATATCACCGCGCCAGTAGCTGATTCTGTTGTTAAAAAAGGCTAAAATTACGGGACAAACGACAAGCTGGATAAAACAGCGTTATTGAAATCGTTAAGATAATCGTTTGATTCAGTATAAACCTCTAGGGTTTTGTCGCGGACTTTGATAACCAGAAGTTCGCCGTTTTGGGTACTATCGCCCAGGTTCACATGGCCGCTAAACAGCGTACCGGGCACGGCATTGGTGACATTCTTGAGTTTGGGCGGCAGATAGGCTTGGGCGGCAACTTTTCCTTGACTGATGTACGAGTTAAACTGCTGCACGACCTGGCTATAGTCGGTACTTTCCAGCTCGACCCGCAGGGCAAAAGCCGACCGGCTGTTTAGGCCGGGAACTTGATCGGGGTTGAAGTAGGCGTTAATCGGTTCTGAAGAGCTGGTGCTATCGACATAAGCACTCCAAGTTTTTGGGTAGTTAAAAGTAACTGTGCCATAGGTGGGCGAACCCTTGAAAACCTTATAGGGCGACTTGCTTTGCTGGTCAAATTGCTTCTGCAGATCGGCGGCCTGTTGCTGCTTGGCGATACTTACCGCTTTGTCGATTTTTTGCTGGGCATTGTTTTTGTAGTCTTGACGACCAGAAAATGCCCAATAACCAAAAACAGCGACGGCAACTAGCAACAGCACCAGAATTACTATGGTTACGATGTATTTGGCCGATGAGCCACCGCGCGCCACGGAATTATAAGAAACCGGCCCAGATGTTTGTTGAGGATCCATTAGTCGCGGCCTCCGGCCACTCCAATTACCAATTTACATTTGGTCAAGGAAAGGTGAGAAATAAATGGTAAATGGTAAACGGTAAATGTTAAAAAATTTCGCGCAGCGAAATGCATATGCTTATGTTAAATCAGATTGACCCGCTAAACAAGCCGGCCGCGTTTTTAGTATTTATAAAGAAACACGCCATATTCTTTGGCGAGCGGTTTTTTGCCGGGGATTTTAAAGGCGTGGCTGGCTACTTTTAGGCCTTTTTTGCCCTCGGCGGCCAGTTTATCGTCCAGGCGTTTCATAAATTTGGTCAGCAGGAATACAAACACGGCGTCGGCCTGCGAAATATCAGCTTTCCAGAAGTTGCCCAGCCGCACGCTGACCAAATGGCGATAACGACGTGTAGCCAGCCACGCCCACACAAACATGAATGGGTTTAGCTCGTAGCCCACGGCTTTGATGCCCCGCTGGGCGGCCGCTCGCAAAAACCGGCCGTCGCCGCAGCCCAAATCATAGACGGTTTGACCCTTTTTGAGATCTAGCAGCTTAAAGGCGACCTTAACATGCGGGTCAAGGCTGGGAAAATATGGTGCTCCGAACAGCAGCACGAAACTATAGGCAAAAATCAGCGCGATTGCGGCCGCCCAGACAACCCAGAAGAAAATGTATAACACTTCCATTACTCGTCGAATTTAGCAGCGATTTTTTTGACTTTGTTTTCGGTAGTTTTAAGATATTCTTCCATTTCGGCCAGCAGGCGCAGGGCTTCTTGGTACTTACCGACGGCTTGATCTAAGTCCACTTCATCACTCTCGAACCACTCGACCATTTGGTTTAGTTGTTGAGTCATCTGCTTATATGATTTCGGTGTTTTTGGCTTGGCCATTATTTAATTTCCTCTACGCTTGCGCCTATTGTACCATCCGCCAGCCGGACAGCGATTTTGTCATTAATTTTCAGCCGGCTGACACTGCTGACATGGGCGTTGGCTTTGCTGATGATAGCGTAACCACGTTTAAGCGCCGCCGCCGGGTCAAAAACCTTGATTAGTTTACGTTCAGAAATTAATGAATTTTGTTGATTTTTAAGGTGTAAAAATACTTGACTTGTTAAGTATTCCCGACTACGGCCGACTTCTTGGAGCGAATTATCAAAGGCGTGACTCAACCGGCGGGCCAGATCGCTGGCGGCCGCGCCTAAGCTTGCTAGAACCTCGTGGCGATTGGGCACGGCCAGCTGGGCGGCGTTAGTAGGCGTAGAGGCCCGGGCGTCGGCCGCCAATTCGGCTAAGCTGATATCGACCTCATGGCCCACCCCGACCAAAGTCGGAATCCGGCTGGCGGCCACGGCTCTGACTACTCGCTCGTCGCTAAAAGCCGCCAAATCTTCAGCGCTGCCGCCGCCTCGGATAACAACCAGAAGGTCCGGTAGTTTAGGCAGCTCGTTAAAATGTTCTATGGCATTCATGATTTGTAGGGGTGCTCGTTCGCCCTGCACATACACGTCGGTAAACCAGATCTCTATCCCGCCCCAGCGCTCGTTTAAAATCTTCATAAAATCGGCGTAAGCCGCAGAGTTGCCGGCGGTAATCAGGCCGATAGTTTCCGGGGCTGCCGGCAATAATCGCTTGCGTACCGGATCAAACAAGCCCTCGGCCTCTAATTTTGACCGTAACAGGTCGGCGGCTTTTTTAATCGAGCCTTCGCCCACCGGCGAAATTGATTGGACATTGACACTGAAACCAAAGCGCGGATGCAGGCGCGGTGCGCCAATTACCCGCAGTTTTAGGCCGTCTTCCAACGGTCCCGGCAAATTGTAAATAGTGCCAAAAAACCGCACACGGGCCTGCTCGTCCTGTAAGTCAAAATATAGCCATTTGTTTTTGGAGATTCTAAAATTAGCCAGCTCACCCTCAATCGCCACTACCGGGTAAGCAAATTCCAGGGTCTGATTAACCAGCGCCACAAAATCAATGGGCGCCAATACGACCGATTCCATCATTTGGTCTTATCCAGGCCGCCGCGCACGGCTTTTTGGTAAAAGTAATACCCCGGCGTCAGCTGAATGGCCATATTCAAGACCCGATACATGATAGTCACCGGGATGCTTAGACCGGCCGATATCCCGGTAGCGACCAAAACGGCGGTCATCAAGCCTTCGTAAATGCCGATGCCAGCCGGCAGCACCGATATTAATCCGGCGAAGTTGGCGACAGCGTAAGCCAAGGTAACCGCACCGACGTTCACCAGCCGCCCGAACGCGATATAGACTACGTAAACGGCTGCTACTTCGGTAATATTAGCAAATGTCATGTACAAAAACGGCAGCTTTAACTGGCGCCAGTTAGACTTAAATAGCTGGTAATTATCATGCAGCTCGCCAAAAGCCAGCTGGGCGCCTTCAATATTGATAGTGTCCGGCTTGCGACGGAAAAAGCCTATCAATCTATTGATAGCTCGGGTAGCGAATGTCAAAACCTTATTGATTCGCTGGCGGTCCTCTACCATATAGATGAAGGCGAAGGTGCCCACCACCAACAGCGTTATCAACGAACTGGCGACCACCATGATCAAGTTATTGACATGGCCTCTGATAGCCAGTAAAAAGACGCCGATTACCAGCAACGGCTGAAAGCTGGTATACAAAAGCAACAATTTCATCAGCTGCGATAAAGTAGATTTTGAACCAGGCACGCCGTAAGCTCGCATCCTGACCGTAAAGTATGAGATGCCGCTGACTCCACCGCTTGGCAAGATATGGTTGACGAAGTTCAGCTCCAAATTGAGCCGGTACATATCCCGGTAGCGTACTTGTTCGCCCAATATCTTAAACAAGCGGACAAGCAGCCTAGAGTAGGCGTCGTAATTGAGGATTTGCAGCGGGATTAGCAGCAGCAATGCGAAGGCGTTTACCTTACCTAAGTTGTCGATTACACCGCCGATGTCTTTACGGACACCGTAAATTAAAATCGCCAAAGCCGCGAAGGTCACAAGTGTTAGAACCGCCCGCCATTTAGACCGTTTGATGTGGTGCGGCTCTTGGTGTGTATCCATTGCTGCTTTTGATTATACTAGAGTTGAGATATGAGTGAATTTGAGGCTAAGAGTATTTGCGTTTTGGGGCGGCAGCCGGCATTAGGGATCGCCGAGCTGGAGAGCCTGTACGGTGCCGAACACGTGCAGCCGCTGCCCGGCGCGGCGCTGCTTGATATTCCAGCCGAAGAGATTAACTTCAGCCAACTGGGCGGCACGGTTAAGGTTGCCCGGCTACTGGCCACCCTGGCCTATAGCGACTGGCCTAAGCTATCAAAGTATTTAGTTGAAAATATACCGCCGCACGCCAAGCATTTGCCGGAAGGTAAATTCACCCTTGGTCTGAGTGTTTATAATCTTAGCGTGCCGGTAGGCAAAATCGGCCAAACGATGCTGGAAATTAAAAAAATCGTTCGAAGGGCCGGCCGGCCGGTGCGAGTAGTGCCCAATAACCAATCCGCGCTTAACAGCGCCCAGGTGCTCCATAACAAATTGACACATAAGGGCGCGTGGGAGCTTTTATTCGTTGGAGCTGGCAATCAGACCTATCTGGCGCAAACTTTATTCGTCCAAGATATTGAGGCTTACGGCTCCCGCGACCAGGGCCGGCCGGCCCGGGACGCCCGAATCGGCATGCTACCGCCCAAGCTTGCCCAGATAATCGTTAACTTAGCCGTCGGATCGCCTATAAACATAGAGGATAGAACCCGGGTGAGGGTCTTGGATCCATTTTGCGGCACCGGTGTTATGTTGCAGGAGGCCCTGTTGATGGGCTACAGCGTCTTGGGTACGGATATTGAACCGCGGATGGTGGAGTATTCTAGACGGAACATGAAGTGGTTGTTTGAAAAATATCCCAGCCTGGAAGGCCAAGTTGATATCGAGCCAGCCGATGCCACCAAGTATCAGTGGCCTGGATTTAGCACTATAGCCAGTGAAGTATTTCTGGGGCGGCCTTTAGCTAAATTGCCGCCGCCAGCCGAATTGAAACAAATAATTTCTGATGCCAATACGATTACCAAGAAGTTTTTGCAGAACCTGGCTCCGCAAGTAAAGTCCGGCCGTAGAATATGCCTAGCCGTGCCGGCCTGGCACCAAGGCGGCGGTAAGTTTATAGCCCTGCCGGTTATTGACCATTTAACAGATATGGGTTACAATTATTTGGACTTAAAGCAGGCCGGCCGCGACGAGTTGATTTACTTTAGAGAAAACCAAGTTGTTGGCCGCCAGTTATTAGTCTTAAAGAAGGTTTAGGTAAATATTATGAGTCATGTAAAAGCAGGCGGTACCAGCAAGAACACCACAGACAGCCCCGGCCAGCGGTTGGGCCTAAAGGTTTTTGGCGGCCAAAAGGTCAAGGCCGGCGATATTATCGTACGCCAAGTCGGCATGAGCAAACGTCCCGGAGCCGGCACATTTTTATCACGCAATTACAGCATTCACGCCGCCAAAGATGGCATCGTGCAATTTAAGACGCGCAAAGTTAAAAGCTTTAGCGGCCGCAGCCATCCTCGCACCGAAGTCATCGTTGACTAAGTCTTAGTATCGGCCCTCTCCCGATCTAGCGTCTCTGTCACGTTTTGTTCGCCATTCGTCACTGGTTAAGCCGGCTTTGCCTGCCGCTTTGGCGATGTTTGCCCTTTCGGCGGCGGCTAGCGCCGCCTGCCTCTGAGCTTCGCTAGTATAATGCCTTTGTTCCGCGCCGGGTAGTGGCATACTTTCAACTTGACGATCCAAATCCAGGGCTCGCTGCCTTTCTTCCTCTGAAGAATAAAGTCTTTCTGGTCCGTGACTCATTTACTTTCCTTTCGATTTTTTTACTTTTTGAGTTTTATACGATAATTGTTGCGCTATCAGACTCAAAAGTCAATTTTATGCTTATTTGGCAAGACAAGCTTTGATGAAGCCAGTGAACAGCGGGTGCGGACGGTTGGGGCGGCTGCGGAATTCCGGATGAGCCTGGGTAGCTAAAAAGTACGGGTGGTCAATGGCTTCTATGATCTCTACCAGGCGGCCATCCGGGCTCAGGCCGCTGGCTTGTATGCCCCAGGATTGATATTGGTCACGATAATCGTTATTGCATTCGCAGCGGTGGCGATGCCGTTCCACGATATTCTCTTGGCCGTAGGCTTTGCGGGCCTTGCTGCCCTGAGACAGGACCGTAGGATAGTCGCCCAGGCGCATAGTGCCACCGGTGTTTTTAACATCGGCTTGATCGGCCATGTAATCAATAACCTTGTGCTGGGCCACAGGATTAAGTTCGACCGTAGTGGCGTCTTTCAAGCCGCTGCGTCGAGCGGCGGCGATAACCGCCATCTGCAACCCCAGGCACAATCCAAGATATGGGGTTTTATTATCTAAGCTGTAAATCGCGGCTTTAATCTTACCCTCTAGGCCGCGTTCGCCGAAACCGCCCGGCACTACTAGTCCATCAAGACTGGCCAAAGTCGCCGCCGGATCATCCGATTTTTCTAGTTCTTCGGCGTTTACCCAAACCAGTTCCAGGTTGACTTCGCTGGCCCAGCCCGCCGCCCGCAGCGCCTCAAAGACACACATATAGGTGTCTTGGTTGTCTACGTATTTGGCGATGATACCGATGCGGCAAATCTTGCGATATTTCTTGGTAGCGCTTTTAATCAACCGCTCCCAGCCCGCCAAGTCTGGTTGTCGCGGCGGCAAACCTAACTGACTGGCGATGGCCTTGCCGATGCCGCTTTCTTCCAGTGTCAGAGGGACTTGGTAAATCGTCTCGGCGTTAGGCATTAAGGCAATCGAATTGGCCGGTACCCCTGTAAAAATGCTCAGTTTTTGAGGGACCGACTTAGACGGCTTGGTCTCGGAACGAGCTATTAGAATATCCGGCACAATGCCAAGACCACGCAGCGCATGGACTGAATTTTGGGCCGGTTTAGTTTTGAATTCTTGGCTGGTTCCCAAAAACGGAACATAAACCACGTGCACGAAAACACAATTTTGAGCCCCCAAACGCAGACCCATTTCGCGGATAGCCTCCAAAAAGTTAAGGCTTTCTATGTCGCCAACCGTACCACCGATTTCAATAATGTGGACATCAAAGCCTTTGCCGGTTTGCTCGATAGTATTTTGAATATGATTGGTGACATGCGGAATGATTTGGACGGTTTTGCCGCGGTACTTGCCGGCGCGCTCGTCGCGTATGACTTCTTGCAGTACCCGGCCGGTCATCAGTGAGCTTGATTGATTCAAATCAACATCTAGAAATCTTTCGTAGTGGCCGACATCCAGGTCGGTCTCGGCGCCGTCATGCGTCACGAAACACTCGCCGTGTTCCGCCGGATTAAGCAAACCAGCATCGACATTTAGATACGGATCGCACTTTTGGATGTTAACGGAGAGGCCTCGAGCCTTTAGGATTGTGCCGATAGAAGCCGCGGTAATACCTTTGCCGACGCCAGATAACACGCCGCCTGTCACGAACACATACTTGGTATTAGCCTTGGCTCTTGCCGCCACGCCCGGCTCTATCCTCCGATTAAATTTAACTCCTTATAGCTTACCCTAAAGCTAGACTGGCCGGCAAATTATTACTGCTGTATTTTAGACTGTAAAATCGCGTAGGCTTTGTCTTTTTGAGGATCCTTGCCGGCTTTGATATCACTATCAGAATTAGTTACCGACACATCCGGGACTATACCCTGTTTATTGATGTTTTTACCGTCTGGAGTATACCAGTGGGCGATGGTAACCTTCATCTCGGCCCCACCGCTCAGATGGATTACTTGCTGGACGCTGCCCTTACCGAAACTAGTTACGCCAACCAGTTCAGCCTGACCGTTATCATGAAGGGCTCCGGCGGTGATTTCGCTGGCGCTGGCGCTGCCGCTATCAATCAAAACTACTGTTGGCAGACCGTGCAAGACATCATTGCCGGTAGCGTATTCGGTATCTATAATTGTGCTGCCGCGGCGCTCTGATACTACGGTTTTGCCGGAGTCTAACCATAAGCTGGAGACGCCGACCGCGCCGGATAAATAACCGCCTGGATCGCCACGCAGGTCTAAGACTACACCCTTAACTCCCTTGCTCTTAAATTCTTGGGCGGCCTTTTGGGCTAGACCAACTGTGTCATTAGTAAACTGGCTGACTTTTAAGTAGCCAATGTCTCCGTCTTCTTTATAAGTAACACTTGGCACGGTTATTTTTTGACGAGTGATGTTGACGTTAAAGGGATTACCGCCATCACGCACGATAGTTAAGGTGACTTGGGTCCCAGCGTTGCCCCGGATTTTACTAACGGCCGTATCCACGCTCATCCCTTGGGTCGGTTTGCCGTCAATACCAGCGATTATATCTTTGGGCTTTAGGCCGGCTTGTTCGGCCGGATAGCCGCTAAGCGGCGAGACTACCACGATGTTGTTATCGCTATCCGTGCCGACTTCGGCGCCGATGCCGGTGATACTGCCGCTAAGCTCGTCGTTAAAGGCCGCAGCGGCCTTTGGATCGAAGTATTCGGTGTATGGATCGCCGGCGGCGTCTACCAAGCCGGTTTTGAGCCCATCGATTAGTTTGCCCTGATCGAGATTACCGTCAAAATTATTCTTAAGGATATTGTAGACCTGATTTACCGATGAATAGTTCAGGGTGGCGGCACTGGCATTCGCTGGTGTCTTAGGCCCCCATAAACTTACGTCGCCGCGGCCAACGGCTACGCCGCCGCCAAAAACCAGTAGCACAGTTACCAAAGCCGCCAGGATCTTGAGGAATGACCAGCGGTGGTGATGAGGGCCGGTCTTCACATGATGCTTCTCCGGCTGCGGGTTAGCTTTAGCGCTACCAAACATTAGCTCTATTATACCCCACCCAATTACCATTACTTTCGGTAAAGCGAGTCCTAGGCTAAAAAAGAGATTAGGTTTGCCAAGTGCAGCCGGAGTTCATGTTATGAACCCCGCGCGGAAACGGTCTCTTTTTTAGCCTAGGGCAAGCGATGTTAGCCGCCGAAGTAGATATATGTAAGACCGGAGCCATTAATACTCATTTCTGAGTAGTGGCCGGCCAGATCATAGTTGTATTGACTGACGTAAATTGTATTGCCGCTGACAGCCTCGACCCACATAGCGTGGCCAAAGTAGCCGACATTCCAAATAGCTACAGAGTGGACTTTTGGTACCGAACCGGTAGGAATTCCCGCCGCTCTGGCATCAGCCGGCCACTGATTAGCGTTGCCCGAGCCACCCCAATACGGCATATAGCCGTAGGTTTGAAAGACTTTCCAGGCCGTGTAGCTGACGCACTCGCGGTTGTACATGCCCCAGTTGTCTATCAGAGTGTCCTGGGCAGCATTGTTCCAGACGGCCGGATAGCCACCATGGCCAGGATCGCCGGCACTCGGCACGCCGCCAAGTTGGCGGTTAAGAGCGGCCTGCTGGGCCCGTAAGCTGGCGATCTGAGAGTTATTAGAGCTGATCTGCTGGTCGTACTGAGACTTTTGGGCCTCGGTATAGCTTAGCAGTTGAGCCTGCTGGTTTTGTTGATCTTGTAGCTGGCTTTGCTGTTTTTGCAGGTTGGCTAGCAGTCCTTTTTGTTCATCCTGCTGCTTTTGAAGCTGCGCTTTGAGGCTGTTGACCTTATCTACCGATGCTTTCACTTTATCCGATACGGAGTTTCGGTATTCCTGCTTGTTGACGTAGTCGCTGAGGTTCTTACTGCTAGCTAAGATTTCCAGCGTGGATATATCACCCTCTAGGTACATGGCTTTGATATTTTCGCCTAATACTTGCTTTTCTTGGTCGAGCTCGGCCTGGGCCTGTTTGATTTGGCCGTCTAAGGCGTCAATCTGACTCTGAGTGTTAACGATATTTTGCTGCAAACTGTTGATTTGGCTGGCCAGCGCGTCAATGGCCTGCTGATAACTGGAAGCCGTGGCCGCCAATGAATCAGAAGCCGCTTGATTGGCGGCATTTTGATTCTCTAAAGCTTGGATCTGCGAGTCAAACTGGTCGGCCTTAACGGCGCCGCCAATAAAGGTTGCGCCGGCCATCAGCGAACCAATCAGCACAGTGAAAATCAGGAATTTTTTACGGACCATTTTAAATTTAGTTTTTTGTTTTGGAACTACCCTATCAATAATAGCATACCCCCACTACTTGCAAGCAAACTTATCCACAGATGGCGATACGCTTGCCCGGACCTTAATTTGTAATTTAACTTGTTCGCACTTTTTATTGTTCGTGATTGATACGGCTAGGAGCAGCTTAACGCTGGTGCCGTAGATACCGCCTGGTCGCAATTAAAGAAGAAGCGGCTCCGATAAGTATACCAACCAGAATCTGGATGGTCAAAATTTCCCATAAGTGGCTAGTGAAATAGTGATTGGAATAGCTGATATCCAGCAATCCTAAGCTGCTGGCTTGCAAGGTGGAGCTAGCTACCTTAAACAGCGACCAACAAACAATCAGTGAAATACCGGCCGCCACGGCACCATAAAGCATTGTCTCTACCACGAAGGGTCCGCGGATATAAGCGGTACTGGCGCCTAAAAGGCGCATAATAATCAGCTCGTCACGCCGGTTAAAGATGGCCATCCGGATGGTATTAAAGATAATCAACATTGAAATTACAATAAATATAATGATGCCAATTATCCCAGCTTGCTGGAAAAAATGGGTGGCTGAGGTGATGTTATCAATAGCCGCCTTACGGTCGCCGGAATAACTGGTGGGATCCGATTGTAAGGCTTTTTGAGCCGGTTTGTCCAAAAAGTTTTGAATATCCTGCAGTTTATTGGGGTCCACCGGTTTAATTTCAATGCTAGCCGGCAGCGGATTATCAGTTTCGGAAATGGCCGCCAGCAAGGTTGGGTTATTGGCGTTGTCGGCCTCGTAAGCTTTTAGGGCAGCTTCTTTAGAGGTGTATTGAATCGATTTAACGTTTGGCAGAGCTTTTAGTTGATTGGTTTGCTTAGAGATTTGCGATGGTGTCAGATCATCCTTTAAGTATTCGACGACATCAATATGGCTGGTTAGGTCGTCTATGGTGTGGGTAAAGGTAGTATTGGCCACAATCGCGAACAATAATATGGTCAGCGTAATGGCCATCATGGCGATGGCGGCGATGGCCAGCCAGACATTCCGGCCAAAATTAACAAAACCGTTTTTGATAATACGTTCGACAGTTATATATTTATGGTCTTTCATGATGTCTGCTAAGGGCTTTTGTACCGGCCTACGGCCTTGTCGGAAACTATATGTCCGTCTTTAATAGTCACCACTCGGCGTTTTAAGGCATTGACGATTTCCTGGTTGTGCGTAGTCAGCAGTACGGTAGTGCCGAATTTATTGACCTTTTCTAATACCTTGATAACGTCCCAGGCGTGCTTAGGGTCAAGATTCCCGGTGGGCTCGTCGGCAATGAGTATCTTGGGCTGACGGATAATCGCTCGGGCGATGGCTACCCGCTGGCGTTCC
>DASTHV010000026.1:0-11839 GCA_035718045.1 Saccharimonadales bacterium (SeqCode) | reverse complement strand
GGGCATCCGCCTAGACGAGGAGCGTAAGCACCATATCTATGAGGGTTTTAAGCTACGCTCCACAGGGTTACCATACAAAGCTATCGCCAAAGAGATGAAAGCAAAAGGCTTGCGTAGTCGCACCGAAAAGGCGGTAGTCATCAGTGCCGCTCAGTGGGAAGAAATCTTAAAAAATCCATTTTACGTGGGTCGTATGGTCTACAAGGGCAAAGAGTACGACCACCACTATGACACTATCGTAGAGCCTTGGCTATGGGATAAGGTGCAAGAGGTTAATAACCGCCGCGCCAACGGCAAGACTAAATATAACAGTAAGCCATTCCTCTTTAAGAGCCTCAAGTGCCAGACGTGTGGTTACTCGATTACTTTTGATGGTCCCAAGCATAATGGTAAGACTTATGGTAAGTGCACCGAGTATGGTGGCAAGCACGGTGCTGTCTGGATCGACGAAGAACTTTTAATTAACCAGATAAGAAAATTACTCAAGTCAATCCAGCTACCCAAGAAACTTATTCCTGACTTGGTTTCTGAAATCGAGAAGAACCACGCCAGTGAGCAGGAACGTTACACGAGCACCATAAAGCGTTTGCAAAAGGAATTTGACGAGTTAGACCAAGAGCTAGAGGATTTGTTCAAAGACCGCAAGCAATTCAAATCCCAACACGCTCTATTTGAACGTATGGTCAAGAAGATTGAAAAACGCCAAAAAGAAATCTTGGACGACATCAAAGACCACAGTGCTGGCGATAAGGCGTTTGTTATTGGTGCCAGCTACTTATTAGACGTTTGCAGCCGTGCATTCGAACTATTTGACGCTGAGAGTACGAAAGTAGAGCAAAAACGCTACCTAATCGACTTCATACTTTCGAACGCTACTTTAGACGGTGAAAAACTGCAATTTACTCTGAAGAAACCGTTTGAAACGGTCATTGCATTATCAAAAACTGGGAAATGGTACCCCGGGCAGGATTCGAACCTGCGACCTTGAGCTTAGAAGTCTCCTGCTCTATCCAACTGAGCTACCGGGGCGCCGGCGCCCACGACCTCAGTATAACAGAAGTTGTAACCATATCTTAATATATATATACTGTTGATATGAACACTTTAAGAATAGAGGCGGAAAAACTTCGAGACCAAGGTTATTCTTACAACATGATAAACCAAGCCATAGGAGTGCCAGTGAGCACTATGAGCTACTGGTTCAGAGATAGGCCTTTTAAGCCCAACAAAGCTGTTATTGAAAGAGTAAAATACGGACCCATAAAGTCGGGGGCTATAAGGCATAACCAAAAAGTTAAAAATATTAAAAAGTATAAGAAAATAGGCATCAAAGAAATTGGTAAACTTTCGGACAGAGATTTATGGATGCTGGGCATCGGACTATATATAGGAGAAGGGTCTAAAACCATAGAAAGCATCAGAATTATAAATTCAGACCCGGCAGTAATTGCTATAGGAATTAAATGGCTAAAAAATATTTGCGGGTTAACAAATGAAAATATTACCGTCCGCCTCCATCTCTATCCCGATAATAGTGAAACCGAGGCTATAGATTTCTGGCAGGGGCTTACTGGGCTGCCGGCCGCTAATTTTAGAAAGACAAGCGTCGATAGGCGTCTTAATAAAACCGAACTCCATAATCGTAAATTGCCCTACGGAACAGCTCACGTCAGCGTAATAAGCCGAGGAGATCCTAAGAAAGGGGTAGTCTTATTTAGGCGGATTAGCGGCTGGATTGAAGGGGCCTTAAATCAAGTATAATTATTTTAATAAAGCTTAGCGGGTGTCGTATAACGGCTATTACTCTGGGTTTCCAACCCAGCCATGGGAGTTCGACTCTCCCCACCCGCACCACTGATAAACTATTAACCTATATACGAACCCCGCTCATCTCAGATGGACGCCTCCGCATCCTCTGCCAGCAATCACCTCTGTGATTATATCAAAAGTACACCTTAAGTTAGCCAATCACTTTGCCATAAAAGCATATGTAGTATAATTGTGTATACAACTTATGTTTAGGGTGTGGCAGCAATCGTCACACTTTTTGTTTTTAAAGGGGGTTTATTCTTGAGGGTTTTGTTTGGAATCGCGCGAGCCGTCACGTTAGGCGTAATTTTTTGCCTGTCCGGTGTTGCCGGCGCTGCCATTTCGTTTTATATAAAACCGTGAATCAAATCAAAGAACCGTAAGCTACGATGTTCGATTCGTAGTCGCCGGTCTGGTGGTTGAACACACCGCCGCAGGTAATAAGACGTATCCCAGCGTAATTGATATTGCCATAAACTTCATTGGTTGGAAATCCGTTTTTTTGATAAATCTCCACCTTATAGACCCGGAATTTGGCGATTGAACCGTTAGCCAGAGTGACTTCCACGACGTCATTAGGTTGTAGTTCTCTAAGCCTAAAGAACACGCCGATACCCTTGTAGTTATCAACGTGCCCGGCGATAACGGCTGGACCCAACTGGCCCGGGGTTGGTGAATATTTATACCAGCCGACTTGATAAATGTTATCGGGCGTCTGCATTGACCCGTCGGCGTTTAGACCTAAGGTCACTATGGATGTGTCGACACCGATCGCCGGAATATCGAGCTTAACCGGCATCGACTTCGCCAAGATTTTTGAATTGTCTTTAACTGGCTGTTTTATAACATGCGTATTAGTGGTAACCGGCTCTAAGGCTCTGGGCTGATGAATATTGAAACCAAAAAAAATCGCACCGGCTATACCTATAATCAAAGCCGCCGCCGTAATGGCCCGACCGTAATGAAGGTGTGGGCTAGCTGTTACACGTCGGCTTGATTTTTTATAAACCACCGCCAGTTCCTTGACGCCGAACCAGCCGAAAGGCACAACCCACTGCCGGAGGAGTTTAGAACGATTGGCCGATTGGGTTCTAAATTTACGAGCATTAATCAACAGGACCTTATTGGGCGTGATGCGCAATTGGTATCGGCGGACGCGTCGTTCACCCGCCTCGGTCTTTTTTGGCCGCCAAAGGCTAGACAGCCGGCTGATTGCCGACTGCCTAGAATTTGGTGATTTTTTACCAGTTGTCACTGGTTGCCTCTTTGTTTAGAGCTGGTGCTTGCTCATGCGTCGGATACCATATCCGATTGAACCAAGCGATCCGACTAAGCCAACAAGCGCTGCTACGCTAGTAGTGCTAGATGCCCCACCGAATCCAGCGCCAACGCCACCAGTTGGGGCCTGGACTTGAGGAGTAGTAGTGGTTGCTCCCAAAACTACGCCGCCGCCCTGTCCGCCAGTAGGTGGAGTAACGTTCTTAGTGTTTACGATTGCGCAGTCAACATTTACAGGCTGATCGCTGTCCTCATCGTGATGATAAGTAACAATGTCTTCATGTACTTTGCCCACGGTCAGGTTTTGGCAGCTGTTGCTGGTCATAGTCCAGCCGTTAACTGTTTGCTCGGTAACAGAATATGTGCCACCGGCCTTAACTTTGTAAACAACTGTGCCGCCATCCATGATGTTCTGGGTAGCGCCACCGTAAATCGCTCCGTCTGTGGTAGCCGCAGTTACCATAAAGCTTGTTTGGTCACCTGCTGGGTTGGTGGTTTTATGTACTGTCAGTGTAGGCGGCTGTTGACAAGCCTCCCATAGGTGTACTGTAGAGCTCTGAGAAACCTGGTTGGTATCACCGCCCGGCCAGTTGGCTTTCAGGCTTAAGGTAAACGAACCAGCCTTAGTACCATCGACTGTTTCCGTGAATGTTTGTGAATGGTAAGCTGGCACGCTATCGCCTACTTTCACTACATCTCGGTTTGATGAAGTAACTACCAGAGCTTTACTCTCTGATGAGTTGTTGATTTTCCAGGAAATCTGGAAAGAGCCGTCCGGTTGGCATTCGCCAGTTCCCGTTAGCCCGTAACTCCAGGCAAAGGCCGCGCCAGCGGGTACCAATACCATAGCTACCCCAGCAATTAAAGTTGCTAGAATTTTTTTCATTATTCCTCCTTAGTAGGCCGCCCTTTAGCCCACCCGGAAGACCACCTTAATTAATATTTTTAATTATGGATATTAATTACAGAATGTCAATATTATTGTATAATACTTATGCTTAGTTTCTGTGAATATCTAGACTTCGTGGACCACAGTGATGTGAGCGCCGAGGCTGTTTAACCGTTCGGCCAGATCTTCATAACCACGGTTTATGGTATAAACATTGCGCAACATGGAGATGCCGTCGGCGGCTAACATACCGATTAGCAGTAAACTGGCGGGGCGCAGGGCCGGCGGACAGACAACATCGGCCGGCGAGAATGTGTTGGGTCCTTGAATATAAACCCGGTGCGGGTCGGCCAGTTCGATATTCATGCCGATCTTGGTCATTTCGGTAAAGTAAATCGCCCGGTTTTCGTACATCCAGTCGTGAATTAAAGTCCGGCCCTTGCACTGCGAGGCGATCGGCACAAAATAGGGAATATTATCCGGGTTGATTCCAGGCCAAAGGTTTGGGTGGAGTTTTTCTTCCAGAGCCGTTAGGTTTCCTTCGTGTTTATGGACCGTGATGTCCGCCAAATCAATCACACCGTTGGCGGCTTTATAGGTTGGCCCGATATCTATCCGGATGCCCATCTTCTTGAGTTTGAGTAACTCCAGGCCGATCCAATAAATCGGCACCCGCTTAATCGTCAGTTTGGAATTGGTAGTCACCGCCGCCGAAATAAACATCATCGCTTCAATCGGATCCTCGGTTGGCTCGTAGGTGACATTTTTCTTAATCGAAGATAAGCCTTTGACGGTCAGCACCGGCGAGCCAATTCCGTCGATTTGAACACCCAGCTTTTGTAAGAATAAACACAGGTCCTGAACCATGTAATCGGCGCTGGCCGACTGGATTACAGTGGTGGAGTCAACGCCAGCGGCAGCCATCAAAACGTTATTGGTAACCGTGTTGCCTTGTTCGTAAAGAATAATGCGCTCTTTAGGGGCTGTTTTATTGACGGTCACGTTGTAGTGTTTGTCATGGGCGACCACATTCACCCCAAAGGGCTCCAGGGCGAACAAGTGCGGAGCCACCGTACGCGTGCCCAGTTTGCAGCCGCCGGCGTAGGGAATTTTAAATGACAGGTAATCATGCAGTAACGGCCCCATAAACATCAACACGCTGCGGGTTTTACGGGCAGCGTCCTTATTCATATTTTCCAATGACAGTTTCTTTGGCGGTTTGATCTCCAAATCATTATTCGGCAGCCACTTAACTTGAACACCAATGCTGGTCAGTACTTCTATAATCCGGTTAACCTCTTCGATACGGGCCACCCGTTTTAGTCTGGTGGTGCCTTTATTGAGCAGACTGGCACACAAAATGGCTACCGCGGCGTTTTTGGAAGTCTTGAGCTCGATTTCGCCGCATAGTTCATAGCCGCCCTCTACCCGCAGGTTAATAGCGCTGCCGCTAAGCGAAATTAACTGTTTGTTTAATACGTCGCTGATACGGCCCAGCGTGTCTAGGCTAAGGTTCTGCTTGCCGTGCTCTATACGGTTGACCGCCGACTGGCTGGTACCAAGCTGGCGGGCAAAAGCCGCCTGAGTAAGGCCGCGCTCTTGTCTTATTTGGTAAATTAAGCGGCCAATTTTCTCATTAGTTTCGTGCATTTCTGCAAAGATAATATCACCCGAGGTATATAGTTTCCAATATATTTTTAACAACTATCTTACATAACCAATACTGTTAAAATGAGTGAATGATTTAGCTAGCCTCTTCGTTTACAGGGTTTTGTAAGTATAAGAGGAGAATTTGTGATGAAAGACAATAAAGTAGCGAAACTAATCGCTTCCGAAGAAAAAAGGCAGCGAGAGGGGCTAGAGCTGATACCGAGCGAAAATTACGTCAGCCGTGACGTGCTGGACGCCCTGGGCAGCGTTTTTACTAATAAATATTCAGAAGGTTATCCTGGCCGGCGTTATTATGGTGGCCAGAATTTTACGGATCCGCTGGAAACCCTAGCGATAGAGCGGGCTAAAAAATTATTTAACGCCGATCACGCCAATGTTCAGCCGCATTCCGGCGCGCCGGCTAACGTGGCCGTGTATTTTGCCTGGCTGGAGCCGGGCGACACGGTTATGGGCATGAGGTTAGACCACGGCGGACATCTGACTCACGGCCATCCCGTAACCACCATGGCTAAGCTATATAATTTTGTGCGTTATGGCATAAAAGATAAGGAAACCGGCGAAATCGACTACGAGGAAATGCGCCGTGTGGCCCTTAAAGAAAAGCCTAAAATCATCCTGGCCGGCTTTTCGGGCTATCCCCGCAATCTGGATTATGCCAAGTTCGCCGAAATCGGCAACGAGGTAGGAGCGATGCTGATGGCCGACATGGCCCATATCGCCGGACTGATTGTCGGCAAGGCTTTGCCTAACCCGTTTGATTTTGGTTTTCACCTGATTACCACCACCACGCACAAAACTTTGCGTGGGCCGCGTGGTGGCATGATTCTGACCAAAGGTAAAGTTGGCAATCCGCTAAGGCCGGTTGAAAAGACTCTAGAAAATCTGCCGACGTTGATTGACCGCGAGGTGTTTCCGGGCTTTCAGGGCGGACCGCATATGAATAACACCGCCGCCAAAGCCGTGGCTTTTCATGAAGCCGCCCAGCCGGAGTTCCAGCGGTATGCCCAGCAAATCCTCCAAAACGCTAAGAAGTTGGCCGATGAACTCATGAAGCGCGGATTCAAGCTAGTAACCAACGGCACTGACAATCATTTGATAATGGCCGACGTATATACCAGCTTTAAGGTTGACGGGCGGGTCGTGCAAGATACATTGGATAAAGTCGGGCTAAGCGCCAACTGCAATTCGATCCCGGATGACCCGCTGCCACCGTTCAAACCCAGCGGCTTGCGGCTTGGCACCCCAGCCATCACCACGCGCGGTCTAAAAGAAAAGGATATGGCGGTAATTGCCGATTGGTTGTTGCAGGCCATTAAAAACCGCAACGATGAAAAAATACTTAACAAGTTAAGTAATCAAGTTAAAGAGTTCTCGCTCCAGTTCCCCCTGCCGAGCGATAAGTGACTAGGAAGTCCGTCTGGCCAGCCAGGTCATGACCGCCGCCCCGACTACCCAAAAAATGGCGACCACGAGTATCGTCTTGGCTAGATTACTGGTGTAACTCCATGTAAGAACCAATGTCAGTATAAGATAGGCCGTGAATGGCAGATATGTCAGCCAACCTAGCCAATTATTAGGCAGGTAACTGCCGCGCACCGGGACGAACCATTTGGATCTATTTGATTTTTTAGCCATAGCTAAATCATATCATCAAGGCAGCAGTTCAGGTTCCTGTTCCAAAGTTACTCCAAACATCTGCAGCACCTTATCAACGATTTTTTGTTTAAAGGCCAGCAGGTCGGCGGTGTGATGGGCGTTTTTATTTATCAATACTAGAGCTTGGTTAGGCCAAGTGCCCATGCCTGTCTGTTCGTCGTAAACACCTCTGAAGCCAGCCTTTTCCACCAGCCAGCCGGCCGCTACCTTCATATGACCCTCGCCCATCTGCCAGCCTTTGATGTCGGGATAGGTTTGCTTTAAGCGTTCGTAAGTAACGCTGTCTATAATCGGGTTAGTAAAGAAAGAACCGTTATTGGAAATTTTTTCCGGATCCGGCAATTTATTTTTGCGAATATCAATAACGGCATCGCGAATAGTCCTTGGGGTATATTTAGTAATGCCTTTATCATCCAGATACGTTTGTAGACTTTCATAAAAGGGGGGTGCCGGGTCACTTTTGCGTAGGGTCAAGGTGATGCTGGTTATATAGAACCGCCCGCGGTCAGTCGTTTTGAAACGGCTGGAGCGGTAGGAAAAGCCGCATTCGTGGTTTTGCAGCCTGACAAAGGCATTCAATCGGGAGTCAAAGGCCTCTAACTCAAGCAGTGTATAAGACAACTCTCCACCGTAAGCGCCGATATTTTGAACCGGTGCGGCTCCGACCGTACCCGGGATTAAAGACATGTATTCTACGCCGGTAAGTTTCTTATCAACCGCCCAGTCAACAGCCTTGTCCCAATTTTCTCCGCCGTTGATTTTTAGGGTAGCGGAATAGTTGTCTTCACTGACGACTTCGCGTCCGGTGATTTTATTGACGATAATCAAACCGGCAAAACCCTCGTCTTGCCAAACGATATTGCTGCCGCGCCCTATCATTAATATAGGCAGGCTGCGCGCTTGGGCCCAGCTAAAAAGCTCCTGAACATCCTGTTTGTTTTTGGCCTCGGCAAGATATCGAGCCGGTCCACCCAAACGCATGGTGCTATAAGCTGCCAAAGAGATGTTTTCTTTAATCTTCACTGGGTCTTATTGTACAATAGTAATAGATGAGTGATACCGATTCGCAGATGCCATTTAGGCCGCTAGGCCGCCGTCTGAAGGAATTGAGAGTTAGAGCAAAAGAGAGTTTGGCGGAAGCATCCGGCGCGGTAGAAATAGACGTGCGTGAACTGGCTAGCTTTGAGCTAGGCAAAGCTCGGCCCGCCGAAGATATTCTTCTACTGCTTATCAGCCATTTTGGCGCTCAGGATGACGAGGCCGTAGCCATTTGGGAAACCGCCGGCTATGGCGCCGATAAGGTGCCGGTCGCTAGAACCGACAACAATCTTTTGCCGACCATACCCGTGGAAGCTAAAGGTAATCATGTTCTTTATACGGATGTGGTCGACATTACGGTTAATAACCACGGGGTCGTCATGAGTTTTACGCAAACCGGCCCGGCCAATAGCTCGTATTGCATAGCCCGTGTCGGCATGAGCCGCGAACACGCCAAAAGTATTTTAAAGATTTTACAGGCTACCCTGAGCCAGACCGAACAAAGTCGCCAAGAGACCGAAAACAACAACAGCCAACCAAAATCGTAGCCAAAAATTGTTATAATTACTTCTGTTCTTTTGGGTATTTCCAATTTTGTCAAAACACATAGTGCAGCTGTTAGCCTCGTTAGTTCAATGGATAGAATGCCAGCTTCCGGAGCTGGTGATGTAGGTTCGAGTCCTGCACGAGGTACCACGTCGCAACTAATATCGGCCCTACTAGAAATTTGCGCGATCCAGTAGCGCAAATTTAGTAGGGCTTAGTATTGTTGCTCCTCTCCATTTTGCGCAAGCTCCGCGCAAAATGGTTTAGCTACGGGTAACAGATTCGGTGAGACGAGAGCATGCAGAAGCTAGCTTTGGGCATACGCTTGTGGGAAAATGTCCCCCTCTATGCTGCACTGCCCGGGTACCACGCTTATGCTTGCACTTTTTTGCATACATAACATAATTATCTGAAATGAGCGAAATACTTAAAGAGATTGTTCCTCTTGAATATAATCCCGACAGGTATCGGGATATTTTATCTAAGTTGTCAGAACAAGGCGAAGACCTCTCCGATCACGAACACCGGAAATTAGACGACGATGCTACACTGCAATTACAATCCGATGTAGCTCATATAAGAGCTGGGCTAACTGACACTTTTGATTCATTTTTATCTGCGGATGAATATGAAACAGTTTGGCACATGGCTTACTGGGAAGAGTCTGGTGCGGCTAATGGCGGAATGGCACTCCTACCGATGGACCTTGAATCAATTAGAATCCGCAGAGATGCCCAGACTTACCTACAAGCAAAAGTTAAAGAGACCGCCGAAGCCAACGGCTGGCAAGCGTTTCCTAAAGGCGATCCTACGTGGCGCCTGGAACAATACACTTATGTTACTGATGGCGCTCGTGTTGCAAACATAGCGCCGACGCTATTTCAGATTCAGGATGGGAGCGTTCTAGGCGACAGTCATCTAGTCAGGAGATTAGGCCCAAGCCATCTGCGGAAGTGGGCCGATGTTGTTACGTTTGATACCAGATCAGGACTACCGCCAAACTATCACGCCGGACTGCGTAGTCTTTTAGGACCGCAAAGGTTCTTCCAGCTTGAAAATGGCTGGCCCACATCATCTTGGATGCCTACCCGAGAGGAATTAGAATTCTTTGAGCAAGTGCTCGCCGTTTATTATTAGGCTTACGCAAAAATAGTTGATTAAAAATCGGTTCCTCTTTGAGGAGAATATTCTCCCTTCTAGTTATTTGGACTTAGAGCGTTTCTCAAGGATTCCTTGTACAGACGGGCTTATCTTTTTATCTGTCCGGTGAATACACCCTAGCCAGCAGCAGGGCCGGCGCATTCCTTCCTTAAGTTCGGAAATTACCCGCTTAACGTGCTCATCCCGTGTCTTCTGCTGTTTTACAGTGATTGTCCAACATATCCATTCATTGCGGGCAAGCGGAGTAATATCATCCCATGCTTTAAGTGCCTGAGGGTCGGAAGCGAGAGCTGTTCGTAAATCTGCTGGCAGTTCATGGACAACTCCACCAGATATTTTATTTTGTGCCGTCGTCATAGACCCATTTTAATACACGTCGCGAGTATAATTAACCATATGGCCAGGCAGACGGAGAAGGTCCAGACATTTGCCAATCCCGGCGGCTTTGTGGAGCAGCATTACGTAGGCGTCCAGACGCCGGACGATGTAATCTCCGGCATCAAGGAACTTGTTAAGCGCGCCCAGCAGCTTAAAGCCAAAAAACAACTAGTACTAATTTTGGTTGATGTAACCGAAGTACCTAAGATAGATATCAGTGGCAAGATGGTCAAGGCCCGAAGTTTCGCGGTAGAAGCGATGACTAGCGCCAAATACGACCGGATAGCGGTTTACGGCAACGTAGCGGTTCAGATCATGGTAAACACCCTGGCTTTAATTGCCGGTAAGCGCCAAAAGGTCCGGGTTTTTACCGACCGGACTGAAGCTCTGAAATGGCTGAAAAGGGAAGAATAGCATGGAAAATCTATTTGATAATCTGCCCATACGCCAGTCTCGTAAGGGCCAGGTATTAATTTACGAGGGCGATAACGTAAAAAACATATTCTTCCTCGTGGGCGGTTATGTCAAAGTTTTCAGTATCCTTCCCAGCGGAAACCAGCGCATCTTAGTTATATACGGGCCCGGTGATATATTTCCGCTTACAAGTTTTTTATCAGGCAGCGGCATTGCCGTTTACTTTCACGAATGCATGACAGATATTGAACTTAAGTCGATTCCGCAAGCGGATTTCCAGCAGAAAATAAGAGGCAATTTAGAAATAGGTGAAAAACTAATCGCTTACACGTACCGCTTAAACCAATTATTTATGGATCGGATCAATATATTGTCGGCCCACAGCGCCCGACAAAAAATTGCGTCTCTGCTAGTCTACTTGGCTAAAAGGGTTGGCACCAGCGAACATGAAAATATCCGTTTGGATTTACCATTAACTTCACGCGACGTCGCCGATATGTGTGGATTAACGCGCGAAACCGCCACGCTGCAATTAATTAGAATGAAAAAGGAAGGAATAGTTTCCGGAGGCCGTTACTTAATAGTTGATCGCCAACAACTCAAAAAACTGATCGCATCATAATCTGTTAAAATGGCCTTGCGCGCCCGTAGCTCAGCGGATAGAGCGCCTGGCTTCGGACCAGGAGGTCGGGAGTTCGAATCTCTCCGGGCGTACCACGCATCGGCTAGTTACAGCCAAACAGACCTTGCTCTCGATATAAACCAACAGAAAATGCTACAATCTGGCCGTGGATATAGAAACTGGCGAATCAATGGGGGAAAGGCCAAAACTCCTCCCATCCGTATTCCAAGACCAAGCCGAACTGTACTTAAGAGGAACCGTTTTACTCCAGGTTCTAAGTTCAATTGATTTACAGACCGATAGTGACGGAAACCTGCAGCCACGCATTGTTGATAATATGAGAATGATGCTGAAAGTAGCCTCCGAAAAAACTCCAG
>DASTHV010000025.1:0-3945 GCA_035718045.1 Saccharimonadales bacterium (SeqCode) | reverse complement strand
CCCGGTAATCAGCGGATAGGTTGTACTATAAGTACTCGCACTACTGCTAGTAACTATCACGATAGGCTCGGCCCCAGTAGAAGCGATCATGTTATTTTCGATAAGCGTGTTATTAAATTGGCCGCCATTAACACCTTCTAGGTATAGAACCTGGCCTGATGAGTTGAGCCACTTGCTATTGGTAATCTGCAATCCATCTGCACCCCAGATGTGTAATCCATCAACGTGGTGGCTGCTGTCATAGGTGTCTGAGCACGTGGGCTGATCAGCAACTGGAAGCAAGGAACATGAATTTACTACATCGTGAACATTCAAATGATCAAGTACGATGTTTTGGGCATCGCGGCTGGCGGCAGCTGGACGGCCAATGTCAATGCCGCTGGCATTACAGCAAATCGGGCCGATCTCCACGTTCCTGACTGTTAAATTATCGGCTACGGCGCCAAACAAATCGTTCGCCCCGCCGTTACCGTAACTCGCCTCAGTATGCCAGATATGAAAATTCTCCAAGGTTATATTGGAGGCATATGCCGTCTCGTACCAGGTATAAATACCACCATGAATGGTTAATCGGCTGGCGCCATCCAGAGTAAAACCCGACGGCGCATCGCCGGTGGCTTGCCCGTTATTGGCCCCCAGAGTCAAAACACCGTCTAACGTGACTGCAGCTCCAGAATCCGGCTTAAAGGTAACCGGACTGGCTGCTCCTTTATTACAGGTAGTATCGGCGGCTATCTGCTGGCTGCTATAAGTGCCGGCAGCCAGCGAAACCGTATCACCGCCGCAGGCCAGCTGCCAGGCCTTGCCCCAGGTAGCGCAAGGTTTAGCCGGGTCGCCGCGAGCGCAGGTAGAGTCGTTGCCAGTTGTCGAAACCCAGAGATTAGCGGCCGGGACATACTCATCAGCGCCAAGGTCACAGGCGGCGTCTTGCGGTCGGTTTTGGCCGTCGATATCAATGGACGGACAATATGCAGATTCGCCTTGATTAATGCCCGTCGATCCGGCAGCCAAGTGTAGGTCCGGCGTATCATAAGACGAATCCAAATAGGTAGGAGTACCGTTTATGTCGGTAGAGCCGCAAATTGAGCCGTTGGCACCATTAATAAGGTTATGCGAAAAGTTTGGCGTAATAGTCGTATCGGTGCCGGTTGAAGAATTATAGGCCCACAAATTGCAGCCATTCACCGGGCCGTCATTACCCAAAGTAAAGTCGTTAAAAATATTGCCGACGATATTTACAGCGGCCGTTGAATCGTAGGCACCATAACAGTTGCCACCCCCGGGACAATCATTAAGCGTGCCGAGCGCGGTAACCTTTTGAACAGTGTTATATAGGATATTTATGGTGCCGGATATCTTGCCGGCGCCGGCCTGGCTGCCGATTGAAAAATCGTTGTTGCCGCCGCTTAACACATTGCTAATCATATTATTTTCGATAGTCATATCATGTAATCGAGCGTCGCCGGCGCTGTATAGTGCCACGAAAATAGCCTGCGTCCCTGCCCTGATCCACTTGGAGTTCTTAATCACAACGTTGTCGCCATCATATAGTTGGATTCCATCGTTGTGGTCATAACCACAAGTCTGACAATCGCCGTAACCGGTTCCGCTGCATTGGCCCGGATATAGCGTGGCCGCTCCCTCGGTACCGCCACACGTATCAAACAAATCATGTACGTAAACGCTATCAATAGTCAGGTTTTGCATGGTGTGTTGAGTGCCGGACACCGGGTCATACCAGCCAGCGGTTTCAAAACCGTCGTTAGAGCAACAAGCCGGTCCAACTTCGCTGTTTTGAATCGTAAAGTTATCCGAGCCCACTAAAACCAAAGTCTCGCTACTATTCTGGGCACAGCAGCCCCAATGGTGGAACCAAGAGTTAGTTATGGTGATATTAGTAGATTGAACTGCCGTTATCGGCTGGTTGTTAGAATCAGTATCGATTCCCGAGGTCGGCTCGCTGAATCCGGCCGCATCAAACCCATCAAAAGTCAGATAGCTGGGGGCTACGCCGGTAGGCCCGCCATTGTTGGCACCCAGAGTGATGTAGCCGGATAAAATACATTGTTTGGCTACAGCGCACTTGAGCGTTATCATCGGGCCGTTCTGGCTCTGACTATCACGCATGATAGTCTGACCAGTATAGTTACCAGTCTCTACTTCTATGATGTCACTCGGGGCCGCGATATCATAGGCCTTTTGAAAACTGGCACAAAGGCTAGTCCCCCCACTATCCGGATTGGTTTGGGCTGTGGCAAAACGTTTGCAGTTGGCTCCAGTGTCGCTGCCGTTAGGTGATACAAAGACATTAGCCGTAGAACCGGCCGCATGACTATTTAATAAGGTATAGCCGCCAATCGAGGCGAAGATGGCTATGAAGATAAGTAGGTTAAGCTTAGAAAAAGAAGCGGATCTTAAGGCTTTTTTAGATAGTTTTAGTTTATGAGCCATAGCTTATAGTTTATGGCTCATATTATAGGACTTTAGACGGTTTAAAGGTAGGATTAAGGTCTGGGGCTTAGCTCGTTTTTTAGCAACGCGGATAGCGCTTGCAAGCTGTTGAACTCATAGAACGAAAGGTAAGCTAGGGCAAGATTGCGCGCATCGGTTTTACGCAGGCTAAAACCGCGGCCAACCGAGTTTATAAGCACCGCGTTGGCTAGAAGCCGGCCTGTCCGTTTATTGCCGTCTTCAAATAACTGCAAATAAGGTATCAGCGCTAGTGCCAGCAAGCATTTGGTAAAAGGATTGGTGGTCCGGTTTATGATTCCTAGAATCACATCTGCATACTCGCGCAGCTGGTGCGGGCTGTCCATCGGCTGGTAATTACTGGCTATCACGCCCACCTGTTTCTTGCGAATACCGCTGGCTATGCCTAAGTTGTACCCGATGATCCTATGCAGCTCCTCAACCGTACCGAACTTTAGGTTGTTGCCAAAAAGCTCGCTGTTTTGAATAATGAATGCCACGGCGTCTTTATGATTAATAATCATCTGCGTTTCAAAATCGGTACGGTTCTTGGCCCTCAACCCCTGGCTAAGCAGCAGCTGCGTATCGAGCAAGCTGTAGGTATTACCTTCTAACGCCGATGACTTCCACGATAGCTCAATTATTAGACGCTCCAGCTCGCTGGCCGACATTTTGGGGCCGCGGCTGAGCTCAAAGCCGCCGCCAAGGCTGCTGAGCTCTTTTGGCTTCAATTTATTCAGCCAGGCGACTAGTTCATAATTAAAGTCTGAAATCGGCCGATTTTCATCTTCCAAGAACTTCTCGGCGATTCTTAGCTGTAAAACAGCCCGATAATTAATCTTGTAGACGGGGTTATTATCCCTGCCTTTTTTCTCGATAATACCAATCTCCAGGAGCCTGGATATGGCCCGCTGGATTGAGCGCAGAGTCACATCCGAAAGCTCGTTGGCTACATCGGCAGTCGTTTTTTTGCCGCTAAGTAAATAGATTAGCGCATAAGCTGCAGTCCTGTTGATTGTTGAAGTCATGCGACAATTTTAGCATAAATCTCAAAAATTGATTAAAAAATGTCGCATGCAAGGAGTTGTGAACTTCTAACTTCCATAGTGACTAAGCAAGATAGACAGGTCAAAGATATCGACGCTGCCGTTAGTATTAAGATCACAGGTAGAGTTAGTAGTTCCCCAGTTGCTGAGCATTATGGATAGGTCAGTGATGTTAACATGGCCGTCGCTATTGAGATCGCCTGGGGTGATACTGCCACTGCCGGTGGTGTATTCGTAGGCTCCAATATCGTAATACGAAACACTTCCGGCACCGGTGTCCGTAATAGATGGAATATCAATCGGTCGGACATCATTGGCGGCATCTACCGTCACGCCAGTCTCGGCATAGCCGGCATCGATACCAATGCTACTTCCTGTCAAACGCATATCTCTTCCATTTAATGCGTTCACAAACGCCGGGGTATCGGTT
>DASTHV010000024.1:0-10468 GCA_035718045.1 Saccharimonadales bacterium (SeqCode) | reverse complement strand
CAGCACTTTCAAGAACCAAGGAGACTGTGTCAGCTACGTCGCTACGGGCGGCAGGCACTAGAACCAGCCTACCGGTCACCACACAAAACAAAAATATGGCGCGCGGGCCGAAATAGTCCGCGCGCTTTGATTTTACAGGGGTTTCTGCTATCATTTTCAGAGTAAATTCACTGCGCCATGCGGGTGTAGCTCAGTCGTTTAGAGCGCTTCCTTGCCAAGGAAGAGGCCGTGGGTTAGAGTCCCATCACCCGCACCAATTTGACACCATAATTAGCTCCCTTGTTCGGGAGCTTTTTGTTTATTGATCGGCCGCACGGTTTCAACTTTAGTCCGGTGAAGTAGACCTCACGAGACAAAATGTGTCGTTTTCTTGATTGGAATGACGGTTACAACCTTCTGGTAAAATATTCACAAGATGAAGTACAGAATCCAACAACAGATAGAAACACTTGCAGAGAACGCAGTAGGTATGATGAACGAACAACCCAGCTTTGAGGCAAATGGGATTACATTCACTCATTGGGACTTTAATCATCGTGATGGCTGGTTTGTGGATGCGTGGCAAGCGGAAGCCAATATTGAGGCCAGTGATTACAAAAAAGCTTTTGCTGAGTTTGGCAAATTACTTACACCGGTCATACCACGCATAGCGTTCGTAAGTCAGTGCTATACGGAAGCTCGTATGCAGCCTATTCTTATCGTAAAGCATGGCTCTGATATAGGGTTATTTTCTGATTTTTTTGCATCTGATCCTGTAGGTCTTATGTTTATGGACGAAGAAAAGAGCGCGCTTGATAAGCTCCTTGCTGACAACAGCATAGATAATGCATTCTTCTTTTATTGGAATGATGCAGTAAACACTGCGGGCCATACAGCAAAATTACTTGTATTGTTTTCTGCAATTGAGGCGCTGGCTAAAAAGCCTAATTCCGAGAAGGACTGGGTGCTGATTGAAAATATACTAGGTAAAGAATTAAAAGACGAAGTATTTAAGCCAACTACAGGATTGCGGCATCGTTTAATTCATGGCGATTATTTTAGTCCAAAAGATTCTAAAAATTATGTCGATGTTATCCATAAAAAAGTGATGGTCTACTTTAATGACCATATACTAGGTGCAAAATTATTGGGTGAAGATGTTACGCACCCTCAGCGTCATTTTTTTGGAAATAAAATGCACGGTGCCCGATTTATTAGCCCTAAAGACAGCAGCATATCATTTAACCTAAGGACTGCTCTCGACGACGCAAACAGTTCTGAAGATCGTCGCCTCGACAAGTTTGATTGGGTTACTGACGACAAGCTTACGTCTGCATATTAGCTGTTAAGCAAGATGTTTACACATTCGTTAATAATGCTGCGCCAGATTGGCGCTCAGGTTAGTCAAATTCTTTAAGCTTGCTAAGCATTTCTTGCAAAAGCTCAGGCGTACCGGCCGCCAGAATATATCTGTCCCAGCCGCTGGCCGGCTTGGTATAGTCAAGCGCGTTACCGTCTATATCGCATATAACACCACCGGCCTCGGTTAGGATAGTTTGCGCCGCTAAGGTGTCCCATTTTCCGGCTTTTGTACTAGTTTGTATAAAAGCATCTGCTTCTCCGGCTGCAATCATCCCGATTTCAGCGCCAAGACATCCTTCTGGAAGCGAGTTTTTGAAGCCGAGCTGAGCAACAGCGTTATCAAGTGGGCGTTCATCGCCCCGAAGTACATTGCGGCCCGCTAGGACCGATTCAGAAATATCGGTAACGTGGCGTACTTGTAGTTGCTGAGTTACGCCCCCCTTAACCCTAAACGCCCCTTTGCCGGCCTGGCCGTAATACCATTCATTACGAAATGGTAAATAAACCACGCCAAGTATAGGCTTGCCCTTCTCCAGCAGGCCAATCATTACTCCAGGAGTATCCCGCCCGGCTACAAAGCCTTTAGTATCGTCCAGCGGGTCTACCATCCAAACGCGGCCCGTGTAGGAACTTGGCTGCAAGGGATTTTCTTCGCTTAAAATTTCATCATTTGGGAATTCCTTACCAATACCCTCACGTAGTAGATCGTCTGACTCTTTATCAGCTATGGTTACAGGGTCAAATTCGTCTCTTTTGTACTTCACATCAAGGCTGGTGCCATGATATTTCTTAAGGATTTCGCCGGCTTGTTCAGCCAGTTGCATGGCTTTGGTTAGCTCTAGTGACATAGTTGTTTCGGCCATGCGATTATTATACGCCGGGGCATGAGACAATAGTTTTATGGGCAAGTTAATATATCTTATAACGACATCGATCGATGGCTACGTAGCGGATAAAAATGGTCATTTTGAATGGGCTAAGCCAAGCGAAGAAGTCCATTCCTTTGTAAATGATAATCTGCGCAGTGTGGGAACGATCCTAATGGGACACAAGCTGTACGAAACAATGAAAGTATGGGACGAGATTCCAACCGAAGGAACCAGCGGGCCGATGGATGGTCCCAGTCAAGCTATGAATGATTATTCCAAAATTTGGCGCGCAGCAAAGAAAATAGTTTATTCCACTTCCCTTTCTAAAGTTTCAATAGTTAATGCAAAGATTGAGCGGTCTTTTGACCCAAGCTCCATCCAAAAATTAGTGGCGGAATCGGATAAAGATTTTGACATCGGCGGCCCGCATCTAGCGGCCCAAGCGATAAAAGCCGGGATTGTCGATGATTTCCACCAAATTATCGCCCCCGTAATGATAGGCAGCGGCAATTATTGGCTGCCAAAAGATTTTAAAAGTAAACTTGAGCTGGTGGACATACGGAAGTTTGAAAATGGTTTTGTGCATCTTCATTACCACAATACATAAATCCTTTTTTGCTACGATATAGGCATGAGAAAAATAGTTGTTATATCAATGATTTCGCTGGATGGGGTGATGCAAGCGCCGGGCGGGCCTGAAGAAGATACATCGGGCGGGTTTAAGCATGGCGGCTGGACCTGGCCATATGCCGATGAATTTTCTAATAAAATTTTTGGTGAAGAATTCAGCGGCGAGTATGACCTGCTGCTTGGCAGGAAGACGTACGACATATGGCGGGATTATTGGCCCAAACAGGAAGGCGCGATAGCCAATCCGTTTAATAAGGCTACAAAATACGTGGTTTCGCACCGCGACTCAGAGTTGACCTGGGAAAAGACGGTACTGATCGACGGAGATGTGGCTGCTAAGTTAAAGAAGCTAAAGCATCAAGACGGGCCGATGTTATCCGTGCAGGGCAGCAGCAATATGATTCAGACTTTGCTTAAAAACGATTTGGTTGACGAGCTTTGGCTAAGGATATACCCAATAACGCTGGGCAACGGCAAGCGCCTATTCGCCGAAGGCACGATTCCGGCGGCTTTTGAGCTGACGGATTCTAAAGTCTCGCCAAAGGGCCTGATCTTTGCCTATTACAAACGGGCCGGCGACGTTAAAACCGGCTCATTCGATTGATATAAGGCTATAAGCGGCCTGTTTTATATGGTCTATAGACCACTCGCCTACTAACTGATATGTGTTTTGTTGTAGACTTTTATTAGGTTTATGCTAAACAAGCTGATTAAAAAATATGAGGGATTCAAACCCTTTACGGAAAATGAAGCGTGGGCATTATTCAGGCTGAGCGCCATCGGGGAAACCGTTGGCTGGACCCTGCTTATTGCCGGCATCTTAATTGGAAGATACCTTACACCGGGTAACGGGATTGCCGTGCAGATTGCCGGACACATCCACGGCACTTTGTTTTTGATTTACATAGCTGCTGTTATAGTCTGCGGTCCCAGCCAGGGATGGTCGCGGCGGCGAATTCTGGTGGCGGCCGTCGCCAGCGTGCCGCTTTACGGTTCTCTAGTATTTGAACAGGTGGTCGCGCATATGCGGCTGCGCACCCGCGTACATCGATCTTTGAGTTTATCCGTTTACTATAGTTGGGCCAATCCGGCTATGTCTGCGTGAGGTATTACGACAGCTGTTGCCGAGGGTATTAGCGGCGGTGGTGACGAGATTTAGAAATGATTCGTTGGTTGTAGCGGCGAATCGCGAAGCGCAGAGCAAAGAAGCCGACAATTATGCAGGCGATGATTATTAGGATGATTTTCCAAGGAATCACCCAAAAAGTCATAGTGGCATTTAGGGGTTTTTTGTCGCTGCCGTAGGTCATGCTTAAGGTGGCCTTGTAGCGGCCAAACAGCATCCGGTTGCCAATTACCGTCTTATCCAGCTTGGCATCGAACTTCCGGACGCTGCCCGGCAAGATATTGCGCGGTGGATTGTTAACGCGCATAGTGGCAATCTTTTTGCCGAATGTGTCGCTAACCGTGATTAGTCCGGAAGGTTCTTCGTGAACATTGCTTTGGTTATTCAATCTTACGACAAAATCCAGCGGCCCGGATTCAAAAAAACTACCAGTTTTGCCGTTATGGTTTACCGAAAATTCTTTGACTGACATATTTTCCGTAATCTTGCCGTTAACAGTCAGCAGAACCAACGTACCAACACTAGCCGACAGAGAAACGCCCGTACCACTTAGCGAGGGAGGCGTGCCGGTAAATCGAATAACTCCGTAGTGACCACCTGGGGAGGCGTTGGCTGGCACGCTGATAGTCACTTTCATCGTCTTAATTTCTTTGGGTACCAGCAGCAAGTTTCCCGGGAAGTTGACCCAGTCTTTCATAGAATAGGGATCGTTAGACGCATTATTATTGAGCAGGATTTTGGGTGTGCCGTTCTCGCCCTGGGCCACAAAGTCATTAGCCTGGCCGGTAACTACTAGTTCGGTGCTGGAGACATCACGTAAAAGTATCTGAGTAGTGATAGTCTGGCCGGGATTGGCGGACAGCTCAACCAGCGGGGGAGCAATTTCTAGCGCTTGGCCACCGGTAGTAGACGCCGGCGGCGTGGCGGCACGAACCTCAAGGGGCATCATTAGAGGAAACATGCCCACAATAACCGCGAAGAAGATTGCGAAGCTTGCTTTTAGGCGTCTGGGTTTTGCCATAACATTAGTAAGTGGCCGTGCAAATATAAGTTAAGGTTGTGGTATAGGTACCGGCCGGTTGGGCGCCGTTGGCATTTACAAGGTAGGTGACAGTGTAGATCTGCGAGTCAGTGCCCTTGGCGACGCCGCCCAGAGCACTATCGGCAACAGTATCGCCCGTATTGAACGCATAAGTGCCGTCAGTTCCATAATTCGTAGACGGCTCACCGAAGTAGCTAGCTCCCGTAGGAGTAACACTAGCGCTAAGCGGCGAAAGCGCCGGACTTAAGCTGTCAGTAGCCGTATCGTGCACCACGTTAAGCCCGAACTGACTTTTACCGATCTGGGAGGTACCAGGCGTACTCATAGCTGTAACCGGATTGCTGCCCGACATAAGCGTGGAACCGTTGACTGTTATGTTATAACCGTATTGAGCGTTAGTGGACGCGGACATTTGCGATGTGGCGTAAGCCGTATCGGTTGGCGAGAAGAGTTGATTGAAGCTAATGTTGCCGGCCGTCGCCGTGGAACAGTCTGGCACGCCGCTGGTTTCACTAACCGAGCCGCCGGCGCAGAAAACCAAAGATTCAGGCATGGTACCGGTTAAGACAATAGCATTGGCTGTGCTAGCGGCGACCCAACCTTCATCAACCGGTGAACCGGTGGCGTCACTTGATGTATAGGTAGTGATATCCACATAAAAACTGGTGTTAGCCGGGGTAATATTTGTAATGCTGTTAAGTTCAACTTTAATGGTTGCACCCGCGGCAAAAGCTTGCGGCGCTGGGTTAGAAACATAGGGCGCGCCGTTAGTCGTGTTATTAATGGCCGTGAATTTGGCGTCGGTTTGGGCGCCCAAAGTAGCACTGGTAGAGACTAGTCCCTGAGTAGTAGCTGATGTACAGGTCTGCTCGCGGGCGGCCATACAATACTGGAATTTGATTGAACCAATATTACCGCCGCCGACATTCGGTACGGTAAAAGTAAACAGATGGTTTACTACCCCGCCGGGTGCCGAGCCACCATCAGTAGTACCAGCCTCGAGTGTCAGGCTGCGCGTTGTTATTTGTTGGGCGTAAGCTTTGTGTGTTGTTGGTAGGGCTGTCAGCAGGATGGCGACCATCCAGGCTATTCCTACCACAAGCCAGAGTACCCTCTTGCCACTCATGGTCATGTTGCAATACTAGCATGAGCATTTACGCGCAGTCAAAACAATTTTCGGCCGCTTTTTGGCGGACTGGGGGTTAATAGGTAGCCGTACAGATGTAAGTCAGGGTGGTGGTATAGGTACCGGCGGGTTGGCTACCAGGGACATTAACCACATAAGAAACGGTAAAAATTTGAGCATCGCTGGCTGCGCTAGTACTGTCAGCCACTGCGTCACCGGTGGTGAATTTGAATTGTGCACCCTCGGCAGCTACTGTGGTGTTATCGCCACCGGTGTTGTAACCAGTTAGCGCCTCGCCGTTATACAAAGTGCCGCCAGCGGCAGTTACATCAGCTCCAAGGTCGCAGCCTACTCCGCAAAAAGCAGTATTTTTGACCAGGTTTAGTCCAAACTGAGAAGTCCCTTTCCGGCTGTAATCTGCGGTGCCAATGGGGTTGACCTGATTTGTACCTGATTTCAGAGTGGTGCCATTGACCGTAATCGAATAGCCGGAACCGGCATTGGTAGAAGCTGCCATTTGTGAGGTAGCTTGGGCGGTATCAGTTGGGTCGAATAATCGATCAAAGTTGATGTTGCCGGCCGTCGCCGTGGAACAGTCAGGGACATTGCTACTGACACCGATGGCAGCCCCCGTACAGAAGACTAGCGATTCGGGCATTACACCGTTTAACTGAATCGGGTTGGCGGTAGCGGCAGCCACGGTTCCGGTGTCAATGGCTGAACCAGTGCCATCCACAGAAACATAAGAAGATATACGGGCGAAAAACGTCTTATTGGGGTCACTTGGGTTAGTAACTCCCTGGACCAACATCTTGACGGCAGTTCCAGGAGCTACGTTATTGGCGGTACGGGTAACTAAGATGGTACCGTCTGGCGGGGGAGGTACAGTAACCAGCGACCAGCCAGTAACACCAGAGCCAGTTTCGTCAACCCCGGTCACGGTGGCAGTAGTTAAACCAGTAGGTTTCACGCACGTCTGGGCCCCCACATCGGCAGCTGTAGTGCAATATTGGATCTTTAAAGAGCCAATATCCCCTGACGGGTTAGCAGCGACTGTGTTTGGCAGAGTGAATTGGAACAAATGGTTGACAACGCCACTGGGCTTGGAGCCGGGGTCAGTTGCACCGGCTTGCAGTGTTAGGCTTCGGGTGGTTATCTGGTCTGCATAGGCTCGATGTACCGGTATGGCTTGGAGAAAAAGACTGGCGACTAAAATTATTACGCCCAGCAATCCTAAAAGGTTTTTTTGTCGTTTCATTTGTTTTTGTTTTTTTATTTTAGCTTCTGGTTTTTGTAGCTCTTAGGGGATACTAGCACAAGCGTTTACGACTAGTCAACACTAGTTATCCACAGTCTTTAATAAGTGCCGGTACAGATAAGGGTTTGGTGGCTGGTATATTGGCCACCTGGCGTCAGGCTGTTGACGTTGACCAGATAACTAATAGTATAGGTGGTTTGACCGGAGCTCTTGGGAGCCTCCGCAATAGTTTCGCCGCTGACATAGCGGTAATGGTTAGGATTATTATAGCCAGGCGCGGCTTCGCCATAACCAAACTGACCATTATCGGGATTATGGCCTACGGATGATGGAGAAATATTGGCTACCAGATTTATACCGAACTGTTCTTTACCGGCCTGGGAGACTTCCGCCCCTCCCGGATCTTGACCCATCAGAGCGATACTGTGAGCGCCGTTGGTCGGCGCCCCGCCGATAATCTGAACTACGTAGCCATAGCTGGTGTAGTTAATAACCGAAAAGGTCGATGTGATAACGGTTGCCTGGGTGGGTGAAAAATTACCAAAATTAACGTTAAAGCCGCCAACCTCAAAAGTAAGCGACGGAGCAGCCGTAGTTAAATGACCGGCGTTAACTTGTAAGGTGGTAGACGATGAATTGCCTAGACCTAGGACGCCTAGCGAACTGGTGGCTTGGAAGTTGGCCGATTCGGCCCCTTGCATACTATTGCCGCCCAGCGAGGCTTCCTGAAATTGATAGCTAGGCGACTTAAGCGTGTCGGCCAGGCTTAACCGATTGAGAACGAGCATCAGCCCGACGGTCACCAAGAATAGACTGAGCAGCGATTTAATGATAATTTTCACTTTAAATTAGCCGATTTTATATCTTGCTCCCTGATACGAACTAATTATAGACCAAAGCGCCTATGTTTATACAGATTGCCTGAGCCCCACTTTAAGCGTTATACTATTGTTAAACCTTAAGGAATAAAAATCTGATGGACAATCCGCCATCATCACAAACAAATAACCAAACAGAACAACCAACCCCTGCCGGCCAATCGCCTGAAGCTGAGGTATTAAAACCCCGTACGGACGATACGTCAGCCGCGGGCGGCACAGGGCCGCCGCCGCAGGCGGCGGCTACTCCGCCAGCAAATAACGGCAAGCCGCCGCGCCACCGGGCCTATCGACCCAGCCATAAGGCTACCTTTATTAGCTTGGCCGTAGTCGTGGCCATATTACTAGTGAATGTCGTGCTGATTGGCTTTGTCTTAAAAAATAAATCCGACCAGCAAACGGCGGACAGGAATAAAGTAACTATCAGCTCGGCCGTCTTGGATAAACTGGGTGTTAACACGGCTTCGATCGGTAATGATCAAACCAAGTTGACCATTGGGCCTGACGCTGAGTTTAAGGGCAAAATCACGGTAGCCGGCGACGCCAACTTTGGCGGCGCCATCAATCTGAACGGAAAAGTATCTGGGACCGGCGCTAACTTTACCCAGCTCCAAGCCGGCGATACATCCCTGGCCCAGCTGAACGTCAATGGCGACGGCACGCTGTCTAATCTTAACCTGCGTCAGAATTTGACAGTGGCTGGAAAAACTCAGCTCCAGGGCGCAGTAACAATTAGCCAGCTGCTTACCGTGAACAATAACGTGAGTGTTACCGGCAGCCTGTCGATTGGCGGCACATTTAGCGCTCGCAGCTTGACTTCGACCGGTACATTTACAGTCGGCGGCCACGTCGTGACGGCTGGATCGGCGCCGGCGGTTAGCGCCGGGCCGGCGGTTGGATCTAACGGCACGGTCTCAATCAGCGGCAACGACGCGGCCGGTACGGTAGCCGTAAACATCGGCGTGGGCGGCGGCGGCGGCGTTTTGGCAAGTATCAGTTTCCGTAACAGTTATGGCGACATACCGCATGTGGTGATTTCGCCTATCGGAGCCGCCGTAAATTATTACGTTAACCGCAGCCCGACCGGCTTCAGTATCGGCGTCAGCGGCGCGATGTCGCCTGGCGGTTACGCTTTTGATTACATAGTCGAACAATAAAAAATACTTAACAAGTTAAGTATTTCTAAATGTTTACGAACAATATGACTTGTTCACCGCGGACGCTGATTATGCCGTTGGTAATGGCAAAACTGACTGGGTCTTTATCGGTTTCGATGGTTACGGTACCGGGAATCATGACCGAAAAGAAGTCGGCATGTCCAGGTAAGATATCAAACGGGCCGACACTATTGGCAGCCGAAACGACGCGGGCTGGGCCATCGTAGTAAAGATTAAAAGGAGCCCGGGCTATGACATTCAATTGGGCCGGATCCTGTTGGTGTTTCATTTGGACTTGGCAGCCGTTGGCGCGGGCTGGGCGGGAGCCGGGGCGGCTGGCGGTTGAGATTGCTGGGGCGCAGCTGCGGCAGCTGGCGCAGAAGCTGTTTCTTTGCCTTGCAGAATGGCTTCAATACCGTCTAAGGTTTGCTCGCGGGTAAAGTATTGGCCTGGCTTACCGGTCAGGTGCTCGGCGACATTAAAATCTTGAGAGAAGAACTCGATGAGTTTTTTGGCATTTTGATAGTCGGCTCGGTCGACTGGCGAAAGTTCGTTCTCGCCGACAATGGCGATTATATTCTTTAATGATTCATACTTTTGCATAATCGCCTGTACCTTACCGGCTAGTTGATAGTGCCGGTCGCCGACAATTTGCGGCGTTAGCAGTGAGGAAGTTGTTTTTAGCAGGTCCACTGCCGGCCTGATACCGGCTTCGGCTACGGCCCGCGACAGCACTAATACGGAATCAAGCTGCTGCTGGATGGCCTGCACCGCCGGATCGCTTAAATCGTCCGCCGGGATATAGACTGCCTGGACCGAGGTAATCGAACCGTTATCGGTGGAACTCAAACGGTCCTGCAAGCGGCGCAATTCCGAAAAAGTCGTTGGTGTATAGCCGCCTTCGGAAGGAATTAATCCCAAGTTGGTCGATAGTTCGGTCAAGGCCTGGATGTGGCGATAAATGTTGTCTACGAAAAACAAAATGTCGCGTTTTTCTTCGTCTCGGAAGTATTCGGCGGCCGTGGCGGCGGCTGGCGCTAC
>DASTHV010000023.1:0-3088 GCA_035718045.1 Saccharimonadales bacterium (SeqCode) | reverse complement strand
GTTATCTCGCCAAACAAGGCCATATTGTCGGACAGCTGCCGGACCTCGGCTAGCGGTCCGATTAATTTCTTTTTGATCATGAACCTCCAGTTACTGGGCTTCCAATACAGGCGATCGGCTAGCAGGTGTGGATTGGCATGCAAGAATAACGCGCTATTTTCAATATATCTTTCAAATTTCTCTTCTTCGTCATATGACAATTCGCCGCGTGTCTTATCTAATTTATCTTTAACTGTCGATTCGACGTTATGCTTCTCAATGTAGCCCGGCGCTCTCCATATCTCCTTATATAGACCAAGCGCCTCGGCCTGTTTGGACAGCGTATCGGCGGTAATCGTGGCGCCTTTATTTTGAGCCCCTAATATGAACCTTGCGTCATTTACCCGTGGCCCCGAAAGAATGATTCTCTTATCTTCCGAGAGTCTGGGCAGCAGAGAATTCAGCAAGGTGTACCTAGCGTAGCTGCAAATGGCTTGTTGGTCAGAATAATTTTTGCCAAATAATATCCTGATAGTGTTACCCGATCTGATGGTATGCAGCAACTCCGCGTTTATACCGTCCCTTTTCTGTTTCTCTGCTTCATAACTTTGATTTATTTCCGAATGCAAAACGGTAAGCTTTCCATCAAAGAATTTTCGTAAGAACATATTGCTTGGCCCCCGATGAACCGAAGCGAATATTTCTAACTCTTGCTTGGTAGGAAGCGCTCCTTGATTAGCGATCATGAAGTTTATACCCCAGTCGACACAATCTTGGTAAGTGGGATGTGTCGGCCAGTAACCGAAGTCTTTCTCGAATTGGGCTAGGCCACCCGGCGCGATACGATCCGTAAGCGCTTCATATCCGGGCGTTAAGGGGTCAGCGCTGGCTATAGAATTAAGCATGGCTTTAGTAAGCGGCGCTCCCTGCGACTCGCGGCAATTAATCAGATATTCGTAAGCGGCTACTCGGTCGAGGTCTAAATAAACGGTCTTTACCTCTGGTATACCCAGTCGAGCAAAAAAGTTAGTCCGATTGCCAAAACGCTTATCGACTTGGTTTGAACTAGGAAAAATACCCAAAGAATTACCTCTATCCATTAGATGTTTATTAATTTTGTATTGATGGCCGGCCTCGATATAGTCAGCTTGGTCAACTAGAAAATAAGCGCCCCTGTCAAAGTCCGAATCATCCCATTTTCCGTATAAAAATGGATCAAACTTGTAGCCGTCGGCGCTGAATTCGGGCGAAATCAGCAAGTCATGAAGAACTCTAAGCTCTTTGTCTGTGCCGCCTTCTTCATAATGGGCCTGCAGACTGGCTGGGCCAATTACTAATTGGCCCGTAGCGATATCAAAATAGATATCCTGCTGGGTCTCGGGATTATATTGCGACCGCAGAAAACATCTCATCGCCAGAGGGCCCAGTACCAGACCTTTAGCGACCCGTGCTTCGTAGTCTATTGATTCAGATAACACCACTTCAGCCATCTAGGTATATTATATAATTTTTCAACTAAATTGTCTATAAAGCACTGGGGAGGGTAATCCGCAGAGTTATAATAAAGGCAGAGGAGAGGGGGTTTTTATGAAAGTAACGCGCTATTTCCAGAGCTGTATATTGATTGAAGAAGGCGAGGTCCGGATTTTAATTGATCCGTCCGGCCAGGAGAAGGGTCGTGTAGGCGATTTTGGTAAGCTGGACGCTATTTTATATACCCACGAGCATATGGATCACTTCGAGCCCGACTTGGCGCAGCAATTCGCCGATGCTGGCGTCACCGTATATGCCAACGCCAGCACCGCCAAGCAGGCCAAAAGCCCGCCGCAGGTTGTCACTGATGGGCAGGAGCTGGATATCAAAGGTCTCAAAGTTCAGGCCAGGGAGCTGCCGCACTGCCTGCTGGTGGATGGCAGCACCAGTGTCCAGAACACCGGCTACCTGGTAGCCGATAAGCTGTTTCACCCCGGCGACGGCAAAGAACTGGCAGGTTTGCAGGTTGACACGCTGGCCACGCCGCTAAGCGGCCCGGACATTTCAGCCCACGATGCCTTTGCCTTCGCCAAACAAGTCTCGGCTAAAAACGTAATTCCGATCCATTATGATTTTTTGGGCGGCAATCCGGACTTTTTTGCCAGCACGGTAGATAAAAACGGCATGAAGACCCACACCCTAAAACTCGGCGAATCCACCGAAATCTAGCGATTTAAGGTAAAATAGACCTAATGAGACGCAGAGGTAAAAAAGGCAACTACGCCTTTATTGACAGCCAGAACCTGAACGTCAGCGTTCAAAAATACGGCTGGAAGATGGACTGGCGCAAGTTCCGTAAATTCCTGTCGGACAATTACGGGGTCAGCAAGGCCTACATGTTCATCGGCTATGTGCCCGAGCATGAGGATATTTACGAAAAAATGCACGAAGCCGGCTACGCAGTGGTACTAAAACCGACCTTTGACATGACCCGTCCCCAGCCCGAAGAAAAGCCCAAAAATGGCGAAGAGAAAAAGGTTAAGGGCAACATCGATGCCGACATGGTGCTATGGGTCATGAGAGAAATGGGAAACTATGACCAAGCCGTCATCGTATCGGGCGACGGTGACTTTTTTGGACTAGTAGAGTATCTACATCAACAGAATAAACTTAATAAGATTCTAGCCCCAACGGGACAGTACTCCAGCCTATACCATCAGTTTGAACAATACATTGAACGAATCGACAATCATCGTCGCGAGTTGGCATACCACGACCGCCGCTCAAAAAGAAACTAGGCCGCTTCCTCCGTTACGTTCGGTTCATCATTCAAATATGCTTCGAGAGCTTCATGAAAAGCCTTGAGAGTGCCAAAGTAATTTCTGATAACTTTATAGCCTGGAGCTAAATCATGCTCATAAGTATCTTTGCGACTTGGTGCTCGCCCTGTGACTCGGCGAAACTCTGCGCCGCGAGTTAATATCTCTTCCGGAGATAGCTTTCTATTATATTTCGGAAAACCAGCAGCCTCTAAGACAGCTGTAAAACTGCCAGTTAAACGACGGATGGTTGTGGGACTTGGCTCTTTACGGCCCTGCTTGATTCTTTCTACAAGTAGAGGTTGGGTTGGCCTACG
>DASTHV010000022.1:0-8258 GCA_035718045.1 Saccharimonadales bacterium (SeqCode) | reverse complement strand
CTTGGGCTGGTTTGTTTGACGGGTTTGGTTCTACGACTCGACAGCCTTAGCTGGCGATAGTCGTGGGTTCGTGGAGCGAAGACAGGCGCAGAAGCTCGCTTCGAGCATGGCTGAGTGGAAAAGTGCTCGCCGAAGGCGAGTGTGCGCTAATCCTGCCACGCGTACCACGTCGCAACTAATAGCGACCCTGCTAGAAATTTGCGCGATCGAGTAGTGCAAATTTAGCAGGGTTTTGTATTGTTGCTCCTTTCCGTTTTGCGCAGCTCCGCGCAAAACGGGATAGCTACAAATAATTAGCCGAGAGAGGCATGAGATAATCTCGCCAAGCGTACCAAAATTGTGATATATCCGCTTTCGTGAAGCCTCAATCTCAGCTATCATAGGTGGTGTGAGGTTTGGGGCTTTTTTATTGGCAGGGTTTATAGTGGCGGTTATCGGCCTATTCGGTAGCCGGCCGGCTTCGGCCGCAACTTTATCGGCTAGCGGAGAGGTTCACTTGAGCGGAAAAGTCGCGCCGGCCCACTATGTAATCGTGGACGGCAGCGGCACGATTTTAACGATAATGAGCAACACCGACCAAGACACCGTGCCATTGATTTATAAAGACAAGTTGGCCGCACCCGACAAAATCCCGTTGACTCCGGCTATTTACGATCAATATCTAAAGATAGTGCCCTCCGGCACTAGCCACGCCGGCGTTTTATACAAATCGCCTAATCCTTCACCGGCCGGCGCCTTATCATCTGATAGCGGGGGGGCTGTTTTGGCCCGGACATCTAAGCCAAATGTTCAAAATAACCCTCAGGCTGGATTTGAAAAGTTATTAAATGCCGCCTTCCCCGGCGCGCAGAACAATAAAGTTATTTTGGCCGATTTTAAAATAAATTCGCCGGGCGCTAGAGCCTAAGCCGCCGGCTTAGGCGGTCAATCGTATCCATCTTGCGTTCTTCGTAGGGAAGATAGTCGCCTATCACTCTAACGATTTTTTCTTCATCTGTCGGTGCGAAATAGGCTGAAACCGGCGGCATCAGACGCTTTAGGGGAAAGAGATTAACACTTACCAGTCCTTCGTCATGCATAACCGCAAAAGATTTAAAATCACTGTACGGATAACGCTTGTCGCCGACGCTTAAACCGGTGTCAGAAATCTCATACTCAACCTGCCGTGGCTTATGGCCGGCAAAAACACCAACGATTACTCCGACTATCGCCATAATGGCAGTCGCTACGTAGTCATGGCCGGTGACAAAAAAAACGACGACGGTCAGCGCAATGGTGACCAGGCCTAATAAAGCGTACCAGCCCGCTCCATGGGGGTGTTCTATATATTCTGAAGCCTGCCACTTAACCGATTCGGTGGACCTGGCGTTGCTTTTGGCGCCGCCGGAGCGTTTTGTAGAATCTGCGGTGCCAGTCGCCGAGTGGCTATCTGATTTATATTGCCATGGAGAATTATCTTCTTGAGCCATTGTCTTACTTCTAAAGCTTATTGTATCTGAAATCCGGACGTAAAACTATGGCGGAGAGGGAGGGATGGCGGCCTTTGGCCTTTTCCGCTGCGGCGTGCTCGAAACTAGTTTCTGCGCGCGTCCTCGCTCCACCGAACTCTCGCTTATCGTCAGCTAATGCTGCCGGCCGCGAGGGCAAAGCGCTCCTTTCAGCAGCAGAAATCCTCCGATCTACAGCCGGAGGATTTTCGCTGGCGGAGAGGGAGGGATTCGAACCCTCGCGGGGGCTTTCGCCCCCCTATCGATTTAGCAAACCGACCCCTTCAGCCTCTTGGGTACCTCTCCTCGTCGGAGCAAGCTGCAGGCTTGCGACGACGAGCAATAAAATGAATTTAGTTGCTCGCGCCTGCAGCCTTCCGCTGCTCCTTCTCTCAATTTTGCGAAAACCTGCACTGCGTGTTTTTGCAAAATTGGAAAAACCAAATCTGAGCTTGGCTAGTACATCATAACAGATTGGAGCCACTGGTGAGTAGGTTAGTTGCTAATTTGCTGTTTTTATTGTATTATCTTGCTTATGTCTGAGTTTTGGAGCGAGAAGTCCTCTTTGCGGGCTAGACGCCTGACCGCTCTTGGCCTGGGCTTTTTAGCTCTGGCGGGTACGGTCGGCGATAAAGACCAGGGAAATCAATTCGCCCAGGCCCAAACTCCCGCCTTGAGCGCCCCCGGCGGCACGGAAATTCATTTTAGCGCTTCAATTTTTCAAATGTACGGCCCGCGTCAGCCTATAACTTCGCTGCCCGATTTCGGTAAAAAAATCAGTCTTCCGCAGCAGCAAGCGATCGAGGACTCCAGCGTAAAGCTCGGTTTTGAAGCCAGCGACGGCTCAATGACCCTGATTTGCGACGCCACGAAAATTAGCCTAAGGGGCATGGAAGGTTTCTTAACGGCAAAGCATTGTCTGACAGACAAACAAACTGCCAGCGCCAAGCCTAGCCAGCTTGAGTTTTTCGACCCTAGCGTATACCCTTATCCGGCCACACCGCTGGCCGTAGGCTTAAAAATTATCAAAGACCCCAACAAGAGTGATTTCGCTTTTATAGAGCCCGATCCTAAAAGCGAACTTACTACGCTGCCGCAAATACCGGGTTACGACCCGGGCCGTGCCTACGATGAAGTCCCGGCAATGAAGTACCGTGGATCTATAAAACCGATTCCAGCCGGCGCTGAGGCCGTATTTGACACTTCCGGTTCAAGTACCCTTAATCGTCCTTTGCTTAGCAAAGGAATTTATTTGGGGCGAGCCGTTGATGAGGCGGGCCGCTTCTTTGATATCACAGGAGTCAAAACCGTCCCTAATTATCCAGGGGGCAGCCCGGGATCCAGCGGCGCGGCCGGAATCGAGGCGAATGGATATACTTTGGGGCCGCTCACCACAGTCGCGGATTACAAATCCAACAAGCTGGTGTTCAAAATTATTGCCGCTCAACTTGGGCTTAAATTTAACTTAAGCAAGATAAATGAATTGCTTGTTACTAACGTTCCCGGGCCCAAAACCATTTCAAGTTTGATCAAACTAGCGATCCGGTAGTCGCTTTAACAGATTGTTACTGCGACCGTAACAGATGAGGGCATGTTATAATCTGCCGTGGAGAGATGCTCGAGCGGTTTAAGAGGACGGTCTTGAAAACCGTTGTGCCGGAAACGGTACCGTGGGTTCGAATCCCACTCTCTCCGCCAAGAAAAATACTTAACATGTTAAGTATTTTTTTATAGCTTCTTAGCAAGCAGCAAAGCGTCTATACGCTGAGCGCCGGCTTGGCGCAGAGCCTCCGCGGCGGCCAAGACTGTGCCGCCGGTAGTGGTGACGTCATCAATCAGTAAGATATGGCGACCGCGCACTTTTTCGGGGTTTTTGACCAGAAAACTGGCTTTTAGTTGGTTTAATCTCTGAGGACGTTTGGATCCCAGCTGGCGGCTTTGGCCCAGTCGGGCAAGCGAACTGGAGAATTCAAACCGCAGCGACCTAGCTATTGTTTTGGCCAGCAATTCGGTGTGGCCAAAGCCGCGCTCGCGCATCCGGTTCGTGGCGGTCGGCACCGGCACGACGATGTACTGTGGCGGCGAGGTGCTATTGAACGATTTAAAGGTTTCGACCATTAATTTCGCTATCGGCCGGGCCGCCGCCCGCTGATGTGCGAATTTGTATTGGTGAATCAGCCGCGGTACCAGCCCATCATAATTAGTAGTTATCCACACAAAATTAGGTGGTCCCAGACGGCGACAACTGGCACAGGTCTTACCTAGCGGACTTAGTTTGTCGCACCGCCAGCAACGCTCACCAAAAGCTAAAAACTCAGAGGTCGCACAATTAATACACAAGGCGTGGCCTTCCTGACCGCAGCCTACGCATTGCGGCGGAGCCAACCACCCTATGGCTGCTTCCAAGACGCTCATGTTGTATTTCTTCCGTTGTAAATAAGCATATCAAATGGTTGCACAAGGGAAAGTGCCTAAGCTATACTACGAATAATACAAACAGGCAAATCCGGACAAAACCTAAATCTAATAAATTTGGAGGGAAGTATGGCTCGAGGCAGCCAACCACAAGATGATCTATTGATGGGCGACGATATTACTGCCGCTTTTTTGAGTGAAGACGAAGGCCCCGCCGACAACACCGCCGCGCCTCAGCCGGCAGAAGATACCGCCGACGAATGGGACGAAGAACAGCCGGTGGCCGGCCAGTTGGCCGTAGATGTTTATGAAACCAAAGAAAAACTGGTCGTTAAAGGCCGGGTAGCCGGCGTTAACAAGAGTGATCTGGATGTCAGTATTTCTGATAACACTTTGACAGTTAAAGGAACCTTGAGCGCTGGCAGCGAAGAAGGCGTAGAGAACTACTTTTTGCAGGAATGTTACTGGGGCGAATTTAGCCGCAGCCTGGTTCTGCCGGTGCCAGTCAAAGAAGATGAGATCGAGGCCGTCTTAAAGGACGGCGTGCTGACCATTAGCTTCGCCAAGGTTAAGCAAGACACCGTGAAGAAAATCGAAGTGCTATAAAGCTAAAAGCCAAAAGCTGAATGCTTAAAGCTTTCTTATGAACCCGCTTAAGAGTTTTTGGATTTCTCTAGCGTCTCCAGACAGCTGATGTTGATCTTTGACCTTTACATATCTCAGTTCTTCGGCAATTAGGAGCATGGACTCTATCTCTGCCGCTGATCCCTTAGCTATATATAGGAAGTTTCGCAAAGCTTTATCACTCCTTCTTGTATACCCCTCCGCGATATTATTAGGAATTGATATTGCAGCTCGCTGAATTTGATCTCGAAAAGAAAAGTCCTTGTTATCACTGAAAGCTTTATAAATAGCTATAGAAAAAGCTTTGGACTTCTGCCAAACTAAAAGTTCTTTAAAAGATTGCTCTGCCATTACGACATTTTAGCAACTGATAATTTTAATGCTTTTAATTTCTGCTTTAAGCTTTTGGCTTTTAGCTTTTAGGTATTCGTTAGTTTGCTCAACGTAAAGCGGACGATTATCTGGGCCAAGGCCACCACCACCAGGCCGATGATGGCGTATAGGATGGTATTTTTAGCACTAGTGACGCTGGTGTCGTTGCCACCGCTGGTTATGTAGCGGAAACCGCCGACGATAATCATGATCACAGCCACGATACCGACGATCGCTGATAGCAGATTAACGATTGTGTGAATGATGTTATCAATCTGCGTAGTCGCATCGGTGCCGCTGACGCTGCAAGCGCCGGGGTTATCGCTAAATTGAAAATTTGAACCGGCGCATAGACCATTATTAATTTCTTGCTGAGCCCCCTGAGCATAAACCGGCATAGCTCCACTGATCATCAATAGGCAGACGGTGGTCAATCCAAGCAATAGGGCACTTAGCTTCTTCTTCATGCCCACATTATACAATATTTAGACCCTGGCGTCTAGCTACCGCCCCCGACGTTCGTCGCGGATGTGGTCTTATTAAGGACGTAGTGGACAATCAGTTGGGCCAGCGCCACTATAACCAGGCCGATGATAGCGTATAAGATGGTGTTTTTAGCGTTTTTAACACCTTCTTCTTTGCCACCACTGGTGACGTAGCGCAGGCCGGCAATAATTATCATAATCACGGCGATAACACCTACGATTATGGAAAGCACATTAACCACGACGGTAATCAAGTGGCTTACCGAACCGGAGGCATCGGTGTTCGTGCATGATGGATTAGTGTCGAAACTGCCATTGGACCCCGTACAAAGACTGTTATTAATATCGGTTTGATTTATAGGATCACCGGCCGCGGCCAGAGCCGCACCGCCGGCTGCTAGCGGCAAGACCATCATCAGCATAGCGCTGATAGACAGAAGAAACATTTTTACTTTTTTGATCATTTTAATTTATTCCTTGGTTACTGATTTAAAGTATATATCCTCTTATGCTTAAGTCAATCCTTTATTCGAGAGCCCGCCCGGGCCTCCGGCCTCCTTGGCCGCTTGAGCCGCTACCACTGGAACCGGCACCGGAACTAGAGCTGGAGCTAGAACTGGAGGAGCTTGATGCGGCCTGGGGTTTCGTGGCTTGTGCGGTCTTTTCTAGTACGAAATGGACAAGAATCTGGGCTATGGCCACAATGACCAGGCCGATGATGGCGTAAATGATTGAGTTTTTGGCGTTTTTAACGCCCTCTTCCTTGCCACCGCTGGTGACGTAACGGACCCCGGCGATGATAATCATGACTACGGCTGCCACACCGGCTATTATGGAGAGTAAATTAACTATAGTGGTCACCGTGTCGCTAAGTGTTTTGCCGGCGTCGGCCGGGCAGTTGCCGTTGCTGTCGGCAGCCGCGCAAGCGCCGCCCTGAATAACGCTTTTAGTGTCCGCCAGGACGTAGTGATGACCAAAACCGAAACTTAATAGGGATACCAACAGTAGTATCATAATTATGAATTTTGGGTTTAAAAATTTATTTTTTAACATAGCTCAACTTTACGTTTTTATTAGACGGTCGGTCAAGAACTTAACAATCACCCACGCGAAGGCGATTATAACCAGTCCAATAACAGCGGCGGTCAGACGTTTTCTAGCGTTAGTTACGGATTCTTGGTTACCAGACGAGGTAATCATTGACAAGCCACTGGTGATGACAATAATGACAGCGGCTATGCCGGCCAGCAGAGCTACCAGACTGGAGGCCACCTGGATGATGTGAATGGCCGGATTCTTTTGGGTACCTTTGTCGGCGCAAATCGGGCTGCCCGTGGCCTTGGAGCTAACCGTGCTACTGCAGGCTTGAAAAAGCTCGCTGTCATCGGCCCGGGCTATTGGGGCGGCTAAAAATAAGATAGATATTCCGGATAAGATTACTGCTAACTTAAGAGTTAATTTCATATTATGCCTATGATGTAATTCACTATTACTGCCGCCAGGGCTATGACAACCAGCCCGACGATGGAATAAGTAATCATCCGCTTGGAGTTGGCAACCTTTTCGGAGTCGCCGCCGGAGATCGCGTAGCGGAAGCCGCCGATGACGACCATCAGTAGCGCAAGGGCTCCCATAAAGACAAAAATGGCGTTAAGGATAGGGTCCAGACTGCCGCTTTGGGCTTTTGGTAAGTGGCTGGTGTCGACTAATACCGCGAATACTTGGTTCATCATTAATTGGTTAATGTATTGCCTATATAAGAGACGGCGGCCGAGGCGATAAAGACGATTGCCAGGCCGATTAAAGAGTTTTGGATGCGTTTACGGGCCGATGTGACCTTGGCCGAATCGCCAGCGGCAGTTATATATGATACTCCGGCGAAGATTATCGAGCCAACCGCGGCTATACCCGCTAAGAACAGCAGCATGTCAATGACCGCCAGACCAATCGCCCAAACGCTCATTAAGTTAAATTTACCGGCGTCGTTAGTCAAGTCCGGCACGCACCTGCCCGTGGCATCGAGCTGGCCTGGTAAGTATTGCCACCAGTGGGGAATTCCAAACAGTTTGCCGCCGCCTGGGGTGCAGGTTTGTTTGGCCGCGAAGAATATCGGTAAAAATTTAGCCATGACTACCGCTAACATTTTATAGCCCTCCCGGAATTAACCACTGCAAAATGGCATAAGCGAATATAAAAGTGACTAGGGCGATCATGGCGTTTACGATTCGGGTCTTGGCTTTGCCTACGGCATCTTGGTTGTCGCCGGCTATGCTGTACTGAATACCGCCAACTATAATCATGGCAATTACTACAATTCCCACGCCGGCCGCCAAAAAATTCACGATATTGTTGAGCTGCTTGTCAAACGGGCTCTGCGCTAAACACTCGTCAGCGGTTTGGCCACTTCTACAGTTATTAGTGCCCAGCGGTTGGCAACCGGTCGGATCGCTTGAATCAGCTACGCCGCTGGGGCAATCAGCACCTGTTTTATCCTTCACGCATTCGCTTAAGACTGGCTCCAGTTTCTGGGTAGCCTCAGAATAACTTTTAGGGTGCGAATAGCCCGCCTGGCAGTTGACCGCCAATCCGGTGCCGCCAAAAAGCGGCGCCACAAGGCCTATTGCCAAGCAAAGCGCAATCAATAGTTTTTTGAGTTTTTTCATCTTGATTATGTCTAACTAATAGATTAACAGTTTGCACTTTTTTGGCAATAGTGCGGAAGGGCGTTTTTATCTGTTGAAAAGGTTAAGCTTATGATATAGTCAGGACAGTAGAGCGCTTAAAAATGAAAAAGTTCAAAAAAATAAGCCTGGGCTTGGGCCTATCGCTATTAGCCTTTGTTGTATTAATAAGGCTGGCTAGCTATGCTCTTGCG
>DASTHV010000021.1:0-33649 GCA_035718045.1 Saccharimonadales bacterium (SeqCode) | reverse complement strand
CCGGAAGTGTCCGAAATTAAGTCGACCATAGTATCGGTATTGCTAAGCTGCAGATGAAATCCAAATATGTGGTCCAGGCTGAACTCAACGATTTCCCACCAAGCCCCAACGGCCGTGCCGATGAATACTACCATAAGGATTACTCTGGACGGCGGAAATTTAGACACCTTGTCTCTGGCTCTGCTCAGCAAATGGTAGTCCACCAAAATCACGTACAACATCTGGGAAACAACCGCTGAAAATACGAAGTGAATTATCCAGTCAAACGGATGCGGCTCGGAGATTATATGCATAGTCGTAATTAGCTGAGAAGCGATAAACAGCAGGACTACGGTAGTCAGAATAACGTATTGCTTTAGAATCCTTATGAGTCGTTCCATCAGGTCAGATTGTAGCTCTAAATCGCCAGGTAAGCCGTCAAAAAACTCTCAGCACTATTCCAGACGTAGTTGGCGTTCTAACCTTCTGATTCTTTTTGAGTATGCATTTGCTTCACGGCAAGCGCAGCCGCTCCCAGTAGCGCCTCAAACTCTTCATGCTCGCCGGTGGCTTCCCAGGCGTCAGCGTGAACCGCGGCGCGATGTTGCCAATCAACTTCAGCCAGTGGCTTTTCCATATCCAGAAAGCGTTGACCTTCTGGGCTAGGCCCAAATGGTCCATCAAACTCAAACCTATCTGTCATAACCCTTGATTTTAAAAAATCAAAGCCACTCTGTAAACCTCCCCCTTTGTCGTACAATTGGTTTAAATGAAGTTGAATAGCCGGAACATTGGTGGACCGACTGCCCTGGTAGGCGCCGCGTTCATGTATGCCATGTTTGGCGTGTTTATACGGATCATGGCCCACATGTGGGGGAACGTTGCTCAGGCCGCGGTCCGGTTCGCACTTGCCGCTTTGATCGTCATCGTTTTTCTATATTTCAGAAGGCAAAAAATCATTTTTCCGAAAAATAAGCTAAAAAACGTCATTGCCTTAGGGCTCACATTCCCATTCTTAGTCCTATTATTAACGTTTTCATATCGGCGCACTACGATTGCCAATACCACATTCCTGCTTTACGCAGGCAGCATAATCAGTGCTTTTTTGATCGGCACATTCGTACTAAAAGAGAGGATTAATACTACTAAAATAATCGCTATCCTGCTGGCGCTTGCCGGAATAAGTCTTTACTCCGATTCTTTACTTTCAGTAAACTCCGGTATCTTTTTAGGGCTGGCGGCTGGGCTTATTGACGGAGTATCCAACTCTCTGCGCAAGAGTCTGGGCGGAATTAATCGCATGGCTGTTTTGAGAATTCAATACGGTGTAGCAGGAATTTTGCTTATTATATTGACGCTTATCTCTAACGAGAATATCTTTATTAAATTTGATTTCTGGTCTTTAGTCGTGACCATCATCTACGCCTTTCTGCTAATCGGCTTGGCCAATTTACTGCTATACGGGTTTCATCATACCGACGTTAACATCGGTACGGTTGTTTTATCCAGCGAGCTGATATTCGCTACGATAATAGGATACCTGGTATACCGCGAGGTGCCGTCACCGCATGAGCTAATCGGTGGGATTTTTATCTTCCTGGCTTCAATACTGAGCAGTGGAAATCTGCGAGCACTATTCAATAAAAGAAAGCTAGTCGCGTCAGGAAATACTTAACAAGTTAAGTATTTATGTAAACTGTCGTCGAGCGTACAATTACATTATGAAAGTAGCCATTGCCGATCTGCGTGAAAAAGTACTAAACACGTTAAGTAAAAACTTCAGCCCTTCCGAGTCCAGCAAAATAGCCGACTACTTAATATGGGCAGAAATGTCGGGTATCAAAACGCAAGGTATTCTTAAGATGACCGGTACCGAGCCGATTCAAAACATAAAAGCCCAACACGAAATTAGAGTCGAGCGTGATAAAAAGCTAGCTCAACTCCTAAACGCGGGGGCCAACCCGGCGCCTTTGGTATCCATGGTGGCCACTGAAGCAGTTATAAAAAAAGCCAAAGAACATGGCTTTGGAATGGTGGGTGTGCATAATTATTTTTCAAGCAACGGGGCCCAAGCCTATTATGCGGAGAAGATTGCCCAAGAAGATTTAATCGGTATTGTGCTTTGCAGCCAGCCGGCCTCCGTGGCTCCCTTCGAGTCAATAGATCCGCTATTTGGTACGAACCCGATAGGTTTTTCGTTCCCAACTAATGGGGATCCATTCATCTTGGACTTAGCGACGTCAGCAATGACTTGGTACGGACTTGTTTTGGCTAAAACCAAAGGCGAGAAAATTCCAGAAAATATGGCGATTGATAGGGACGGTAATCTGACCACGGATCCGGCAGAGGCTATGGCAGGGGCTTTACTGCCATTTGATCGCAGCTACAAAAGCTCTGGGATTGGTATGGTTATAGAAATAATGGGCGGACCGTTGGTAAGCGCTGCATATTGTGATCTTGAAGGCGAGTGGGGAGCTTTATTCATGGCTATTGATCCTGATTTGCTGATTGACATAAAGGAGTTCAAAGCAAATTCCTCTGATTTAATTAAGAAAATCAAGTCATCGCGAAAAAGAGCGGGCGTGGATGAAATCCGCCTCCCCGGCGAGCGGGCTTTGGCCGCGCGAAAAGAAGCAGAAAAATCAGGCTTTGTGGATATTGAAGAAAAAGTCCTTAAAGAACTGGGCTATATCTAATGAGAGTTTTGGTTTTTGGCGCCAGTATCACACAGGGCTATTGGGATACTAAGGGCGGCTGGGTGCAAAGGTTGCGCGCTTTTTACGATGAGCAGCAAGTTAAAGACCTAACCAAAGATGGTCTGTCAATTTTTAATCTTGGCATCTCAGCCGACACTACAGCCGATATTCTTCGCAGGTTTGATTCGGAGACGCAGGCGCGCCTTCGAAAGAACACAGCTATAGTCCTTTCCTGCGGAATTAATGACTCCTCCATTATGAATGGTCAGGAAAAATCGACGCCAGAGAGATTTGAAGCGGAACTTAACGAGCTTTTTTCTAAAGCCAAGCAGTATTCCTCTAAAATCATGTTTATCGGTCTTGGGCCTTGCGGAGAGGACTTAACTAATCCCGTTCCGCCGTGGTGGCACAAGGACTTGATTTACACGAACGAGCGGATATTGGCGTTTGATAAAACCGCCCGTAAGGTTTGCGCCGAGTATGATGTTCTGTATGTGCCGATATATGACGCTATGAAAAAAGAAATTGATGACGATAAGAAACTTTTAATCGACGGCTTGCACCCCAACGATGTCGGGCATCAATTAATTTTTGAACTTGTCCGCCCAGAGCTCGACAAGCTGCTAACAAGACAAGGATAAGAGTATGAAACAGCCGGATTTGGAAAGAATTAATGCAAAAATCGCTGACCGCTCGCGAGTTTTCTACTGGCAGACAGACCGCGCTGTAGAACCTGAGGAAGCGGGTCATATTTGGGCAGATAGGCACCGCTATTTTGATGATAAAGAATTACTAGAACGCGTCAACCAAGAGTTATTGCATAATAAAATCATCGAAATTGTGCCGTTAGACCCAAAAGCCCAAACGAATTTGGGCAATGTGAACTCAGTACGTGTCGGGCGACTAGCCTCTGGCGAAGAAATTATAATCCGCTGCCATCCGAAAGGCATTATTAACGGGTACTTTCACGCCGAGGCCGCAGCCGCCCGGCGCGCCAAGCAAAGCGGATTACCCAGTTACAGCACACTGGCCATTCACGATTACCAAGGCGAAGGTGATTTTGCCTTTCATGTTATGGAGAAACTGCCCGGCAAAGCAGTACAGAGGTGGCTAGACGATCATCCGGAGACTGAAAATGATTTGCTGCCCAAAATCGGCTCTATGATGGCTAGACTTCACGAAGTAAAGGCTGAAGGTTTTGGACCATTTAATAACCGCCTAGCCAAAACAGGGAAACTTAAGGGTATTCATTCTGGCTTCGGCCACGCGGTAGACGCCGCTTTGTCTTTCAATCTGGGTGTTTTGGTCAAGCAATCAATCCTAACATCTGAGCAGTCGAAAAAAGTTGACCAGCTTTTTGCTAATAATCCTTTGCTAGATATAAAGCAAGCCGTCTTAGTACATAACGACTTTGCCGATTGGAACTTACTGACAGATGGCCAGGAAATAACCGGTATTTTAGATTGGGATGAGTGCGTGGCTGGTGATCCGGTCGCGGATATTGCTTGTTGGAGCACCTTTTTCGATCCTAAGCGACAGGAAAAATTCTTGGATGGCTACTGGCAAGTCGCAGAAAAACCGGCTGACTTTGAAGATAAATTTGAACTTTTACGTTTGCGTTATGTAATTTCAAAAATGACTTTACGCACCCGCCGTTACGCCTGGGAGCCCAGCGACTTCATGAAGCAAAAAATCGAAGATGGTAAAAAACACCTGGCCGAGTCAATAACTTATTTCGGTATCGAGGGATAGGGTGAACACGGAGCGGGTGACGATCAAAAATCGACAGGGGCTGAAGTTAGTTATCCAGGTTGATACACCGAACAATCCTCAAAAATTGGTTTTTATCATGCATGGTCTAGGTGGATTTATGAGGCAGATGCACATTGAGGGTTATGCCGAGATATTTCTGAAAAACGACTTTCGCGTAGTACGCTTTGACGCCACGAACTCAATAGGTGACAGCGAGGGCGACATGATGAATGTCAGCTATGACAACTATGTGGCGGATTTAGAGGATGTGATTAGCTGGGCACGCCAGCAAAGTTGGTTCAAAGAACCATTCAGTCTATGCGGACATAGTATGGGGGCACAAACCACAACCTGGTACGCTGAGAATCATCCTGCGCAGATAAAATATCTGGCGCCGTTTGCGCCGCCGGTCAATTATGAGTTATGGAGTTCGACATTTGAACCGGGGCAATTTGAGGCCTGGAAAGAAAAAGGATACAGAGAAGAACGTAGCCGGTCTAAGCCCGGGGTGATAGGACGAACGGGCTGGGGGTTTACGGAAAGCATCAAAAAATACGACTTATTGCCAGCTGCCGACAAGCTGACTATGCCGGTCTTGTTTATGGCGGGCGAGTCCGATAAACCGTGCCCGATCAAAAACCAGGAAATATTATTTGAGAAAATTCCTAGCCAAAACAAGAAATTTGTAAAAATTACCGGTGCTGAACATAGCTTGCGGAATAATCAGACTCAGGAATACGGTAGGGAGCTGCAAGAAGCTAAAACTGCCCTAGACGATTGGTTAAAGAGTTTAAAATAGCTCGCCAACCGGTGTGAAATAGGGTACACGATAGTAGTTATCAGTTTCATAGAGCTGTATTCAGGAATTAGCTATTCTAGTAAGTGCCATTAACTAAAAAGGAGGTAGGCATGGCAGATGATAACAACCCAGGACAGTTCGGCAACCGAGAAGATACTGAAGAGGCGGCTCGCCTCGGTGGCGAAAATAGCAGCGCTAGCGGCAGCACCAGCGGTGCCAGTGGGGCGGCTGGCCGCACCGCAGCGGCCCGTAAAGGTGGCAAACGCAGCCACAAGAATCGCTAGTTAACTAAAAGCCGCAGACAAAAGGCAGGAAATCTTCCTGCCTTTTTCTTATCTTGATAACGCTTAGAAGCTATAATATAAGCATGGAAACGACCGAGGAACCTTTGCCCGAGCCGGCGCCCAAAAAAGAATATTTACCGCCCGAATATTACAAGGGTACTAGTACCGCCAAGAAGGTGGTTCTGTATGGCCTGATTGCAATTTTAATAATAGCCTTAGGCGCCGGCGGCTACTGGTTTGGGTTTCATAAAAATAAAAAACAGACTCAAACACCGTCGGCGGCTCAATCAACCACCTCCTCCCAGCAGCAATCCGATAATACGGCCTCGGCCGCTACGAAACATTATGATTCGGCCAATTTCAACCTAGGAATTGACTATCCGGCGGACTGGATGCTGAGCGATAACGGCGGCGGTAAGATGACTGTAACTTCACCCAGCCTTAGCCTGAAAAGCGCGAACGGCCAACCGGTAAACGCCCGCGAAATTCTGACAATTACGCCTAAGGGACAAAACCTTGGCGCGTTTGACGCCGGCAGCGCCACGGCTGTAATGGATAGTGAAAAAGTTGCTTATACAAAACCGACTCAGACCCAGCGCGGCAATACTTATTTAAGTTTTTTGCAATATTCCAAAACTACTACCACCGGCGCGTTGGACGGAGTCTACATAACTGGCGATGCCGGCTATCAAAAGGGCCAGGATATACCGAAATCCGATATCGCCAACGTGGATCCGGAGATAGTTTTATCGTTTAGCGGCGCGGACGGCCAGCCGCTTAGCATCGCGGCTAGCAATTGGGATGTTGATACATTTTCTGGCCCCATTAAGAAAATGCTGACCTCCTTATCGATTAATTAGGCGACTCTAGCCGCCGCTTAAGTGCTACAATCGGCTTATGAGAAAAATCGTTGGTTATGTTTTGGCGTTGATTTTAGTCGGTGGCGCCGCCGCATTGATAATTATCGCGGTGAATAATGGCCGCGGCCATAACGACGCCGCATTAGACACCTCATCGGTTCAGTCCGCACCGGCTCATAAGAAAGCTTGTGACATATTCACACTGGCTGACGCTAAAAAACTGCTGGGCGACAATGCCAAAGGCGGTCAAAGCACGCCGGATAAGTCATCTAGTGACCTTAGTGTAAGTACCTGCTCCTACACAGCCGACTCGGGCAGCAACGCGCCAGTTTCGAGTAATAACTCGGCTAGCTTAACAGTCAGAACACCCTCCAGCTCGGCTGGCACGCAGGTCGGTCAAAAAGAATTTGACTATCCCCCGGCCCCGCAGGACCAAAAAGTCACTGGCTATGGCGACGATGCCTATTGGGATGCACAGACTGGCCAATTGAACATTTTGAAAAATAATATTTGGTATGTTTTAAGCTATGGTCCAGCGACTCCGGCGGACCGCACGCTAACCCAGACCGAGCAGCTGGCTAATCTGCTCACCGGCAAGCTCTAGCCTAAAGCGCTAGGCTTTCCTGGCGCGAAGCTATATAGTTTAAGGCAGATTAGCAATAAAAATGGCAAACGAAACACCTCCAAATGGTCAGGCGCTGCCGCCGGCAGAAGCCCCAGCCCAGCCGATAGCACAAAATCAAGTTCCGGCTGAATCGCCTCTGCCAAAGAAGGCCGGCCGCTGGGCGCGCTTTACAAGTTGGTACACCGGCCGCAAAAGGTGGACGATTCCCTTAACAGTGTTGCTGGTGATTTTAATCTTGGCCGGTGTACCGTGGACCCGCTATCACGCCGCCGGGCTGGTATTAAAACGTGATTTAAAAATAAAAGTAGTTGATTCCACCACTAATACGCCGGTCAGCGGTGCCATGGTCAGTATCGGCTCAAATAGCGTCGAAACCGATGCCGCCGGCCAAGCCACCTTGCCTCAAACCAAGGTCGGTCATCACCAAGTTGTACTTAGCAAAAAGTACTATAAAACTAATCAGACAGACGTCCTAACCCCTATCCTGAAGCAAAAAACCCTGCCGGTTATCGCGCTCAGCGCTACTGGGCGGCAGGTAAAGGTTAGTGTCAGAAATCTAGTGAATAAAAATATGCTCAGCGGAGTGAATATCAAAGTAGCCGGAATTACCGCCAAGACCGATGTTACGGGCAGCGCGGTAATTGTCCTGCCGGTTGGCTTGGCCGAACAAAAAGGAACGCTTAACAAAGACGGCTTTAATTCGGCGGATGTGACCATCAAAATTAGCAACGACGGCGTGCAAAACAATCAGTTCGATCTTACGCCGGCCGGGCAAGTTTACTTTTTATCCAAATTAAGCGGCAAAATCGACGTGGTGAAGACCAACCTTGACGGAACCGACCGCCAAACCGTCCTGGCGGGCACTGGCAACGAAGACGACCAAGGCACAGTCTTACTGGCCTCGCGCGACTGGAAATACCTAGCTTTGTTATCTCGCCGGGCTGGCAACAGCCCGTCCTTATATCTACTTAATACCGCCGATGACAGTCTAACGACTATAGATTCCGGCAGCGCCTCGTTTAATCCGGTTGGCTGGGTTAATGACACCTTTATTTACACGGTTACACGCAACGATACCCAGCTTTGGCAATCCGGCCGCCAAGCTCTAAAAAGCTTCAATGCCCCAAGTAAAAAATTGATCGTACTGGATCAGACTACCGCCAGCGGTACCAATCAATATGATTATATCAGCGAGCTACTGGGCGGCGTGTACGCTTACGACAACCAGGTCTACTATATTAAAAATTGGACCGCCGGCTTTAACGTCAGTTCTTCTGACATTGCCAGCAAGCAGGCGACCTTTAATGCCGTCAATGCCGATGGCAGCGGCAAAAAGGCTATTAAATCGTTTGGGCTAGCTGACAGTACGCAAGCGATTGATGTCACCCTGGAAGAACAAGTTAAAAGCCCCAGCCAAACCGAGCTGAAATTCTCTGACGGTACAAAAGACAACTTCTACATCTTTGCGGACGGTCAAGTTAAAGCTGATTCCAACATGACCGCCGAGAATTTCTATACCACCAGCTATCCGACTTACCTGCTGTCGCCATCCGGTAATCAGACCTTCTGGGCCGAGCAGCGCGATGGCAAGAATACCTTGTTTATTGGCGATGAAGAGGGAGAAAACGGTAAACAAATCGCCACTTTAAGTGAATACAACACCTACGGCTGGTACACCGACGATTATCTACTGGTTTCCAAAGATGCCAGCGAACTTTACATCATGGCCAAAGACGGTTCTCAGGAGCCCATCAAAATCAGTGATTATCATAAGCCGCAGCAAACATTCTATGGCTACGGCGGCGGCTACGGCGGACTCTAAAGGTTTTATAAAATATATTTTTGTGCGAAGCTATGTAGCTGTGAGCTATGTGACGGATAAGTTCGATGATAGAGTCGTGGAGCTGCTGCGAGACGGCGCAGTAGGCTTGCTGCCGTCTGACACGATTTACGGATTATCTTGCCGAGCATTGGATAAAGCGGCGGTCGAGCGCATACATAAGCTAAAGGGTAGGGATTCCAATAAGCCCCTCATCGTCCTGATTGCCGATACAAAAATGCTTGACTTGTTAAGTATTTCAGGAAATCAGGCTAAACAGGTCGAGCCATACTGGCCGGGGGCAATCAGTCTGGAATTTCAAGCGCCTTCTAGCCCGCATTGGCTACACCGGGGCTTCAAACATTTCGCGATCCGTGTGCCGGACTATCCTGAACTCAGGGACTTGATTCGCCAAGTCGGCCCGATTGTCAGCACCAGCGCCAACCTGCAAGGCCAACAGCCCGTAGCTTCCGTAGCGGCGGCGCAAGAATTTTTTGGTGATAAGCTTGATTTTTACGTGGATGTCGGCGAGCTGGACAATCCGCCGTCAACTTTGGCGATCTTGGAAAACGGCCGTCTTAAAACTGTTCGCCAAGGCGCTGTTAAAATAGAAGATAGGAGTAATTTATGACGTTTGACGATTACCAGAAGAAGGCGATTAAGACCGATGTTTACGGCGGCAGAGGCGACTTTTTATCAACCGCGTTTATAAATAAAATTCTAGGTCTGGTTGGCGAAACCGGCGAAGTAGCCGAGCGGATCAAAAAAGTTCAACGCAATGACGGCGGTAAATTGGACCAGGCTAACCGGCAGGCAATCCTTAAAGAACTTGGTGATGTGCTTTGGTATCTTAGCGCCATCGCGCACTACCTAGATGAACCACTGGGAAAAATAGCTGAAGGTAACCTTGCTAAACTGGCAGATCGCCACGCTCGCGGTGTTATAAAATCTGAAGGTGACAGCCGCTAACACCGCTCGCCCACCAAAATCTTCATGACAGTCGAAAAACCAGACGGTTGAGCCTACGTTCGCTAAAAGGGAATCTGCGCGCAGAGCAGAGCTTGTGCTCGATTCGCCTTTAATCTCACTTGTCTCTCTCTCTGTTTTTCTCAAGTCATTTAGACTTTAGTGGGCTCGCTTGATTGACGAATGTCATCTAGGTGCCGTGGCGGGATTTTTTACCGGGGTTATTGTCTAAACTTTGCCATAAATACCAAGCCGCTACGGATTCGTAAGGGTGCCAGTCGTATTTGTTGGCGATCGTTACACAGGCAGCTGGATCCGGCAATTGTTCCAGTCTGTACAAGTTCATAATCGCTTTGCGCACGCCTAAGTCGCCCACCGGCAAAACATCCAGTCTGCCTAGACCAAAAATCATAAACATATGGGCGCTCCACTCGCCCAGCCCCTTTACCGCAGTCAATTGCTCAATTAATTGTTCGTTGGGCATAGTGGCTACATGGTTTAAATCTAACCGCCCATCCAGCACGTGTTCCGCCAGATCTTTGACGTACTTTACTTTGGCCCAGCTCAGGCCGATATCACGCAGCTTTTGGCCGTCGACTTTAATTAATTCTTCGGGCGTTGGCATATGACTGTCAAATAGTGCCAAAACACGATGCCAAATCGCCCCGGCAGCCTTGGCAGAAAGCTGCTGACCTACGATGCTGCCCACTAGCTCGCCATAGTGGTCGGTGTGCGGCTTGAGCCGGCACGGCCCGCTGGCCTTGATGATCCTAGCCAGATTTTTATCCTGCTTTGATAAATGCCTCTCGGCAGCGCGCAGTTTTTGCTCAAAAGTCACTGTATACATTTAATCAGATAAACGCGCCGTGATAGAATTGCAATATACAAACTTAAACAAAATGACAAATGCAAACCGTTAATTTACAAACAGCCTGTACGGGAGGGTTGGGATGAATCCCGCTAAAACGCTACACGCTACGCCGCAGCGGACCGAACGATTGATGCAGGACGTAGTGGCGCCCGCACCGGCGTCCGCGGCGCCTGCAAAGCCTCAATCCACCCAGCCAGCCGTCGCCGCTGACGGAACGCCGCAGACCCTTAGCCCGGAGCTAGTCCACAATATTCCGCTTAAAGTTCAGGCCGGCGCCACCGCCAAGCCGGTAAATCCGGACGCCGAATTGGATAAAATTATGCACGAGGTGGACAACGAGAAAAAGACTGTGTCTAAGCATCATTTCTTTTCTAAGAATCCCAAGCCTCAGACCAAAGAAGGGGCTTCTAATCCGTCGCCCGCCGCTCCACGCAAATCGCCATCGCCGCAAGCCCAAAAGGCCAACACCCAAGCCCCCAAGCCGGCCATCGGTTTCCCTATAACAGCCTTTTCTGTTACCGTAGTCGTGACCGCTTTTTTAGTAATAACCGCCTACTACGCCTACAGATAAATAGCTTAAAGCCTAGAGCCTAAAGCTAGCTACGGTTGGCTTTCAGCTTTCAGCTTGTGGCTTTCGGCTAATGTTTTGACGGAGCCACTCATCTAGTGAGCCGGTGCCGCCGGCGGTTAAACATAGCACTAAGTCACCGGCAGAGGAATGTTTCCTGATGTCGGTTGCCAGTTGGTCATTTAACTGAGCGGCTTGGGTATGGCTTTGACTGGAATTACTTAACATGTTAAGTAATTTATCAGGGGTCAAAAGTTCTAAATCTTTATTTTCGCGAGCCAGGTAACTAGGAACGATGTAAAGTTGCTTTACTTCGTCAAACAAGCTGGCCAGTTCATCTTTGATGAAATGCTGACGCAGATTGTGTAAGCCCTCGTAAATAACTACGACGTTGTCCCCGGCCACTTCATGGGCCAATTGCAGGGCGCCGCGGATTTTAGCTGGCGTATGGGCATAATCGGTGTACAGATTGGCAGCTAGTTTCTCGAACCGGCGCGAAACTCCCGGAAAACGATTTGCGGCGCCTAGAATTTCATCAATCGGTCTGTCAATTATCGGCTGTAGGGCATGGCTGACCAGCCAAGCGTCCAGACGGTTAACGTGGCCGGGAAGGGCGATTCTGTGATCGATTAGCGGATCCTTTTCATCTAGAATTAACATTTCGTCAGAAACTTCCAGCCCTAGCTTTTCGGCGTCATCGTGCCACAAAGCCGTTCGGTTACTTTGATCGATAAATTCGCTAAAAGCCTCATAGTAAGACTCACGAGTGGGGTAAATGTCCGGATGGTCCCAGTCCAGCCCGCTGATGATACCGAGTTCTGGATAAAAGTTCAAAAAATTACGGTCAAATTCATCGGCTTCATAGATAAAGTATTCACTTTTATCAGTAAAATGTCCCATGTCGCCAAAACTGAGCTTGGCGCCTACGGAATAACTGACCGGCAGCTGGAGTTGTTTAAACAGCCAGATAGCCATAGCGGTGGTGGTGGTTTTGCCATGAGTGCCGGCAATGGCTACTAGTTTCAATTTTTTCTGCGACAAAATCTCATTTAACAGTTCATCGCGTCTGGTAGCTTTTATGCTTTTATCTCGGCAGAATGCCAGTTCGGGGTGGTTTGGGTCGGTCATCGGCAAGGCCGAGCTGTACACGAACCAATCGATGGGATTTTTAGAATGTAAATCACTAATCTGCTCTTTGGTTTGACCGATATGGATATCGTATATGCCTTGTTTTTTTAAGTAGCTGATGTAAGAACTGTCTTTAGCGTCCGAGCCGCTGACGTCATAGCCGGCCTGTTTGGCTATCAGAGCTAGCGGACCGATTCCGGCCCCGCCGATTCCGGAAAAGAAAATATGCATAACTATAGCTTAAAGCGTAAAGCCTAAAGCTAAAAGCTAAAAAATAGTACGCGCGCGTGATTTTTTGACGGTTGGTCGGGGCTGTGACAACATACTAATCAGGCTTATGAAAAAAATACTGAAGTTTATCGCAGGGTTACCCTACAAGTTTTTCCTGTGGGCGTTCATTATTTGCGGCATAGTCTGCATCCTGGCGCTGCGCCATAACAACCAGCAGATGATAAAGCTCCGCGATGCCGTTTATACGGCCGATAAAAATAACGGCGATGTTAACACCGCTCTGAATAATCTGCGCCGCTACGTTTATTCGCACATGAACACTGATCTTTCCAGCGGCAATAACAACATCAAGCCGCCGATTCAACTAAAGTATACCTACCAACGGCTAATCGATAGCGAACAGTCCCAGTTACAAGCCGCCAACTCGCAAATCTATACCGACGCCCAAAATTACTGCCAATCCATCAATCACGCCTACTACGGGACTACACGGGTGCCCTGTGTGCAGGCCTACGTCTCTAGCCACGGAGTAGATACTACTCTGGCACCCGTCCCGACAGGCCTATACGAATTTGATTTTGTCAGCCCCAGCTGGTCGCCCGATCTGGCTGGCTGGAGTTTGGCGCTGAGCATAGTTTTCTTCATGGCTTTTATTGTTCGTTACTCCTTTTACAAATTAGCAAATAAAAAATAACCCCTCTGAAAATCGAGGGGTTATTTTGGCTTGAGCCTAAACTCTAGTGAGTACCGGTGCTACTGCCCGTGCTGTTGTTAGGAGTAGTCGACTGTTGAGTCGAGGTGGAGTTTTGAGTACTGCTTGGAGCGTTGTTGCTCGAGCTGGCGTTACAGTTCGGTCCGTTAGGATTCTGCTGCTGGAACTGCTTGATAGCCTGAACCACTTTACCGTTGTCTTGCAGGTTCTCCCAGAAAGCTACCTGACTGCGGTTAATGACCATCTCGTCATAGGGCGAGTGCAGCTGCTGACAACCTAGCTTAGTGAGTTGCGGCGTCGCTTGGCTTTGGTCGGTGCTGTTACTGGTCGTTAGGTAGTAGATATCTTTAAGGACAAAGTAGTTATTGTTCAATTTAGAGATATGACCAAAGTAAGTCGTATAGGCTACCGACCCGCTGGTCGCGCCGCCGTTTAGAAATACGGCCTGGTACTTATCTGACTTGATTTGATCCGATTCCGAGGTGCTGGATGAATTGGCAAAGATTAACCATCCTATCGCTACCAGCAAAACTATTGCTACTAGAGCGGTAAAGATGAACCACTCTATCCTAATTGCACGGCCCTGCCAGTCGCCTCCTCGTCTACTGTGAGTTGGCCTAGGGGCAGGTTGGGGCGCTGGTGCGCTTGATCGATTGTCTCCACGGGACATAAATTCCATATTTGTTACCACCTTTTATTCTTTTAATACCACCATATACTAACGCATAAGCACTTTAGGTTGCAACCATTTCTGTATATTTATTTTTTGATTGCGCTGTCAGCGAAACATCTATTCTCCAGAGAGGACGGTCAGCAGTATAGGTACCTCTTATGCCCCGTTGTACTAAATACTTGTTGACAAGGGAAATCTTTAAGGGGTATTTTAGGGGTACCATTACTAATTAACGGAGAGAGGGAAGTAAATGGCTTACAAGCACACTAACAGCAAAGGTGTTACATACTATTTAAATGCTAAGGAGGTAACACTTCGCGGCGGAAAGACACAGACTATTTACTACTTTTCTAAGGACGAACGGCCTGACACTGGCATTGATCTGCCCGATGACCGCGTTGTCAACGAAAACCCGCGCAACGGTTTCTTGACCCTCAAGCGTAAATAGTTAAGACAAAGACTACACATTAGAAGTCCGCCCGGACATAGATAGGGCGGGCTTTTTTTATAAAACTGAGCCTGTATAATATTTTGGAATGTCTGAAGTTATTCTTAAGGTTAAAGGCCTGCGAAAGTCCTATGACGGCAAAAAAGCCGTAGACGGCATCAGCTTTGAAGTCAAAAAGGGCGAGATATTCGGTATCTTGGGGCCCAACGGCGCTGGCAAAACCACTACGCTGGAGATGATAGAGACCCTGCGGGAAATTGACGGCGGCAGCGCCGAGATTGACGGCGTTAATGTGGCCGAGCGCCCTTATGAAATCCGCGGCATTATCGGCGTGCAGCCGCAGACACCTGGTTTTCAGGATAAGACGAAGCTGAGCGAGCTTATTCAGATGTTCGCGGCGGCGTACGGCGAGAAAGTCGATCCTCGGAAGTTTTTAGAGGAAGTCAATCTAGGCGATAAGGCCGACAGCTACGTCGAGAACCTATCCGGCGGTCAAAAACAGCGGTTTTCCATCATAACCGCGCTGGTACACAGTCCGAAGATTTTCTTTTTGGACGAACCGACCACCGGACTGGACCCGCAGGCCCGCCGCAATCTATGGGAGCTTATTAAAGAAGTCCGTGACCGCGGAATCAGCGTTATCTTAACGACTCATTACATGGAAGAAGCCGAAATTTTGTGCGACCGCATCGCTATAATGGACCAAGGAAAGATCATCGCCTTGGATACTCCCAAAAACCTGATCAAGGCTTTACTAAAGCGCGGCTTCAAAAAAGACCAGCACGTAGAGCAAGCCAACCTGGAAGATGTCTTTATCGATCTGACCGGAAAGGGATTACAGACATGAGTTTAAGCAGAAAACTTTATACGGTCTGGGTATTTTTTACTATCAACTTGCGGCGGTTGTTCCGTGACCGCCTAGCTTTGTTTTTTACTTTTTTATTCCCTTTGATTTTTTTGGCGGTCTTTGGCTCGCTGAGCCATAGCAACTCGGTTTCGTTAAAGGTAGCGATAATTAACCAGTCGCGTCAGCCTTACGCCCAACAATTCGTCGGCCAGCTGGACAAAAGCAAGATTATCAAGGTGAATAAGGATATCACCAGTTTTGCCGATGCCAATAAGCAGATGAGCCGCGGCGAGATTGACGCCACGGTTGAACTGCCGCCCAGCTTCGGCGTTGAGAAGAACGGAGTTCCCTCCGGACAGGCGGTTGTGCACTATACGCAGAACAATGAGCAGGCGGCGCAGACCCTAACTTCGGTACTCCAAGCGCAGTTCCAAGGTATTAACTCCAAACTGGTAGCCGCCAAAACGCCATTTACGGTAGTTAGTAAGCAAACTAACGAACATAGTTTGAGCGCCTTTGATTATACGTTTACCGGATTGCTGGGCTTTTCGATTTTGGGCGCCGGAATATTCGGCCCCATGAATGTTTTTCCGGAATTGAAAAAAATGGGCATTTTGCGACGCCTGCACACCACGCCGCTTAGGGTCTGGCAGTATTTTTTGGCCAATATGTTGGGCAACGCCGTAACTGGCCTGATGTCGATTGCCGTTATGTTTATAGTGGCTATCGCTGTATTTCACCTTAAGACCGTCGGTAACTACCTTGAATTGGCCGTCTTTTTGGCCTACGGCATCATTATGATTTTGGGAATCGGCTTGGCGCTAGGCGGCTGGGCTCGCAATGAACGCCAGGCAGCGCCGCTAGGCAATATAATCGTGTTTCCAATGATGTTTCTGACAGGGGTTTTCTTCCCGCGGTTTTTAATGCCGCATTGGCTGCAAAGTGTTACTAACTACATGCCCTTGACACCGGTGATTGATGGCGGGCGCTTGATTATCACCGAAGGCAAGAGTTTGCTTGATTTAGGTCCGCAGCTGGGAATAATCACGATTTGGCTGATCATCATTTACCTTATCGCTTTTCGGGTCTTCCGCTGGGAGTAAATACTTAACATGTTAAGTATTTTGGGTGGGCATATTTTAACTTTAAGCTCTAGCCGCAAGGCTTTATACTAGTTAGAGCATGCAAAAATGGCTTAACCGTGCCAACCGGCGAGTTTCCTTAACAAGCGCCGCCTTCTTGCTGGTGGGGGCTGGTTTATTCGGTCAGTTGCTGGGATTCATGCGCACCCAGGTGATTAACGGTAACTTCAACAGCGTCGGCCACATCACCACGGACGCCTATTTTGCGGCCTTTAAAATCCCCGACTTCTTCTTCTATACGATAGCCGCCGGCGCCTTGGGCGTAGCTTTTATGCCTTTTTTGGCCGACAGGCTTGAAAAAGGTGATCGCCAATCAGTCTGGAAGCTGACGTCAGGGCTCTTGAATTTACTGGGCATACTGATGTTCATAGTCGGCCTGATACTTTTGTTCTTCACCGAGCCGCTACTGCGGATTGTGGTAGGGCATAATCTAAGCCCCGGCCAAATGCACGACGCCGTCATGATAATGCGCCTGGTGGCATTCAATCCCTTGCTGTTCACCATCTCTGGTGTTCTTACAAGCTTGCAGCAGACTTTCGGGCGATTTTTCTTTTACGCCTTGGCACCGATCATTTATAACGGCAGTATTATCGCCAGTGTTTATATATTTAAAGATAATATCGGTCTGGTGGGATTGGGCATCGGCGCTCTGGCCGGGGCGGTCATCCAACTATTGATTGTAGTGTTGGGGCTGATAGGCCTGCGGTTCCGCTATACCCCGACTATCAATTTTCACAATGCCGATTTCCGTGGCATCTTGCGCAACTTGCCACCGCGGTCCATCGACCAGGGTATCGACTCGATTAACTCAATCGTGGAGACCAACCGGGCCAGCGCGCTGGGCTCCGGTTTTATTACCTCTTATGAAAACGCCTACACGCTGCACTTGGCGCCGATTTTGCTGGTGGGCACGGCGATTTCCACAGCGGCCTTTCCGCGGCTTAATAACCGCTTGGCTCAAGGCCGGCCGGACCTATTCCGCCGCGATTTTTTGATGGTTTTGCGGGCGATGATTTGGATTATCATGCCGGTGGCGGTCGTCACGTTCTTTACGCGGGCTTATTTGGCCCGCCTGATTTATAAGAATATTCAGCCGGATATAGCTTTGATTTTGGAATTTCTGGTTGGAGCGATTATCTTTAGAACCATCTATGCCATTATCTCGCGTTACTTTTATGCCCAGAAAGACACCCGTACGCCGCTGTATGTTTCTTTGTTCGCCATTGGTCTTAACATTTTCTTAGCATTTACTTTGGCCCGGCCGCTGGCCGATGGCGGCTACGGAATCGCCGGCCTGGCCATTGCTCAATCAGTGGTGGCCGCCTTTGAGGTCATATTCTTGACCTTGGTGATGTTGTGGCGCGACCCAAAGCTATTCGATACTGAGTTTTGGGGCGGCATACTGAGGATTTTATCGGTGACCGGCTTTACTATTTTGATGACCTACATAATGGTGACCCTAATACCGTTGGCGACCAGCGACAGGGGTTTTCTTACCCTGGGTTCAAAATTGCTGGCGATAATAATACCTACTTTCGTTGTGCACGTCGGGTTATCATCATTATTTGGCCTGGAGGAAGTCCGTCCGGTAATTAATAAGCTCCGTGCTTTTGTTCTGAAGCCTGTCCGCATCCAATAAGGATTTCGTACCGTGTCAGTCTGCTACCTCTGTTATACTTCTTAGAGTGAATCAGGAGCATATTAGGAATTTTTGCATCATTGCTCATATTGACCACGGCAAAAGCACGCTGGCGGATCGGCTGCTGGAGTTGACCGGCACGGTAGAAAAACGCCAAATGAAAAATCAGGTCTTAGATCGTATGGAACTGGAGCGGGAGCGCGGCATTACTATTAAGCTGGCTCCCGTTCGGATGAAATACCGAACGGCCATTAACAGTTCACCATTATCCGTTCACGATACGTTTACAGTTCACGATGATCCATCACCCATGGAAAACGGAAAACAGAAAACGGAGATTGAGTATGAACTCAATCTCATTGATACTCCGGGGCACGTGGACTTCAGCTACGAGGTAAGTCGTAGCCTGGAGGCCGTAGAAGGCGCGATTTTAGTAGTGGATGCTAGCCAGGGGATCCAGGCCCAGACGCTAGCTAACGTTTATTTAGCCTTGGCAGCCGACCTTAAAATTATCCCCGTGCTTAATAAGATCGATCTGCCGGCAGCCGACGTAGAGCGGGTCAGAGCCGAAGTAATCAGCCTGCTGGGCTGTGGCCAGGAAGACGTGCTGCTGGTCAGCGCTAAGACCGGCCAAGGGGTAGATAAGCTATTAGATAGAATCGTTAGCGAGGTTCCGGCCCCTCGCGGCAAAGCCGAATCCGCAGCCCGGGCTCTGATATTTGATTCATATTACGATGATTACAGAGGCGTGATTCTTTATACCCGAGTAGTCGACGGAAAGATAAATAAAAACGATACTATTAAAATGCTGGCGGCCGGCAGCGATGGTGTCGCGCTGGAGCTGGGCTCATTGAGCCCCGACATGCTTCCGGCCGCCGGTCTAAAAGCCGGTGAAATCGGCTACATAGTCACCAACCTTAAGACTACTCGCTCTGGCCGGGTTGGTGACACGGTAACCACCTCGGACAAGTCCGTGGAGCCCCTGCCTGGTTATAAGAATGTCCAGCCGTTTGTCTATGCCGGCTTTTTCCCGGAAAGCAACGAGAACTACCAAGCCTTAAAAGACGCTGTCGAGCGCCTGGCGATGAGCGACTCGTCATTGCGGTATTCGCCCGAAAGTTCGCCGGTGCTGGGATTCGGTTTCCGCCTAGGCTTTTTGGGCATGCTGCATATGGATATAGTGCGCGAACGGCTGGAGCGCGAATATGACTTAGAGCTAATAGTCACCAACCCGTCAACTGACTACCAAGTCGTTTTGACATCCGGTGAAACTCTGGATATTAAATCGGCTGCCGAATTACCCGACGTCAGTAACATCCAGCAAATCCTAGAACCATGGGTCAAGGGAGAGGTCGTGGCGCCGGTAGATTATGTGGGCGCGGTTTTACATCTGATTGTTGGCGCCCGCGGCGTTCAAAAGCATATTGGATACGTGGATGCTCGCTTGGCGGTTATCGACTTTGAGGCGCCCCTGGCCAATCTACTAACCGACTTTTACGACCAGCTAAAAAGCATAACTAGCGGCTACGGGTCCTTTAATTATGAGCTGGCCGACTACCGGGCTGAAGATTTGGTAAAGCTTGATTTTTACGTGGCCGGCGACAGGGTAGATGCGCTTTCGGTAATGGTGCACCGGAGCGAGGCGGAACGAATCGCCCGAAGCGCCGTCGGCAAGTTAAAAGAAGTTATTCCGCGCCAACAATTCAAAGTCGCCTTGCAAGTGGCTATCGGCGGGAAGTTCATCGCCCGCGAAGATATCAGCGCTTACCGCAAAGACGTAACCACGGGGCTTTACGGAGGCGACGTTTCGCGCAAAAAGAAAGTTCTGGCCAAACAAAAAAAAGGCAAGGAGCGTATGAAACGTTTTGGCAAGGTTGATATACCGGCCGAAGCCTTCGCTGTTCTTCTTAAAAGAGATTAATGATAGGCTAAAAACTAATGAGCGACGACCGTCTTAAAAAACTGGTGGGTAGCTACCAACCCAATAAAGACGTGCTGGAGGCTATGAAGCAGATTAATCTGCTAGCCACGGTTGGGCCTTCGGCGTCTGGTAAGACTACAGTGATGAACCGGCTGTCAGAGATATATCCGCATGCCCATTTTGTGCTGGATGAAACTAGTCGCGTGCCACGCAAAAACGAGCAACAAGGGGTAGATTTTCGATTTCGCCGGAGCCAAGATATCCTAGAAGATTTACAAAGGGGTGATTTGGTACAGATAGCTTTAGGGCCGAATAACGATCTGTATTGCACGCGGCTGACCAGCTATCCCGAAGCGGGCGTAGGCATGCTGGCCCTAATTCCGCCGGCTGTTAAAGAATTCCGCAAACTACCCGTCGGCTCGTTTAGAGCGGCTTTTATCGTACCTAAAAACTATGAGACCTGGCTGCAGTGGCTTGATAATCAAGCCCACGACAGTGACTGGAGCGACGAGCAGAAAAAGGGCCGGCTGGCCGAGGCCAAACTATCCTACGAATTCGCCTTGTCGGATAAAAAAATCCATTTTGTGCTTAACGATACGGTGGATAAAGCCGCCCTTCGCCTACAGGCGGTTTGCCAAGCTACAACGCCGCCCGACGAAAATAGAGCCCGTCAAATCGCCAAAGAAAATTACAAGAAACTAGTTGAATTGCTATGAAGCGGGGAAAACTACTGATTATTTCTGGCGCTTCCGCTGGTGTAGGCAAAGATACATTGGTCAAGCTATTTTTAACAAAGCATCCTGAGTGGGAAAAACCAGCTTCTGTGGTTACGCGAAAGCCGCGTCCCGGCGAGGTGAATGGTGTTGATTATTACTTCGTGGGCCAGTCAACTTTTGATAAGTGGGTGAAAAATAATGATTTTTTGGAGACCGACTTTCATGCCAGTCATTGGTATGGGACCTTGCGCAAACCGATTGAAGATTTACTCTCTAGGGGACGCGATATTATTCTGCGCAAAGATGTTAATGGCTCTTTAAAAATCAAGCAAAGAATACCCGGAGCTATATTGGTCTATATTGATGTAGAAAGCCACGATGTATTAGAGTCCCGGATTCGGGCTCGAAGTTCAGAAACTGCTGAGACAGAAGAACAAATCCAAGAGCGCCTCAAACTAGCTAAAAAGGAGCAAAAGTTTAAAGAGCATTTTGATTACGTAATAATCAATGCTCATAATCGGCCAGAGGAAGCCGTGGAGGCTATCGAAAAAGCCGCTGGAGTTTAATTAGCACTCTTGACACGGCTCCGCCAGCTCCGGTAAACTAGCACTCAGAGCATTGGAGTGCTAAATGACTGATAGGCAAGCCAAAATTTTGCAGGCGATCGTAGAACAATACGCCGAAGTAGCCAGCCCGGTGGGCAGTAGTTTATTGGCCAGAGTTTTTGAAGTATCCAGCGCTACTGTTCGCGCCGAAATGGCCGAGCTGGAGCGAACCGGTTATATTACGCACCCTCATACCAGCGCTGGCCGCGTTCCTACCGATAAGGGTTATCGGTACTACGTTAACGAGATCGTTAACGTAGAGTCGAAAGTCGAAAGTCGAAAGTCGAAAGTCGAAACCGGAGCTTCAAGAGCACTGGAAAGGCGCATTGCAGATGGTGGAGTGCCGGAACATGTCATTAGAAACACCGTCGATACGCTGGTGGAGTTGACTCACAACCTAGGTCTGGCTACTATCGGGCCTCAACTTTATATGAGCGGGCTATCCAACCTGTTCGGCCAGCCGGAATTCGTGCACCCTGGTCAAGTCAAAGAGATAGCTCGCCTTTTGGATAACCTTCGGCCCTGGCTATACGAGGCCGCGCCCAACAAACCGCTTAGCGTCTACATCGGCCAAGAAAATCCTATCGGGCGCAGCGCCGGCGCCAGTTTGATTATCAGTCGCTTTAGCAGTCCGTTCAGTGACCGCAGCTATATCGGCGTATTAGGACCGACCCGCCAAAGCTACCGGGATGTCATGAGCCTGGTCGGCCGCGCCGGCAAAGCCCTGGAGGAAACCCTGTATGTCTAGCGAATTAACCCAGCACCAGTCCCCTGCTTACAAACATTTTACCCCGGCTTTTTACACCGTATGGGGCGACGATCCGCAAATCATGGCCCAGGCTCGAGCGGTAAATGATTTGTTCAACACCTACCTCTACGCGTTTGGTGTTGAGCAGCCCTATCAGTTAAATACTGCGGTGCAAGAATATCTTAATGAAAATTCAAGGATACATTTAGAAGTAGACGATGACTAAAAAGCCGACTATTAAAGATTTAGAACAGAAAGTTACCGAACTGACCGAGGCGCTGCAGCGCGAGCGGGCCGACGCCGTTAATCTGCGCCGCCGTACTGAAGAAGAGCGCGGCAAGATGTCCGAGTTTTACAAGGCGATGGTGTTACAAGAGCTCCTGCCAGCCTTAGATAACCTGGAACGCGCCTTCCGGCATATTCCAAAAGACCTAAAAGATCATAACTATGTTAAAGGCGTGCAATCGATACTTAAACAGTTCGAGCAGTGCTTTGCGCAGCTTGGGGTCAAACGCATCAAAACCGTTGGTGAAGTTTTTGACCCTAGACTGCACGAGGCAGTGCATATGGAGGAGGGCGAGGGTAGCATTGAAGTTGTTTGCGAGGAACTTCAACCCGGCTACATGCTAGGCGATGAGGTACTTCGCCACGCGATGGTTAAGGTAAAAATGGAGAAAAAGGGGTAAGTATGGGAAGAGAATCAGCAGGCGGGGATCCATGGGTAGATCCAGAGGATGAAGATCCTATAAGTGAGAGTGATATGGCCGACGAGCTTTTAAGACGCGCCCGAGATGCAGGCGCGGATCGCGAGGACTCAGATTTTGCCCACCGCATAGCCATGGGTCGCCACGATGCCATAGAAGGCATTACTGAACAAGTGTTTGGTCATGTCACTAACGAAACAGCTACTTCTGCCGAATCCACCGGAGAATATGAAGTAAAAATCGACCCGACCGGTGTGGTAAAGATGCTCGATGCTACACTTAACGCGCTTGAAGCCCGGGGAGTAGTGAGACCGAGTCTAGGAATTACCCCACCGGATGTGGGTAATTTCGTTGATCATTCGATAGAATTTCTTAAAGCAACTGAATTAATAGAAAAGCAAGAAGGAGATCAATAGATGGCAAGAATAATTGGAATCGATTTAGGAACAACTAACAGCGCGATGGCGGTGATGCAGTCCGGCAAGCCGGAAATTATCGCCAACAGCGAAGGCAATCGCACCACGCCTAGCGTAGTAGCGATTAATAAAAACGATGAGCGGCTGGTCGGCCAGGTGGCCAATCGCCAGCGCGTCACTAACCCGACTAACACGATTTTTGGCGTTAAGCGCCTGATTGGCCGCAAATTCGAGGATGAAGAGGTCCAGCGCGACATCGAACTGATGCCCTATAAAATCGTTAAGGCTGGAACCGGCGTAAAAGTAGAAATGGCCGGTAAAGGATATAGCCCCGAAGAAGTCAGTGCGATGATTTTAGGCAAACTCAAAGCTGACGCCGAGGCCTTTTTGGGCGAGCCGGTCACCGAAGCCGTGATTACCGTGCCGGCCTATTTTGATGACAGCCAACGTCAGGCTACCAAGGACGCCGGTAAAATCGCCGGACTAGAAGTCAAACGGATTATCAACGAGCCCACTGCGGCGGCTTTAGCCTACGGATTGGACAAAGGTAAAGAAGAAAAGATCGCTGTATTTGACCTGGGCGGCGGCACTTTTGATATTTCCATCCTGCAGTTAGGCGACGGCGTATTTGAAGTCTTAAGCACTAATGGCGACACCCACCTGGGCGGCGAAGATTTTGACATGCGTATCGTCAATCACTTCGTGGAGCAATTCAAGAAAGAGACCGGTATCGACGTCAAAGAAGACAAGGCGGCTATGCAGCGGCTTAAAGAAGAAGCCGAAAAGGCCAAAAAAGAACTTTCCAGCACAGAAGTAGCGGACGTCAACTTGCCGTTCTTGACAGCCGATGCCGAAGGCCCCAAGCACTTTGAGTATAAATTGACCCGCGCCAAGCTGGTCGAGCTGGTCCAAGAGTTGATTGATAAGACCGCAGATCCGGTCAAAAAAGCGCTTAAAGACGCCAAGCTGGAACCGAAAGATGTCAATGAAATCGTCCTGGTGGGCGGCATGACTCGTATGCCGGCCGTAATCGATAAAGTTAAGCAGGTATTTGATAAAGATCCTCTGCAGGGTGTAAACCCAGACGAGGTCGTAGCCGTCGGTGCTGCTATTCAGGCCGGCGTGCTGCAGGGCGATGTCAAAGACGTTTTGCTTTTGGACGTCACGCCGCTAAGCCTAGGCATTGAAACCTTGGGCGGCGTCACAACGAAGCTGATAGAGCGTAATACCACTATTCCTACCAGTAAGAACGAAGTCTTTTCTACGGCCGCCGACAACCAAAACAGCGTGGAAATTCACGTTCTGCAGGGTGAGCGAGAGATGAGCGCAGACAACAAGTCGCTAGGCCGGTTCGTGCTGGACGGCATTCCGCCGGCGCCGCGCGGCGTCCCGCAGATAGAAGTTACTTTTAATATCGATGCCAATGGAATCCTAAATGTCACCGCTAAAGACAAGGGCACCGGTAAGGAACAAAGCATCACCATTCAAGGTAGCGGAAATCTCAACAAAGAAGAGGTTGAAAAAGCCGCCAAAGAAGCCGAAGCCCACGCCGAAGAAGACAAGAAAAAACGCGATACGGTTGAAGCCCAAAACACACTGCAAAACGCTGTTTACCAGGCTGAGAAGATGAAGACCGACTACAAGGATAAGCTATCCGAAGATGACCAAAAGATCTTAGACGAGGCTGTCAATGAAGCCAAAGGCCACCTAGAAGCAACCGACAAAGACGAGCTGGAAAAAGCCGCCAAAGAACTAAGCGATAAAATCATGCCGGTTGGAGCCAAGATGTACGAAGCGGCATCTAAAGACGCCTCAGCTGAAAGCGAAAAGCCAAAAGCTGAAAGCGACGAGAAAAAGAAATCCGACAAAGACGATCCGATTGAGGGCGAAGTCGTCAACGACAAAGACCAGAAAGATAAATAGCCGTGAAGCCGGCTAACGTTCTTCGATATGTAGTTTTGCCGGTAGCGGCGCTGGCCGCGGGGGTTAAGCTTGGTATAAAATATGCCAACGACCATTACGTAGTTAAAGATAAGAAATTTATCGAGGGCGAAATCGTCAAGGAGAAGAATGAATCAGCTAGAGGCGCTAAACAACGCACCCGAAGTTCCTAAAATTGATACCTCTAAGTATTGGGAGGTGTTAGAGCCGCTTTTAACCGAAAGGGGCGTCAGCGCGCTTGATCATATCCGCAAGGCTGTTGAGGAGGCTGAGGATTCAATCTGGCAGATGCCGGATTATATTTTTGACCCGAGGTACGGCGAGGGCTTGCCACTGCGCCAAACCCATGTCCTACTGGCGACCATATTAGAATCAGACCAGCCTTTTGCCCAGGAAGTCGCCAAAGCGATTTTTCCCTATTGGCGCGGCCAACTAGAAGACGCCGATGACTTCGCAAGGACGAGTAATGGTTAAACGTGATTACTACGAAGTTTTAGGTGTAAGTAAGAGCGCCAGCGCCGACGAAATCAAAAAAGCCTATCGGCGGCTGGCCGTTCAACATCATCCGGACCGCGGTGGTGACGAGACTAAATTTAAAGAAGTCAGCGAAGCCTACGAAGTTTTAAAAGACGAGTCCAAGCGCAAGCGTTATGATCAATTCGGTCACGCCGGCGTTGGTAGTAGTGCCGCCAGCGACGGCAATCCCTTTGCCGGCTTTGGCGGTTTTGGCGGCCAGGGCCAAGAATTTAATTTTGATTTTGGCGATTTGGGGCTGGGCGATATCTTTGGCAGTTTTTTTGGCGGTCAGGGCACGGGCGCCGGCCGTAACCGAAAATCGCGCGGCCAAGATGTTGAAACCAATGTCGAAATTAACTTCGAACAAGCGGTATTTGGCACCGAAATCGCTTTGAATCTGACCATGCAAGATACCTGTAGCCACTGTTCTGGCACTACTGTAGAGCCGGGATATGAGCTAAAAACCTGTGATAACTGCGGCGGCAGCGGCCAAATCACCAATGTGATGCGTACGGTTTTTGGCAATATCCAGCAAGCCGCGCCGTGTCCTAAATGCGAAGGCCGCGGCCGTATCCCTGAAAAGATCTGTTCGGTTTGCCGTGGTAAGGGCACCCAGCGGCGTAACCAAATCGTCAACCTTAAAATTCCGGCTGGCATAGATGACGGCGCTACTATCCGGCTGCGCGAGCACGGCGAGGCCATCGCCCATGGACCTAAAGGCGATTTATACGTAAATATAAGAGTTAAACCTCATAAAAAATTTACCCGCGAAGGCGACCTGGTTTTATCTACCGAGCACATTGGTATGGTTGACGCCGCTTTGGGCACCGAAATTGATGTTGATACGGTTGACGGACCGGTCCGGATGAAAATTCCCGCCGGCACCCAAAGCGGCACCGACTTCAAGCTATCCGGCCATGGCGTAACGCACCTAAACAAAACTAGTCGTGGTGCCCACATCGTCACCATCGCGGTTGATACTCCTACCAAACTTAGTCGGCGCCAGCGCGAAATCCTAGAAGAACTTAAAGACGCCTAAGCCTTAGACATTACTATCGTAAAATCCTTATCCAGATAGTCGGTTTTCAGTACTACTTTATTGGTCATTGTCTTGCAGTATTCAAAAATTTCGTGGGCGTCGGCATAGGCTATCAAACTGTCATCGGGAATCGGCTTTAAGCCGCCGGCCATATTAAAGGCTAATGTTTGGTCGGCTTGTTTAAACAAATTAGCGATCATGGCTTTGCGCTTCTTTAGCCAACCTTCAACATTCCCATTCATTACTCCGGAAGAGATGACCACGTCAAAATTGCCGACAATACCGTTAAATGGATCACCCGGCCGGAACTCGTGGCCTTCATAACGCTGCTTAGCGATTTTAATGAACTCTTTGTTAGAATCTACCCCGAGGTACCGGAAATCAGTCGATTTGGCGTACAGATAAGGCAGCAAATCACCCATCCCGCAACCGGCATCCATTATAGACCGGCCTTCTACGGGTACTTCCTTAACTAGCTCTCTGAACCGGATCGCCATAGACCGGTAATCCCACCATAGTAGAGCCTTAGGCCCCGGGCCAAACAGCTTCAGACTCTTGCGGTAATCTTCCTCAATGCTAACCAAGTTAAATAACCTCACTTAATATAGTGTACCCTCCGACACTGACCGTTAATGTAAACAAGCTAACAATACTCTTTTCAAAGCCAAACGCTTATGCATATAATTATGGAAAATGACCCATAAAAACTCCGGCGGCTTCATACCCATGCTGATCTTGTTTTTGCTAATCGTGGCGGCCGTGATTTACTTCGTATTCACAGAAGTGCTCCATCATCAAAAATAGCCCCTAAGCTTAATCTGTTTACGAGCAGCTATTAACCAAGTATCATTTAGTTACTTATAGGCGGAGTTGCTGAATTGAACAAATTCTATTGTGTAGCTAATACTGATTGGCCCAACCGAGATGATGAGATTACGCTTGAGTTAATTAAAAAAGCCTGTATTGCCAACCAGATTGAATATCAGCTAATTGATAGCAAAGGTTTTGACTTTTCTGATCCGCCGGATATCAAACCCGGTTCGGCTATGTACCGCGTCGCAACCGATCCGGCCTCATCGATGGTCTTCAGATTATTGGTAAGGGGTGACATCGGCACAGTATATCAGAACCAGATAGTAGCGATGAGCCAGCGAATTACTTCGGCTTTAACGCATCAAAAAAGCGGCTTGCCAACGATAAAAACTATTTTTAATCTGCCAACTGACCGCACCTTACTAGAGAAATACTCGGACTATCTAGGCGGCTTCCCCATAATTATAAAAGCGGTTGGTGGCAGTCATGGCATCGGAGTTATTAGGACTGACAGTTTTGAAGCCCTGGCCTCTTTATCTGATTATTTGGCTGCTCAAAAAGGCCAATTCATCATGCGGCAGTACATAGATTTTAAATACCACGCTCGGCTCAATGTGCTGGGTGGCAAGGTTATAGACAGCGTAATTTATGAAAAGCCGCTCAAAGATTTCAGGACAAATGTATCTGGAATCGTAGTTACACCACATGAGTTCTCAAACCAGACGCAGCGGATTGCTACCAAGGCCGTTCAGGCCCTCTATTCTGATTTTGGCGGCGTAGATATTTTAATTGATCAGCAGAACAATAATTTCTTAGCTGAAGTTAATATTCCATGCTTCTTTCCCAGGACCCAATTGGTTACAGGAGTCGATACAGCCGGGATGCTAGTGAAATTTTTGATTGATAAGGGCCAACGGCTGGCTGCTAAACAGTAACGACCTCTACGTTTTTATTTATATATTCAAGGTCACGCTTAAGCCGATCTGGTTGCGGGTTATGCAATATAATCACAGCGACGGCCTTGAAGCCGGCGGAGGATTTACCAACTTTATCTCCAGGCTGGTTTTTAACGCTGAAGTAGTGTAACGATTCCAATCTGCGCAACCTATTCTCACCGCGAATAATTTGGAATGCCCCAATCTTTTTGGGAAATAGCTCCACCACGGCGCAAGCCTCGTTTTTGCGTGATTCAAGGTCTATCTTTGCGCCCAAGGCCGTATCTAGCACGGCACTTGATAGGTCAATCCCGCTGGCCAGTTGGTACATTCTCTGCCGGTAACCACCTATACGGGCCGCGATCTCAATTACCATAGGCCCCTTCGGCGTCAACATGATTTCAACGTGCGCCGGGCAACTTCTAAGTCCCAGAGACTTCATAGCCGACGTAGCTGTTTCAATAACTTTGACTTGTGCTGGCCGGCTGAGCCTGGAGGGCAGAGATCGGCTGTACAAAAAGGTATCTTCAAAACCAGCTTCGGCGGCAGTAACTATATCCGCTATTTCGTTGGCCGATTTAACTTCGCCTCGCCGATCCGCAAAAGCGGCGACCGAATGCTGGGTACCTTGCAAGAATTCTTCAAGAATTATCTTGGGCGCTTTGCCTGGTGCATATTGGGAGTAGATAGGCTCAATAGCCCGAGAAATCGCCGTATAATTTTGTTCTAACTCGCTCAAGTCATTACTTTTTGTGACCAGGAGGCTTTTGATAAGACTAGCGGGCTTTAAGACTAGCGGGAACTCATGGCTAGTCGCAAATTCTTCTAACTGGCTCCGATCCTTAACCTCTGTAAAGGCTGGGTTGACACAGACTGCTGTCGCCGATAATTTTTGGCGCATCAAGACCTTATCCGTGGATTGCCTGGCAACCTCAGGCCGGTTGCCGGGCAAGCCTAAGCTTTCGGCCAAAATTGCCGACGCTTCCACAAATTCTTCAAATACCGACAGCACCGCATCAACCCGGCCTTTAAGCGAGGATGCCAACTTTTTTAAGGCCTCTAAGTCAAAGAGATCCACGTTCATAATTTCGCTGGCTCCCTCGTCTTTTAGCGGCAAATCGGCTTGTTGAAGTAATATATAATTGTCGCCTCGTTCAATAATCCTTCGGGCAAGGCCCAATGATCTTTTACCGACAACAAGGAAAGTTGGCATTGACTTTATGCTTAGATTATTCTATAATTATACACTGTTATTATCATTAATGTCAAAAAGAGAAGGTAATGGCTCGCCAAGGTAAAACTATCATCGGTCGGGTAGAAAAAGTTTCTTTCCCCAAGTTGGGAATCTTTGACGTGCCTGCCAAAATTGACACCGGCGCCGATACTTCAACAATCTGGGCATCAGACATCAGCGAAGTAAATGGAGTGCTCAAGTTTAAGCTGTTCGGTAAGAAAGCACCTTACTATACTGGTAAAGAACTCAACTTCACTCGGCCTAATTATTTGCAAACCCGCGTAGCCAGTTCGTTTGGCCATAAGGAACTGAGGTACGTCATTAAGCTCTCTCTGGAACTTGGTGGGCGGAATATAAAAGGCACATTTACCCTTTCTAACCGGAGCGCAAAAACGTATCCTATACTCGTAGGTCGTAAACTGTTAAACCGGAAATTTTTAGTGGATGTATCAAAGGGTACGCCGCTTAAAGACTTGGAAGAGCGTAAAAGAGATCGGATGCGAAAGGAACTTGAAGTATTTGAGTTGTGGGAGAAGAAAAAATGAGAATTGTAATTCTATCCAAGGGACCGGCCAACTATACCACTAGCAGGTTAAGGGAAGTCGCTATAGCTCGCGGACATGCGGTCCGTATAGTTAACTATGCCAAATGTTACATGGCCGTAGAAAAGGGCAATCCAGTGGTTTATTACAAAGGCCAGAAAATCGAGAATGTTGACGCCATCATACCTAGAATCGGTCAAAGCTATACCCGATACGGCTCGGCTGTAGTCCGCCAATTCGAGATGCAAGGGGTTTATACAACGGCCAGCTCTATTGCTATAGTACGCTCGCGCGACAAACTTCGGGCCTATCAGCTACTAGCTAAAGCTGGGGTAGGGGTACCCAAAACCGTATTTGCTCGTGAAACAGCAGACTTTGATGAAGTCATCGAGCTAGCCGGCGGCGCGCCAGTAATTATTAAGGTGGCTCGTGGCACACATGGCAACGGCGTAGTGCTGGCCGAAACCCGCAAAGCCGCCAAGGCCGTGATGCAGGCCTTTTTCGTAGAAGGTGTAAACTTTTTGGTCCAGGAATTTGTGGAAGAATCGACCGGCAGCGATATCCGCGCACTGGTAGTTGGCGGCCGGGTAGTCGCTAGCATTAAACGCCAAAGCCTTGATGATGACTTTCGTTCCAATACCCATCAGGGTGGAGTTGGCAAAAAAGTTAAATTGTCCGAAGCCGAAGAACGTACAGCCATTAAGGCCGCCAAAGCCATGGGCTTGCCAATCTGCGGCGTGGACATGATGCGCAGCTCTCGTGGCCCCCTAGTTTTAGAAGTCAACTCTTCCGCTAGCCTTAAAACGCCAGAAACTTTGACCAGCCGCGACGTGGCTACCAAAATCATCGAGTATATAGAACGCAACGCCAAAGGCCGCCACAAAAAAGACCGCGTCGGTGCTTAGCAGTCCTAATTTATACCGCTCATGATAAAATTGGCTCATGACCGATGTTCTTTTGGCGATTTTGATTCTTGTCCCCGCCGCCTTGACTTATCTTTTGAAAAGTAACGCCGCGTTGGCATTCTTGGCTTTATGTGGCGGCTTTGCGGCTATTACTCTGTCTGGCGGCGATATAAAACACCTGCTGGGTCAGACTCGAATTAACTCGCTGACATCTAACAATGTGGACATCGCTCTGCTGGCGGCGCCGCTACTTTTGACTTTATTGTTTGCCTACCGCTCGGTTCCCGCCAAAGGCCAACGCAGCTTGCAGCTTATTCCGGCCCTATGTGCGGGCGGTTTGCTGGCTGTAATAGCCGGTCCGATGTTTAATGGCGCTGTCCAAGCCGACGTCACTCAGTCGGCTTTTTGGAGCGATCTTCAAAGGGCTCAGCCCTACATTCTTGGGGTCGGCCTGTTGGCCAGCCTGCTGTTGATTTGGTTCAGTGGCGCTCGCTTGCCCCACAAAAAACACAAATAAATGACGAGCAACTTTATTGTTGACACGGATATCGGTTATGCTAAAGTTGAAACATAGTTATAAAGATAAAGATAAAGAAAATAAAAGCATGAAAGTAATCAGAAGTATTCCAGCCGGCGCCTTAGTGGCAGCGTTGGCCATTGCCCCTTTATTGATTAGCGGTAAAGCTCTCGCCGGAACTACGGGCACAGTAGCGGCTACGGTCACTCCTATGAAAATATCGGTTTCTGTAGCCAGCGGCACTGTAGCTTACGGCACGCTTGATTTAAGTTCTACAAAAGACACCACAGCCACCGGCCTTAATGATACGCAGGTTGCTACCAATGATGGTAACGTTGCGGAAGATCTTAACATTGAAAGCTCGAGCGCCATAGGCGGCACCACCTGGACACTGGCCGCTACCCCGGGTGCTGACCAGTATGAGCACGACTTTTCTACCGATGGCGGTTCCACCTGGACCCCGATGACTACCAGCTACGCGTCGCTGGGCACTAACGTAGCCGCCACCGGCACGAAGAATTTCGATCTTAAAATTCATACGCCGACTTCCAGTACGGATTACGTCCAAAAGACCATCACGCTTACCGTCCAAGCCGTTCAGCACTAGGCTCAAATTTTTTCCCATGAAGACTCAAAACTGCTAGAGTTATAGCATGAAGAGACTCCTGGCTGCTGCAGTGGTTGCTGCGGCATTGGTGTTGCCGGCTACGGCTCTGGCTTCAATCGGCGTAGGTGTAGGAACTGGCAAAATCGCGGTCAGCCAGCCCATCAAATCCGGCAGTATTTATAAGCTGCCTAGTGTAGTGGTGTTCAATACCGGCACCCAGACAGCTACTTATACTCTTGCCGTTACTTTGAATCAGACCCAACCGCAGCTAAAGCCTAATCCGGCGTGGTTCAGTTTTTCGCCAAGTCAATTCGTGCTGGCTCCAGGGAAGGCTCAGGCAGTCACGCCTACGCTCCATCCGCCTCTAAGCACACCGGCGGGCGACTATTTCGCATATCTGGAGGCCCGGCCGGCCAAGACAGTTAAAAAAGGCGTCGCTTCAATCGGCGTGGCAGCGGCTACAAAACTGAGCTTTAAAGTTGTACCATCGAATTTTTTCATCGGCCTGATCAACCGCATCACAGCGCTTTATAAACTGTACGATCCTTGGACCTATATTGGTACGGGGCTGTTGATAGCTGCCGTCGTCGTAATATTGCTGCGTCGGCGCTTGCATTTTACTATCCGCGTCACCAAAATATAGGATGTGCGAGGATTTGGGGTTTTGGTTGCCAGCCTATTGCTGGCGGTGTTTTTACTTGGCCCGCCTAAGGTTTACGCAGCCACGTCCGCGACAGTTACTGTCACGGTACGGGTGCGGCCGCCGGTAGTCAAGCCTAATGGTCACAATGTGGCCTGTGCTTTTACGTCCGTATTACTGACTATGTGCCAAGCCAATGCTTATATTTCCAAGCTGCTTATAAACTGTCTAACCATACCGCCCACCAAAGCTACTTTTCTGGGATACAGCTCAATAAACTGGGCGTGGCCCATATGATGGCCCGCAGATATTTTGTAAAACCAGCCTTTTTAGGGGTGTTTATAATAACTTGGCTTGTTTTTAGCTGGTTACCTATAGAGTGGGGAGCAATTACGCCTAAAGCTTACGCTGCGCCGACAGTTATTTTTTTGACATCAGGCTCAAGCTGGTCGGTGCCTAGCGACTGGAACCCCTACAATAACTCTATAGAAGTAGTTGGAGGAGGGGGCGGCGGGGCCGATGGCGCTGCCAACCAAGGGGGATCCGGCGCCGGCGCCGGAGGCGGCGCTTATTCTAAAGCCGTGAATGTGACGATGCCGGCCAGCAGCAGCGTAACTATAAAAGTTGGGACGGCTGGAACCGCCGGAGGCGGTTTAGGAGGTGATACATTTATTTGCAATACAAACTCCGGATGCACGGCCATTAACAGCAGCGGCGTGGTCGCGGGCGCTAAAGGCGGAACCGGTGGTTCCGCGCAGACGGCGGGCGGTGGCGGCCAGGCATCGAGCGGTGTTGGCACCACAAAGAACAA
>DASTHV010000020.1:0-3132 GCA_035718045.1 Saccharimonadales bacterium (SeqCode) | reverse complement strand
ACTGGATCTTATCGGCTTGCCGGATTTTTCTAGTGGCGCTATGGAAAATTGGGGGCTGGTAACCTTCCGTGAGCAAGTCCTGTATGTAGACCCCAAGCACAGTGGCATTGAGACCAAACAGTTCGTGGCGATGGTAATAGCTCACGAATTATCCCATCAATGGTTCGGCAATCTAGTGACCATGCGCTGGTGGGACGATTTATGGCTGAATGAAAGTTTCGCCAACCTAATGGAATACCGGGCCGTGGACGAGCTGTTTCCGAAGTGGAGGATTTGGGAAGAATTCGTATACCGCGAAGTTGGTGGTGCCCTGGCGCGCGATGCCCTGCCGACCGTCCAGTCGGTCCGGACTGAAGTCCGCCATCCAGACGAGTTATCTTCGCTGTTTGACCCGTCTATCGTTTACGCCAAGGGCGGCAGTTTGTTGAATATGGTGCGCTACCTGATTGGCGAAGACAGTTTTAAAAAAGGTCTAAAGACCTATTTCACCCAACATCAGTACTTCAACACTGAGGCGGCGGACTTATGGCGCCACCTAGGCAAAGCTGCCGGGGTGGATATTGAGTCTATGATGAAAAATTGGCTGCAGAAACCCGGATTTCCGGTGATTGAAACCGACTACACTCCAGACAGTAAGACGCTTAAGCTGAGCCAACGCCGCCTGGCAGTCGGAAAATCGACTGACAACTCAACCGTCTGGACGGTGCCGCTGGCGGCCTCCCTGAAGCTGGATAAGCCACTGCTTAATAAAAAATCCGAGCAGTTTAAACTTGAGCCTAGCGGCAAATATCCTTTGCTCCTAAACCACAACGGCCAGAGTTACTTTGCGGCCCGCTATCTAAATAAAGATCACTTTGAATCACTCATTGCAGCCGTAAAGCAAAATACGCTGACGCCGATTGACCGGCTGTTGTTGATTCAGAGCTATCTGCTGCTAGAGCGGGCCGGCGAAGTGCCGACGCTGGACAATGTTAAGTTGCTGCGGGCCTATAAGGCCGAGCGTGAAGAAGCCGTCTGGAGCATATTATCCGGAATCATCGGTAACCTACGAACGCTGATCGGCAAAGATAAAGAGCTAGAGACGAAACTTAACAACTTTTTAATCCCAATTGTGTCGCCGCTGATTAAGCAAGTCGGCTGGGATGCCAAAAAATCGGATACTTCCCAAACTCTCAAACTGCGGGCCCTGGCTCTAAGCCTGGGCGCCGTCTGCCAAATCCCAGAAGTTATTAAAGAAGGTTTAAAGCGGTTTGAATCGTTTGAAAAACCGGCTGATCTGCCAGCCGATATCCGCGGAGTGGTTTACGTAATCGCGGTCAGATTCGGTCAAAAAAGCGATTTTGATAAGTTAGTCAATCTTTATAAAAGACTGACTAACGCCGAGGACAAAGAAGACATTGCTGCCGAACTGACCGCCACACGCGAGGAAGCCCGCATCAAGCAACTGCTGAGCATGATAGCTACGGCGGATGTCCGCTTACAGGATGCACCGACATGGTTCGCCTGGTTAATCCGCAATAAGTACGGCAACGAGTTGGCCTGGCGCTGGATGATTGATAATTGGAACTGGGTGGAAGAAAAATACGGCGAAGACAAATCTTTTGATTATTTCCCGCGTTATGCGGCATCGGCGTTTTCTTATCCAGAACAACTTAAGAGCTATCGCAAGTTCTTTGGCAACAAAGCCGAACTGGCTCTGCAGCGACCGATCAAGCTAGGCATAGAAGAAGTTGAAGGCCGAGTAGCCTGGAGAGCTAAAAACGAAACAGCCGTCAAGGACTGGCTCAGTCAACTTCGATAATTTGAATATTTTCGCAATCCGGTCCACTAACAGCGGCTGCCATTAATCGGTAGTCACCTTCCCAGTTATAGTTCTGAGCCCAAATCCTGGCGGCAAAGGTCATCTGTTTCTGCTTTTTATAGGCGATGTATTCAAACCCATCCCCTTGGGCAAGACTGGAGCGGTATTTAACTTCCACAAAAAACATCACTTTGCCATTTTGGGCAATGATATCGATTTCGCAAACCTTGGTCTTATAATTACGATCGATTATTTCAAAGCCGTTTTGAGCAAGCAGATCGGCAACGGCTTGTTCGGCTTTTAAGCCCTGCTCGGTCGTTTTGATACAGCGCCTCCGCTTAACTGTGCGATTGGTAAAAATGAGTGACGATGGATATATTTAAGCGCACCGTGGTTTTCTAGCGCAAGCATATGGTTTTTGGTGCCATAGCCGACATGACTGTCGAATCGGTATCCCGGATGTCGACGGCCCAGATTTATCATGTATTGGTCTCTTTTGACTTTAGCGATGATGCCGGCGGCCGAAACAATCGGTATAAGGTTATCAGCCTTAATAAGGGTGCGCGCAGCTTTGTAGGTTTTTGGCAGATAATTAAATTTGCCGTCTAAGATAATTGCCTCCTGCCTGTCAGCCTTCAGATCTCTTAGGGCTCGCGCGGCGCCGAGTTTAAGGGCCTTTGATAAGCCGAATCTGTCGATTTCGGAGCATTTCACCCAACCTTCGCCCCACTCGCAGCAGATACTTAACTTGTTAAGTATCTCTTCGCGTTGATTCCTGGATAATAATTTGGAATCTTTCAGCCCGGCGGGCAGCTCGCCTGAATCTCTAGCCGCCACTACTAACAACGGACCTGCCAAACAACCTCGCCCTACTTCATCAATCCCGATAACGCTCCCCATGCTAATAAGATAGCATGGCGGCTAAATCGCAACGGTTATTTTTCTTTATTTTGTTCTTGAGCTGGGCCAGCTGCCTCAGGCCGCTCTTTTGGCTTTTCTTCCAGTTTTTCGGCTTCAGATTTAGGCTGCTCGGCGGTAACCGCGGCGGCTTCGGCTTCTTCGGCGGCCTTTTCAGCTTTAGCGGCAGCCGGATCATAGGCATCAAGCTGCTGTTCGTGAATACGCTCTTCTTCTTTTTCTGAGTTTTCATCTTCGACGGCATTCACAGCGTCACGATCGAACTCTACGCCGGATAAGCGGGCGCTTTTACCGGTAAGTTCGCGCATATAGGTCAGGTAGTTGCGGCGGACTTTGCTACGTCTGACCACTTCTACTTTAAGAATGTTAGGCGAATGAATCATAAACGACTTTTCCACGCCGACGCCGCTGGC
>DASTHV010000019.1:0-21103 GCA_035718045.1 Saccharimonadales bacterium (SeqCode) | reverse complement strand
TATATATAAATTATCATTCAACCAAATAGTTGAATTTATATTCATTAATAGGGAAGAGTCAAACATAAGAAAGTCGATGATATGAATACTTCGGGAACAGTTGAGCTGGATTCGATTTTTGGGGCCCTGGCCGACCCCACCCGCCGGGACATCCTGCGGCGAGTCGCTCGTAACCAATTATCTATCAGTCAAATCGCCCAAGATTATAACCTGACCTTTGCAGCCGTCAGTAAGCACCTGATAGTACTAGAAAAAGCCAAGCTCATTATCAAAAACAAGGTTGGCCGGCGGCAGTTCGTGCGCGCCTACCCCGCCGGGCTTAAAGATGCGGACGATTATCTGGAATTCTATCGCCAAATATGGGAAAACCGCCTGGACTCATTAGGACAATATTTAAATGAAGACAAGGAGTAATTGAATGACGCCAATTAAAGAAGTAGAGTTCGAACGCACTTATGACGCCCCAGTTGAAAAAGTCTGGCAAGCCTGGACCGACCCGGAGGAGTTAAAGCAGTGGTGGGGCCCAGATAACGTAACGATTCCGGAATGCGAAGTCGAATTAGAAGTCGGCGGCCGGTTCTACATCGTTATGCAAGCGACAGAAGCCATGGGCGAATATGCCGGCACCCGCTGGCCGCTGGAAGGTAGAATTACCGAGCTTGAACCTAATAAGAAGCTGGTTTATTCGGCTAACGCCTGGACCGAAGGCGACATAGAAGGCACCACGCTTGATCAGGTGCAAGAGATTACTTTTGCCGAAGATAACGGCAAAACTAAAATGAAACTGAAGGTCACGCTCAATAAGATAGGGCCCAAAGCCGGCATGGCCGTCGAAGGTATGAAGTGGGGCTTTACTCAGCAATTCGATAAGCTTGATAAATACCTGGGCGGTAAGGAGTAGATATGGATTTGAAGAGTGTTTCGGGCCTTACGTTATTCGTCAGAGATATAGATAAGACAGCTAAATTCTATAAGACGCTGGGCTTTAAGGTAGAAAAGCACGAAAAAGGCTATCTTTTAGTCAGGCTGAATTGGTTCAGTATGGATTTCGTCGCTGAAAGTGGCAACGCTAAGGCCGAGCCCAAATGCTTAGGTATCTGTATCAATATCAGCGTCGACGACGTCGACGAATTCTATAAGAATGTTTTAGCCAAAGGCCTGAAACCGGCCAGCGAACCGCAAGACTTCCCCGGCGGCTTCCGTAATTTCGTCCTCAATGATCCTGACGGCTATAACCTGATAATGTTCAAACGCGGCAAACCACGCAGCCCCGCCGGATAGACTTAGATTTCGGGCTGTTGGTTGTACTGCTCGTCGGTAACGTGTTCGCCCCAATTGATCATGACACCGTTTTCATCGGCTTCTTGGATGGCGATGTGCATCATAAACCGGTTTTTAGCAGCGCCGTGCCAGTGATTTTCGCCGGGTTCAAAATAGACTACATCTCCCGGGCGGATTACTTCAATCGGGCCGCCTTCGGCCTGGGCCATGCCGATTCCTTCAACGACGTAAATCGTCTGGCCGCGGGGATGGGTATGCCAGGCCGCTCTGGCACCAGGCGTAAAGTGCACGGCCGCCGATCCGACCTTTGATTGTCCGTCAGGATTCCTTATTCCATCAATATAAACATCGCCGGTAAATGATGCTGCCGGCCCTTTGTTAGTATCGTTTACGGCTCTGGTAATTTTCATCTCTTTATTGTAACCCCACAGCTGTTCGATTCTGTCGACTATCTCACCGGCACAACGGTAGGAAGTTCATAGTTGGAAGAGAGCTTCTAAATCGTCGACTTCCTGCTTAGAAAGATGGCGCTTTAAAGCTAAGCCGCCAAGCGCAGTTCCTAACCGCTCCATTTCTGCTTCTTTTATGCTGAGACCACGCTCGAAAAGCAGAGGCTCTATACTTTGGCCCAATGCGACAAACGCTTGATAATCATCTATCTCAGCCTCTGCGTTTTCGGTGACTGTAACTATATCGCCGTTGTCCTCTGTAATATGGTTTATCTCCGGGCTAATGGTTTGGGCTATACCGGCTGGCAAAGTAGCCAGTACTCTAGCTGTCTCGATTTGCATTGGAATGGGAGCTTCGGGATGAAGCCAGCTGAGTGTCGTTAGGGATAAACGATCGGATCCAGAGTGTATCGCGTCACAGAATTCATCGTCCCAGCCGGCGGCCATAGCTTTGGCTTGTAAGGCGCAGCCTAACCCATATAACATTACGGATTTTCGATAATAAGCGCGGGCTTGAACGGTAGTCATGTCAATTGGTGCCTTAAGGCACGAATGTATAGCCATAAATTCATCAGGCGGAATTAACTTCAATGTCTCCCGAGCGACCTTGTAACTCATAAGGTAACGATAAACTAAAATGGTCTGATGTCAAAGGGCAGATATCATAAGCAAATTATGACGGAGCTTTCGTGAGGAGACGCATTATAATTAAGTGCAAAGAGGAGGTTGTATGCAGCAGAAAGTAATTACGCATTTATGGTTCGATAAAGAGGCCGAGGCGGCCATGAATTTCTACGTGGAGGTATTTAAGGGCGCGCCGTCGCAAAGTTTTAATGCTTCTGAAGTAGTCCGTGTTACGCCCTACCCCGGCGGTTTTACCGAAGGCCCGATGGCCGGCATGGCAGGCAAAGTGCTTAACGGTGAGTTCAAACTGGGCGGCGTAACATTTTACTGCCTGGACGGCGGCAAGCAGGAATTTAACTTCAACGAAGCCGTTTCGCTTTACGTCGGCTGCCAGGACCAGGCCGAGATCGATTATTTTTATGAAAAGTTATCGGCTGTGCCCGAAGCCGAAATCTGCGGCTGGTGCAAAGATAAGTATGGACTAAGCTGGCAGATCATACCTAATGACATGGAAAAAATGATGACCAATAAAAAAGCCATGGAAGCCATGCTAAAAATGAAAAAAATCATAATCGCCGACCTGCAGGCAGCCAAATAAATTCTCAACGAATCAATTTTTAACCTTTATCCTCTTTACATTTATTGCATCATCTATTACTATTGACGATATATCGCTAAACGATATATACTGACACTATGAGTAGAAAAACTCCCAATCTATTGCCGCAGGTCAGCTTTAGTATTCTGTTCGCCCTAAGCTTGAAACCCCGCCACGGCTATGAACTGATGAAACAAGTAGAGGCTGATTCCGGTCGGCGCTTAAAAATAGGCCCCGGCGCGCTTTATGGTGCTATCAAGCAATTATTAGAAGAGGGCTTGATTGAAGAACTGCCCCACAAAATAGGCGACCCGCGCCGCCGTTATTATAAATTGACGAAAAAAGGCTGGAACCGCCTGCGAGCCGACATTGAATACTTTAAAAGTACAGTGGACCTGGCAAGAGGCCGCAAAATGCCGAATGAAGCGGCTGGGATGGCGATGTGGGTAAGTTAGAGCAAAGATTCCCGATTTATTGCCGTATCCTTAAGCTATATCCAAGCAGCTACCAAGAAGCACTATGGCCACCAGACACTGCAGACTTTGGCCGATATGCTGGACGATCCAGAAAATTCCAAATCGGCCGTTTGGGCCCGCGCAATTGCTAACTTACCCTTAAGTTTGGTTAGAGAAAATCTAATTTATGCAGGAGGTATTATGAAAAACCAAACGCCGGATTACGTTAAGCGAAATTCCATAATTTCCGGTATATTAATCGCGCCGTTTTTTATTTTTGTTATCGTCAATGACTTGGATAATCATAAATTGCCAAGTACACCCGGCTGGAATGTGCTTTATCTTTCGATGATTTTGGGCCTGCCAGTTGCCGCCATGATCCTTAGTGTGGTGACTTGGGTGAAGTTGGCCTGGTCCGACAAAAAGCGCCGGAGTTTCTTAAATTTGAGGTTAAGTTGGCCGATTATAACTACAACAGTGCTTGCTTTAATAATCGTTTTGTTCGTGCCGTTCCATGATAGTACTCATTGCGTAGCCGGAAATCCGATCAAAGAAGCCCGAAATTTTGACCAGACCTGGCACTGTGTCTGGCGCGGTTAATAAAGCCCGAAGCCGTCAGTCAATAAATCCACGTTGGAATGGGCTATGATAAATATGAAAACAGGCATCATCGCCGACCTGCAGACAGCCAAATAAAGCTAATTAGCTGAGTATCTGGCACAATAGAAGGAGTGAATCCGGATTTAGACGATAACTTGGGAACAGGTCGGCTTAAGGGTGCTTTTGGCCGGACATTCCAATCGCTGAAGCACCGCAACTTCAGATTGTATTTTATCGGCCAGACCATATCCAATACCGGCAACTGGCTGACTACTATCGCGCTGGCTCTATTGACGCTTAAGATTACGGGTAGCGGTCTGGATGTGGGTCTGATGGCTGCCTGCCAGTTCGGCCCGCTATTGTTTTTATCGCCCTTGGGTGGAGCCATCGCTGACAGAGCCGATAAACGCCGGCTGCTATTTGTCACCCAAACCTTGGAAATGGCCCAATCGTTCGGGCTGGCCGCTTTGGCTTTTATGCCCCATCCACCACTACTTGGACTCTACGCTCTGGCGCTAGCCGGCGGCACTTTTTTGTCGCTTGATAATCCGCTGCGCCGCACTCTAGTCAATGAAATGGTGCCGGCTAAAGACGTACCTAACGCTATCGTTTTGTATAGCACCATCGTTAATATGTCTCGGCTGCTCGGGCCGGCACTGGGGGGCTTACTAATCACGACTGTTGGCTATGGCTGGGCTTTTACGGCTGACGGCCTTAGCTATAGCGCAGTATTACTCTGTTTACATTTAATGAATCCGTCGCAGTTGCGCCGTGAACCGCCGGCGCCCAAAGCAAAAGGCCAGGTTCGCGCCGGCCTGCGCTACGTAAGGTCCACGCCGGCTCTTTGGGTCAGTTTTGTCATGCTGGCGGCCATCGGTACTCTGTCTTACAACTTTAATGTCACGCTACCGTTGTATGTAACGCACAGCCTGCATAAATCCAGCGGCGTGTTTACTGTTTTGTATTCTTTATTTAGCGCCGGCGCGGTTATAAGCGCCTTGGTTATCGCTCATCGGAATCTTGTAAGCATAAAGCATATCGTGGCCGGCGCGGCCGCCCTGGGCGCCAGCATGCTGCTGCTTGGCCTGGCGCCAAACGTCATCGTCGCGGCGCCGATAGCGTTTTTAGTTGGTATGGCCGGGATTTTGTATACCACGGCTACAACCACGCTCGCCCAGGTCCAGGCCGCGCCGCAGATGCGCGGACGGGTACTGGCTCTGCAGACTGCGCTGTTGGCTGGCACAACACCGATTGGTGGTCCGATTTTAGGTGTTATCGCCGATGCTACCAGTGCCCGAATACCGATAATTTTAGGCGGCTTGGTTTGCGTTGCCGCCGCCGCGTTTGGCTACTCGGCCGCCGGTTTATCTGAACTTAAGAAATAGTCCGCTTTAGATGTAAAATATAACTATGAGATTAGTTATAAGTGAATTTGTTTCGGCGGATATGGTTTTTGAGGATCCGGGAGGCTCCGAAGGTACCAGGTACGGCGGCTGGAGTTTTGACTTTAACAGTCCCGAGAGTATGGAATATAAAGGCAAAGAGCTGATGAACGCCGATGCCTTATTGCTGGGCCGGGTGACCTATCAGGGTTTTGCGGCGGCCTGGCCCAAGATGCGCAAAACTGCCGGCGAATTCGGCGAAAAAATGAACAGTATGCCTAAGTATGTTGTTTCATCGACTTTAAATAAGGTTGACTGGGAAAATTCGCAATTCATCAAAGGTGATTTGGCTGGTGGCATCAAAAAACTTAAGAAGCAGCCCGGCAAGGATATCTTAGTAAATGGCAGCGGCCAGCTGGTACGATTTTTGCTCGACAAAAATCTAGTTGATAAGATCTGCCTCATGGTCAATCCGGTAGTTTTAGGTGAAGGCAAATTACTATTCGGCAGTACTGAAAAACATAATTTGGAACTCTCGGCCGTCAAAGAGCTACCAAAAGGTGTCATAGTCCTGGAATACGAGCCCAAAAGTTAAATGCGGACTATAATTATCTTATAAGTAGGAGGTTTTAACTGCTATGGCGAATATAAATTTAGAAATATACCTGTTCTTTAAGGGCGAATGCCTGGAAGCGATGAATTTTTATAAAAGCGTATTTGGCGGCGAGCTGAATGTTACGACCTACAAAGACGCCGGCGTAGACGCGGAGGGCACCAGCCCCGACTGGCTAATGCATGCTAGCCTGGAAGGCGGCGAAGTCAAGTTGATGGGCAGCGATACCGCCCAAGCCAGCCCCGTAGCCAAGAAAGTCTCACTGTCGCTAGGCGGGACTGACGAAGCCAGGATGCGTGAGATTTTCGACGCTTTAAGCGCCGGCGGTAAAGTCTTTTCGCCCCTTAAAAAAGAGGCTTGGGGCGACCTGTTTGGCTCCTTTACAGACAGATACGGCGTGGAATGGATGATGAATATCGGCGCGCCCAAAGAGGGAGAAGGTAATGTTTAAAGCGCAAGCGGCCTTTGCCGGCATATCGGTTAGTGATCTGGCCGCCGCCAAAGAATTTTATACTAAAACCTTGGGACTGAAGCTAGCCGACGATAAGATGGGATTAAACTTTGAGCTGCCGAGCGGCGGCGGGCTGTTCGTTTATGACAAGCCGGACCACCAGCCGGCTACATATACCGCGCTGAATTTCGTGGTTACCAACATCGACAAAGCAGTGGACGCTTTAGCCACGGCCGGCGTCAAGTTCGAACGCTACGACAACATGCCGACCAAACCGGATGAAAAAGGCATTTTGCGCGGCCTGGCGGCTGGCCAGGGCCCGGACATAGCCTGGTTCAAAGATCCCGCTGGCAACATCCTATCTGTTCTGCAGGATAAGTAATCTTAGGCGACGCGGCGCATAGCCTGCTCGGCTCTAACAAATACTTTTTCCACCCGTCTTAATGTAGGTACAAAAAGCGCATCACCGTCGCCGCCTTTTTCGCATAAAGCGATTGCGCCGGCGCCAACCCTTAGCCCAAAGCTGACGTCCGTAAGGCGGCGGTCGCCCACGATTCCTAATTCGTTTGGTGACACGCCTAATTGTTCGGCGGCGGCTAAGCCCATCTCTGGGTGAGGCTTCCGGCGATAAGCCGCCGAGGATAGGGCCAAAACACCTATGTCCAGCCGGTCTTCCAGTAGGCTCGCCAAGGTGTTTACCGCCCTAGTGTCAGGGTTATTAGAACTGATTCCAATATGAGAAAATAGTCGATTGAGTTCTTGTTGCTGCAGGCTTTCCAATACGCCGTCTATCATAGTCGGCTGGTTGGCATGCGTCAGGGTGCCGTCTTTATCAAAAAGTACCGCCTTTACGCCGCGGCCGGCCCAGTCGTCATAAGGAACATCGCCGGCGCTTTGAACTAATTCATATCTTGGCATTATCGATTACTACTATAAAACAAAAGTTAAAAAGCCCAAACAAAACTGGCGCTACGCTAGTAGCCACCGCCGGTGCCCGCTCCGGTGTGACTTTCAGTCCCACCGCTGGGGTTTTGGGTGCCTGACGGCGAGCCTTGCTGACTATCCATGCCGGGCGGTTGTATCGCCGCGCCGCGAAAACAGTTGGCGCTGTATGGAAAATCCTGGGTCATCACATAGTGGTAAGTAGTCACGTTTTTGCCGTCTAAAACGACCTGGCTGGTAAGGCCGTGACATTCGTCCAGATCCTGAGTAGTCAGTATATTATTCTTGCTAACTTGCGGACCGGTTATCGGAAATCCGTCCAACGCAAAGCCGATGACAGTTCGTACGCTGACGTCTTTGATACAACTGCTTAGGGTGTGGTAGTGGTAGATGCCGTCTTTTTGCGGGTGCCCCTGGCAGCTATCCTGAATTTCCCAGGCGCCCGCATCGCGGCCGGCGGCATCAAAGCCGTTGAACAAGGCCACTCCGGTCAGCATCACGCCTACCTGCCCTTTTTCACAGGTGGGAGTCAAACTATAGGTCGGATCTGCGGACAATTGATATGTCATGGTTTGGCCTTCAATGCTGCTGGGATTGCGGTCGTAAGCGTAGGCCGGATCGGTAGGTGAAATCGGGAAGACGCCAGTTGGGTGGTTTGGCAAATTATTAGAGATGATGGTGCGGGTATCGCCGCTGACCGTATTGCTGAAACTAGCTTGCCACATAACGTCCCCTTGGACATGCAGTTTCTTATTTATGTCGTACTGGGTCGTACCCACGAACCAAGGCCCACGCTGACCGGCGCCGCCCTGTTGGCTTTTCAAGTTATTACTATAACCCTGACAGGCATAGATATAACCCTGCTTGGCGCCATCCGTGGTGTACTTGCCGTCACCAGTCGGCAAGATTCCGTCGGCATATTTATTTCCATAATTCTTGTTTGAGTCCAACTGCAAGCCCGGCAGATTGGTTGTGGATGAAGCGGTTGATGTACTATTGGGCAAAGCTTTTTGAACGGTTGTTGTCTTTGGGTTGTCCGAGCCGCGCAGTCCAAACCAAAGTCCCAATGCCACTAAGATTACTACGATTGCCGCTCCGCCTGTCACGGGCCACTTATGCCCGGCGATCCAGCGCTTTAATCGAGTGGTTTTGCTTGCGGGCGCCGGTTGCTGCTCGGGAAGCAAATCCGGGCTGGCATTTTCCATAAGTATAATTGTACGCCAAATCTCTCTTTTTTTACTGACCGGTTTTTAAAGCTGAGAGTATAATTTCAGCTATGATACAATCACAATCTTCAAAGAAGTCTAATGGAATATGGATTTTTTTAATCGTAGCGCCCTTTGTCGCACTGATTTTAGTGGCCCTTTTGCAAATTATCGTACATTTTCTAACCCATGGTCCCTCAAATAACAATGCGTTTATTGCCATAGTAAATATTATTAGCGTTCTGCTTGGCATGGCTTCTGTACTGGCGCTAATCGGCTTACCGGTGTGGATAGTCATGCTAATCAGAAGCGGCCGGCCGGCTAAATAGCCGTGAAGTACGTGGCTTTACTGCGCGGCATCGGGCCGAGCAACCCTAACATGCATGGCTCTAAACTAAAAAGTGTGCTGGAAGGGTTAGGCTTCAGCAATGTGCAGCCGGTTATCTCTAGCGGCAACGTAGTCTTTGAATCCGGTTCCAAGAATATCGCTAAACTAGAAGAGACTACTCAAACAGCCTGGCCCGAAAAACTTGGCTTTAACAGTACTACGATCATCCGCAGCCAAGAGCAGCTGCAAGCTTTGGCGGCCAAGAATCCTTACAAAGATGGCCAGCACGGCCGCCAAACTTATCAGTTGGTGACCTTTTTCAAACATCCGCCCGACGCGACGCTTACTTCCAAACCGAATTTTTATGACGATATGCATGTTAACGCGCTTTGCAGCCTGATTGACACAACTGCATCAAGAACGCCAGACTTCATGATCAAACTGGAGAAACAATATGGCAAAGATCTAACCTCCCGCACCTGGCTGACTATTCAACGAATCTTAAAGAAGATGGAAGATTAACTACACGGTCATTTTGCGCGCGTGATGGCTTGCAAGGATATAATTAAGTTGATGTATGAAAATCTAGCCAGTCTGAATTTGCAGATAGAGTCGTTTGAACTCCTGCCTCTAAGCCAGCGTGTTCCCGGTTTTACCCGCAAGACTACAGTGATTAAGTTGAATGGCAATGGGTTTGAGGGCGTTGGCGAAGACGTAACCTACGACCCAAAAGCCCAAACCGCCTTCCAGCGAGACGGCCAAAAACTAGAGATGGCTGGTAGTTATAGCCTGCAAAATTTCGGCGATAAGATCGCTTCTATGAATTTATTCCGTGCGGAACCAACGATGCCAGCTTTCAGGCAGTACCGGCAATGGGCATTTGAAAGCGCGGCGCTTAGTTTGGCGCTAAAGCAAGCCGGTACCAACCTACCAGAATTACTTGGGCGAAAATTAAAACCGCTTAATTTTGTCGTGTCCAAAGATTTAAGACAAGCCAAAGATGTGACGCAACTCGAGAAAATAAAACGCGCTTACCCTACGCTACGATTTAAGGTCGACGTCAGCAACGATTGGAGTAGTGAAATCATCGAAAGGTTAATTAAGCTGGACGCCATCGATGTACTGGATTTCAAAGCATACTACAAAGGCAGCCGGGCTGAGAGAAAAATCAATCCAGAACTTTATAAAAAACTAGCCGAAGTATTTCCAAAGGCTTTCATAGAGGATCCGGCCATAGACACCAAGACCCGGCCGATATTAGAAAAGTACAAGGAGCGCATAACTTGGGACGCGCCTTTGCATTCTCTCAACGATCTCTTGTCTATGCCTTTCGTGCCTAAAGTAACCAACATCAAACCGTCGCGCTTCGGCAGTTTGAAAGAATTATTTAACGTCTACGATTATTGCTTACAAAACGGAGTTGGAATGTATGGCGGCGGACAGTTCGAGCTGGGCCACGGCCGCCACCACATACAATACCTAGCTTCCCTGTTCCACTCCGACTCCTCGAATGACGTAGCACCGGGCGGCTTTAATGAAACTGTGCTCAAGCCTGGATTGCCAACTCCTCCGCTTAAAATCGATACAACTTTTTAATCTCTGCCTGGCTATTCGGGTGAATAATTCGACCCTCTCGTGTTTGCAAAAGTTAATAAGTATACTATCTTACATTTTGAATGCCAAGATACGAAACGGCGGTAGTAATCCCCGCCTACAACGAAGAGAAAGAGATTGGTCGGTCGCTGCTCCATTTGGCCACCGTGCAGCCTGCTGGAGCCGAGACAGTTCCTGTTGTCGTTGTTGACAATGGTTCTAGCGATAAAACTCGCGAAGTAGTAGAAGAAAATAGAATTTTTCGCGAGCTTGAAATCCACTTAGTTGATGAACCCCAAAAAGGCACGGGTTCAGCGGTTGATACCGGCTTTTGTTACGCGATCGACGAGCTGGGCGCTAAGGTGATTGCGAGATTAGATGCTGATACTTGGCCGCTTCCGTCCTGGCTACCGACCCTGAAAAGCCACCATAAACAGCACACTAATACGCAATTACTCAGCGGGCCGGCTTTTAGGCGGCTTGATGCCCTAGAGCGGCCTCGTGATATTTATTTAGAGGACCTTATAATACCGGCAGCTAAGCGGCTAACCAGGCTTGCCAGAATAGCTAAGTACCGCAACCCGGCATTTGTTAGATTTGCTCCCGGCTATAACATGTCAACTACTCGCCGAGCGTATTTGGAGACCGGAGGTTTTCCGCGTAGTAGTATGAATGAAATTGACGAAGACGTAGCATATAACCTGTTAGTAGCCCAAAAATTCGGCAGCCGGGCCATCCGCTTTGAAAGAACTATGCAAGTTGAGGTGTCAGCCCGCCGACAGCTATCTGCTGGTTACATCAAAGCCGCTCTCCATTACGCTTCAACTAAGAATCGATCCGTCGGACAGGTAGATATTCGCTAAGTTGCACGGCTATTTTGAGTGTATAATTGGACAAAGATAGCAAAATGAAAAAGTTTTTATCAACAAATCCAAATCGGCTCGATCCGCTCGGCGATCCGGCCCAAATCACGCCGGAAACCGCCAAAAAAATTTCTGGCTTTTTGGAAAGTACGGATGATCCCTTTGCCGGGCTAGTCGTTTCGTCGGCTAAGCGAGTCGTTGAATCTAAAAAAGCCGAAAAAAGCAAAAGGGAAGCCAACAAGTCGCTGCCCACCACACCTGGCATGGCATACTAGACGCTCAGTTTTTTGAGTTTAACTTTGGAATCTCTTTGTGCTGCTCAGGGCGCCAGGCTGGGGCGCAGGCCGCCAAAAGAACTAATTCTGTGGCGTTTTCGTACCGAAATAATTCACCTTTATCTATCAGCACTTGGTCGCCAGGCTGGAGTTTTACGGAATTGTTTTTCGTAACAAATGTGCCTTCGCCGGAAATAATATATAAAAGTTCTTTGCACTCTTCGTTAACCACAAAGCCGCTTTCTGGGTAGTCGCCATTAACCGTGGCTTCGGCTATGTCGATATCTTTGTCGCCAACCGGCCACTCCCATCCACTGGCGGTTGGACCGTTCTGGAACTTTTTTGCGGCTGACTTTGGGACGTACTTCATAAATACTTGACTTGTTAAGTATTTATGGGATCGTCAGTTGCAATGGATTCGGGAGCCCATTCGCCGGGGTTGATTTTTACAGGCGGTAGAGCATGCCCGTTGTGGGCAAATTTTTCATAAGTAACCATGCCGGTTTCGTTGTCAATCACTGTCGGCCTAAAGCCGGCGCCCTGAAAGACGGTTTCGGTTGGGGAGTACTTTTGAGCCATAGTTACAACACTTTCAAAGCCGCCCGCCTCCATAACGTGAGCCGACAGCTCCTGCAATTCGGCCGTAATAGTACCGTCTTCTATAGCCTCTAAGCTTAGCCACAAACATTCTAGCTCGGCCAATGACGGATTGCCGTTAGTGGAAACTCTTAGGCTGCCAACAACCGCGCCCTTAACGTCTTTGATATCGATATCCATAGCTTCTAGCGCTTCGGGATAGCTGGCAACTTCTTCCGGTGCGGCCATTTTAACCTCTTTCTATTATTTTTATGCCGAGTTCTTTGAGTTGGGCGTCGGTGAGCGGTTTGGGGCCTTTCATTACGGCGGTCTGACCCTTGCCGGTCATTGGAAAAGCTTGGACTTCGCGCAGATATTCTTCGCCGGTCAGATTCATAAGATTACGTTCCACACCCAGAGCGATTCCGCCGTGTGGCGGCGCGCCGTATTGAAAAGCCTCCAGCATATGCCCTACCCGCTCCTTTATTTGCTCGTCGTTAAAGCCCATGACTTTATAAACGGCCTTTAAAATCTCCGGCTTGTGGGCGCGGATGCTGCCGCCGCCAGATTCGTAACCGTTGCAGATAAGATCGTACTGGGTGGTCAGAATATTTTCGATATTTTTGCCAGCCAGCAAATCGTCAACATGCTCTGGCACCGGCATAGAGAATGGATTATGCGTAAAGGTCCAACCGCCGTCATCACTTTTTTCAAAGAACGGGAATTTGTAGACCCAGGCATAGGCCAGCAGTTTGGGGTCTTTCTTTTCTGCTTCGGTGCGTAGGTCAAACTTGTCAGCGCCGAACTTTTCCATGGCCTCAGCGTAGGTGAATCGCGGGAATGGTTTTTCTTTGACGTTATAGCCAAGCGACTCCACGGCTTGGATCATCATTGCTTCGACCATGTTCATAACGTCATTTTGGTCGACGAACGACATTTCGATGTCAACCTGGGTATGTTCAAAGCCACGGTCGGCCCGTGGGTCTTCATCGCGGATGGCCCGGGCGATTTGGAAATAGCGCTCAAAGCCGCCGATCATTAAAAGCTGCTTGTACTGCTGGGGCGACTGAGGCAAGGCGTAAAAACTCCCGGGGTTCAGGCGGCTAGGCACCACAAAATCGCGTGAACCTTCCGGCGTGGACTCGGTTAAGATCGGCGTTTCGATCTCTGCAAAGTCATTGTCGAATAAAAACTGCCGGCATTTTTGAACGAACTGGCTGCGCAGGCGCAGATTGCGCTGCATTTTTTGGCGGCGCAAGTCCAGATAACGATATTTAAGGCGGATTTCCTCGCCGGCCTCCGGCGCATTTGCGTCGGCGATTTCAAACGGCGGGGTCTGTGATTCGTTTAAGATTTCTAGCTTTTCGGCAGCTAGTTCGACTTGGCCGGTTGGCAAATCTGGGTTGACTTGATTGGGCTGGCGCTCTTGGATGGTGCCGGTGATTGACACTACGAATTCACTACGCAGGCTGTCGGCCATCTTGAATAGCTGCTCGTCGCCCTTGCCCCAAAAAACGACCTGCATAATACCGCTGAGATCGCGCAGGTCGATAAATATCAGCTTGCCGTGGTCGCGGCGGGCGTGCACCCAGCCCTGGAGTAAAACTGTCTGGCCGACAGCCTGCGCCGCCTCAATTGCCGTAACTCTCTTCATTACCTGTAATTGTAACAGATTGGGGCTTGCGCGCTGCAAGTCCCAGCCGAATCACTAGGGGGCGGGTTTTGGTTGCTTGGCGGATTCCGGCTCTGGCTGGGCCGGATTTTCTGAGGTTGCGGTGGACTGTTTTTGATAGTCCATGGCGGCTACCGCGCGCAGACTGTCGTAATTATCGAACCTGTCAATGATTGATTTATCTAGAATCTGGCTCAGCACGTCCTCCATGGATAAAATACCAACCACTTCTTCGAAACTATTGACCACTACCAGCAAGTGATGATGGGTCTTTAAAAAGGCGCTAAGGGCTTGGCGCAGATTTGATGATTCGTTGATAAAATAAACGTCTTTTCTGGCCAAGTCTTTAACCTTGCCGGAGCCTTGATAGCCTATAAGATCGTTGATGTAGAGCGTGCCCACTACTTGCGGCGAGGCGCTGCGGGTAGAATCCTTGACCACCGGAAAACGGCTAAAACCAGTCTTATGCAGCTCGTCGATAACTACCGGCGTAATAGCCTCGTCGGCGCTGACCAGTTTAACGGTCCGTCTCGGCGTCATGACCGAACCCACCGTCTTATCGCTAAAACTTAGTGAGTTAAAGGCGGTACGAAGGTCCGCTTCCGGGATGCGATTGTCGTTCTGCCCATGTTGACCACGGATGAATTCCAGCAAATCGCGCTTTTCATACAAACCGGTATGGGCCTGGCGGCGGCCATCCGGAAATAAGCGAGTTAAAGGACTCATCAACGGCTGCAGTACTGACAAAATCTTAGCGTAATACGGCGCAAAAACGGCTACCAAAGCGCCCGCCCAACTGTTGGCAGAAAATCTGGCCCAAACCACAAGCCACGCCGAGATTGTAATGGTAATTGCCGCCAGCCACCAACTTGTTCTAGCCGACCAAATGAAAAGCACCGCGACGCTGGCCGTACCGACTATCCAAAGCCAAACCTCTAGCGTCGCTTCATAAGCTGCCATCTGATAAAGCCTGGCCGCTCGGTGGTTCTTTTGACGGGCTTGGCGTTTAAGTTCAAATACCGGCAGCGAATGATAAACCTTAAATAAAAGCACGCATTTTAAAACGGCCAGCGCAAGCAGAATATAGACAACTACCATCTATGAATATTTTACATAACTTTAGCGAAAAACTGGCTTTACAGATTTTTCTAATCGGAGTAGCCTAAAAAACTGTCGTTAAACATAAAATAAGTGCTTTATACCTGGGTAAGCGCCTTAGGTAGGACACTTTAATATTGCTAAGAAGGAGACACCATTGAGCGGAATCAGACCACGAGGAATTAACAAGAATGTCGATAACCTAGTCATAACTTGCATAGATCACCGCTTCCAGCGGGTTATCGCTAAGCTGCTCAAAGATGAACACCGAGTAGATATCGAAGCATCAGACCGGATCGCTTACGCAGGGGCGTCCAAAGCGGTAGCCGACGGAACCCTTATTTCCAACATCCAGATTTCCTACCGGCTGCACAATATAAAAAACATTTGGCTAATTGACCACACCGATTGCGGCGGATTTGGCGGCCTGAAAGCCTACGAAGATGACGAGCAAAAAGAAGTTCAAGCCCACTTTGACAGCTTTAGCCAGGCAACCGAAGCAATTAAAAACGTTTTGCCGCAGCTAAAAGTCAATGTTTTTGTAGTCAGCTTGGACGGCGAAAGCATAAAACCCTCGTGACTCCGTGATATTATAAAGCCGATACTTAGGCGGAGGATTTCATGGACAGGCGTTTTGTAGGAATATTGGCGGCGATTGTCATCATATTCATCGTGATTTTCGCGATTACCCAAGGTGGAAATAGTAAGTCATCGGGCGGTAACAATTCTGGGGCCCAGCCCACCAGCCATACCGAAGGCAAAGGCACTACCGGAGTAAAACTCGTCGAATATGGCGACTATGAGTGCCCGATTTGCGGAGAGTATTACCCTGTTGTCAACCAGGTTGCCCAAAAATACTCGAACCAGATCGTTTTTCAATTCCGTAACCTGCCCTTAATTCAAATCCACCCCAACGCCTTCGCGGCGGCTCGGGCGGCCGAGGCCGCCGGCCTGCAGGACAAATACTGGCAAATGCACGACAAGCTATATACCAACCAAAGCCAGTGGGCTAATTCCAGCAACCCTAAGACTTTCTTTGATACTTATGCCCAGCAGATCGGTTTGAACGTCAATCAATTTAATAGTGACTACGGCAGCGGCAAGGTTAACGATGCTATAAACGCCGACTTATCCACCTTTGACAAGACTGGCCAGCCGATGGCTACGCCGACCTTTTTCCTGAATGGTAAATACATAGATAACACCCAGTTTTCTGATCCCCAAACCGGCCAGCCCAGCGTCGATAAATTCAGCAACGTCCTAGACGCGGCAATCGCCAAGAAAAATACTTAACGTTCGTTCACCCCAACCTTTTTCTCACGCTGCCTTACCGTGAGTAGCTGTTAGTCAAATCAGGCTTGCGGCGGAACTCCTCAGAATAGCGCCACCGGCGCTATTCTTCGTCAGACAGTCCTCGCACCCAAGGACGCCTGATTTCCACAACATCTAATCAGGGCTCGACAGTTGTTCGAAAAAGGTTGGGGCTCACACGACAGATTAGAAATACTTAACAAGTTAAGTATTTTAGGACGTAGGAAACAGCGTATAGGACGCAGATAGTTTTGTATCCTATATCCTGATTCCTATATCCTACTTAATTATTGCTATAAGTCTCTCGGGGTTATACCATAGTGCTTAAGGCTATACCTCACAATGGCAAACAAACAACGCAATCTAAGGAATTTGGCTAAGAGCGAAGCCCTGGCTTTAGATAGCGCCGTACTAAGATCGGCCCATGCCGCTGAGACGGTGGAGCTCAACACGCTCAAAAAGACCCGCGAATATTGGAATGTATTGGGCCCCGGCCTGACTACTGGCGCGTCTGATGATGACCCTTCTGGCATCGCCACTTACAGCCAAACCGGTGCCCAATACGGCTTCCAGCTACTTTGGTTGGCCTGGGTAACCTTTCCGTTGATGGCGGTTGTTCAGGAAATGTGCGCCCGTATCGGCATGGTAACCGGGCGCGGGCTAGCCGGCAACATTCGACTGCATTTTTCTAGGCGCGTTCTATATGTCTGCACGCTCATGCTGTTCGCGGCCAACGCATTTAACATTGGCGCCGACCTAGGAGCCATGGCCAAAGGCGTACAACTACTTAATCATGGCGCCAGCTTCAGTCTGCTGGTGATCGGTTTTGCGGTGCTGTCGGTATTGCTACAAATATTTTTACCCTACGGGCGATACGCCAAGTACCTAAAATGGCTGGCCTTGGTGCTGCTTGCCTACGTGGCTTCGGCCGTAATGGCCCACTTGAATTACAGTACGATATTAAGCCACACCGTTCATCCATCACTACGCTTTTCTAAGGACCAGATAATTCTAGTGTGCGCCATTTTAGGTACGACGATTTCTCCGTATCTATTCTTTTGGCAGACCTCCGTGGAGGTGGAATCAAAAATACTAGATGGTGAAACGTCCGTGGCCATGCGCCAGAAATCGATAGATAAACATAAGGTTCACGCCATGCGCCTGGATGTATGGAGCGGCATGCTGCTGAGCAATGTCGTGATGTTCTTTATCATCTCGGCCTGTGCCGCCATTTTGTTCCCCCATGGAATTACGCATATTCAGACCTCCGCGCAGGCCGCCGAGGCCTTGCGGCCATTCGCTGGCAACGCCACGTATTGGTTGTTCGCTATCGGCATTATCGGAACCGGCATGCTGGCTATCCCAGTCCTGGCTGGTTCCAGCAGCTACGCCGCCGCCGAAAGTTTCAAATGGCGCGAAGGCCTGTATCGCAAATTCAAACAAGCCCACGCCTTTTACGGCACCATCTTATTCTCAATGCTGGTAGGCCTGGCCCTTAACTTTATCGGCATCGACCCGATTAAAGCCTTGATTTATTCGGCCGTCTTTAATGGCATCGTAGCGCCAATGGTGCTGGCCTTAATAGTTATCATTAGCAGTAATAAACGAATTATGGGAGAGTGGGTAAACCGCCGTACTACCACCGGATTGGGTTGGTTGGTAACCGGCATAATGGTACTAGCGGGCGTAGCTGCTATACTCTCTCTGTTTTAAGCAATAACCATAATCAGTTACAATATGGGATAAGCCATGAATGAAGTCTTTTCCGGGCTGAGCATTATCATTGTTATCGGAGCCCTTGTTTCGCTTTTAATGCGGTCTATCCGCCAGCCATTGATGATCGGTTACATAGTTACCGGTATAATCGTTGGGCCGGCGCTGCTGCATATCAGTAAATCACCCGATACATTGACTGTATTTGGCGATATCGGCATCGCCTTGCTGCTTTTCATCATCGGCTTGGGAATGAACCCCAAGATCGTAAGAGAAGTAGGGCGCCCATCCGTAATTACCGCCCTGACCCACATGTCTATAACCGGTATTTTGGGATGGTTATTACTGGTCGCCCTTGGCCTCCATCACCAGGCGGCAACCTTTATCGCCATCGGTCTGACCATAAACAGTACTATCGTGGCGCTAAAATTGCTGGGCGATAAAAAAGAACAAGGCCGGCTATACGGCAAGCTGACGGTTGGCGTCTCCTTGGTAGAGGACATCATCGCGGCCATTTTACTGCTGTTTTTGGCCTCCGCCCATAACGGCCACTGGTTATCAATCGGGCCGCTAATCGGTCTGATATTCAAAGCTTGCTTGGTAGGCCTGGCCATGTATCTGCTCAGTAAGGAACTGCTGCCTCGGTTCCATAGATTAATCGCCGGTGATCAAGAACTGCTATTTTTAACGGCTATCGCTATCGGCTTGGGAAGCAGCGCGCTATTGGCCAAGATCGGCCTATCCATGGAAATCGGCGCTTTGGCTGCTGGCATTATGCTAGCTACCCAGCCCTATGCCCAAGAGGTCGCCGCCCGTCTGCGGCCGTTGCGCGATTTCTTCGTAATCGTCTTCTTTATCGCCTTAGGCACCGAGCTTACATTCACTAACTTCAGCCACCTGTTGCTGCCAATCATCGCCGGCACTTTACTAGTGGTGCTAGTAAAGCCGTTCATTATCATCATGTGCCTGGGTTACCTTGGCTACACTAAACGCACCAGTTTTATGGCCTCTATCGCCCTCAGCCAAGTTAGTGAATTTTCGATTATCTTTCTGGTATTGGCCGACCAGAAGGGTCTGGTAAGCCACCAGCATGTTTCGCTGCTGACGTTCATCGCCTTGGCATCAATCGCCATTTCTACCTATATGGTGACCTTCAGCGAAAAAATCTACAAGATAATTGAAAACAGCTTGGACATATTCGAGCGCAAAAAAGCCGAAGGCGAAGTTTTACCCAAAGAACAGAACGAATTGGTACTGTTTGGTTACCAGCGCGGCGGTCATGAATTCGTAAATTTGTTTAAAAAAATGAATAAAAAATATGTGGTTATCGACTACGATCCGGATGTCATAGACACCGTCGAGCAACGCAAGCTTAATTACTTATATGGCGATGCCACCGATGTCGAACTGCTAGAAGAGGCCGGGGTTGACAGCGCCAAGCTGATAGTTTCAACCATTCCGGACTACCAGACCAATAAGGTGCTGGTGGACTATATAAAGCACAAAAACCACGAGGCTATCATAATCATCCACGCCGATGACCCGTATGAAGCGGCCAAATTGTACGAGGCCGGCGCCAGCTACGTGATTCTGCCGCACTATCTTGGAAGCGAAAAACTCAGCGAATTCATCTCTAAATCCGGCTTGGCCAAGTCGGCATTCCGCAAGCAGCGGATCCGCCATCTGGATTATCTAGAAAAGCATTACGGAGCGCTGGAAAAACTCAACGCCATCAACGAGAAAAAGTTGGGCCGCTCCATAGTAAGTAGGGTTGCTAAGTTGAGCCACGCCAAAGCCAAAGCCTAAGTATTTTTAACTAGGGATTGTTTGCTAAGACGGGCGCTTAAACGGATTGCGGCAAAGTAAGCGCCAAACAGCGCGCCAGTGTATATCAAGTCGCTAAGCGCGGTGTTACGGAAGAACGGAATTGCCATCGTAAAGCACTGGATTAAGCCGGCCCAGGTACGCTCGTACATACCGCCCCACAACCAGACTGCAAAATTCGTCACAAAGAAGAAGAACAATGAACCTGAAATCGTCAAAGCCAGCCCGCGCTTAAAGCTCGGTTTCTTTAGGAAATAGCTACTGGCTAGCGCGATCAAGGCGTAACACCCCCAAGTCAAGGCTACAAGGTTATGCAAGCCGATGACTAAATCCGAGGCGGCCATGGCAGCTACCGGCGTCCAGATAGCTAGCCGGCGGGGTAATATCGCGCCGCCAAAGATCGCCACGGCGGCTACCGGCGCGAAGTTGGCCGGGTGCGGTAATATCCGCAGGCTGATCGCCAAAACGATTAAACATAGCGCTATGGCTAAATTGATGTGCTTTTGTTTCATCATTGTAACTTCCATTCTAGCTTATCGCTGTTTTTTGTGACATAGACGCTGGCGCCCACCATAGACTCCTTACCATTAGCGTAAAAGGTCCAATACTTAGGACCGGTCCCCTTAGAACCATTGATTGAAGTTACCAGATCACCGAACGAGTAATGTTTAGCCTGAACCTGGGCGTGTTTTTTTAATAAAGTTAGGGCGTCTACGCCACTTTGACCGTTATATTTGATGTCGGTCAGCTGTTGCTGGGAGTTGAGCGTGGTACCGACTTTGTGCTGTGGCGAATTGGATACCACGGCGATTGCCGCGCCACCGGCGCCTACTATTACAATCGCCAAAGCGACTATTAATGTCTTGAGTTTGCTAGGAACTGTACGGCCCATAAAAAACCTCCTTGTCTGCCAGCGCGCAAGAAGGTGAAAATACTTAACATGTTAAGTATTTTGCTCCTGCTCGGGAGACTATCATCGCTGTATCGGACTATAACCGTTGCGGCACAGTGTCGGAATTTCACCGGCTTCCAGCTGTTTATTTGTTAATGTAAATAAATAGTAGCAGTCTTTTACAGAAAACCGGTGTAGTATTTTTTATCTACATACTTTTTAGCGCCTGCTACGGGCCTGGTTTGACCTCTGTAGAGATAATCACATATAATCAATTTGCCGTTCCGGAGTAGCTCAACGGTAGAGCAAGAAGCTGTTAACTTCGAGGTTGCCGGTTCGAATCCGGCCTCCGGAGCCA
>DASTHV010000018.1:0-2706 GCA_035718045.1 Saccharimonadales bacterium (SeqCode) | reverse complement strand
ATGGTTCCAGACTAACCAAAAATATACAGGTAACCGCTACGGCAACGCGGCCGTTTATAATGACGGTAAAGCATATGTTTTGGGCGGCGCTTGCGGCAGCACGCTTAGCTATGCCAGCCCGGTAGCTCAGCAGACTGCTTTGCTATCCCAGCCGCAGGTAGCCAAATATTCGATCATGATGGATACCGACAGCGATGTCTTTCCCAATCAATGGCTGATGAACGGCCTGGACAACTCTATTGGCGCCCGCTGGCAGCTTACCTACCGCTCCATGACCAACACTTCGACGCTTTGTACGTCGCCAGCGATGACCACCTGGGGACAGGATACGGACTTTGGGAATGTCACGTTAGGTTTGCCGGGACTATACACCCCTGTAAATGGCAGCGGCAATGATACTAACTGCGCCCGTTTCTTTTACTTTAACGTCACCGTCGATAGCTCGCAGGCCTTCGGTTACCCTGATGATGTTACGCGGGGTCCGACGATCACTGATATCACCCTACAATTTACTGCCGACCCCAGCAAGCGGTTGATGCATGGCCGGACGTTTACGGGGGGTTTGCAGATGCCCGACGATACGCCATACTACACTCAATAAATTATGAATAAGACGCCAGGGAAAATTAAACCGCCACTGAGAAATATAGAAGGTATTAGGCGAATACCAAAACAGCCGCCGCCAGTCCGTACTCTTAAGGCCCGTCTAAAAAGTCTCAAGCTAGAGCTGGATACCAAAGGCTTAATTGCCGCAATCCACCGCGTGTCCCGCCGAATCTGGATCGGTATTGGCAGTCTGGCCTTAGCTATAATCTTATCGGTTGTTTTTTACCAATTATTTTCCGGTCCGGGAAGCACCCAGGCGGAGGCTACCGGTAGGCCGTCTAGCCCGCCAGTTTTAGAGCGCGGCACGCCATCTTTTTCCACTATTTTGCCGTCCGGTAAAAGCATTGCTAGTCTGGGAGGTTGGGCCCGGGTCAGTCCGCCCGATCGGGATCCCGTTTATGCCTACGCCGATAAGATTAACAATATCCAGATTGATGTCAGCGAACAACCGCTGCCCGACAACTTTAAAAACAATACCGACGATAAAATCCAACAACTAGCCCAAGGGTTTAATGCCACCGATAAAATCACGGCCCAAGATATTACGGTCTATATCGGTACATCGTCCAAGGGCCCGCAGTCAGTTATTTTTACCGAGCACGGTTTGCTGATATTAATCAAATCCAATTCCATGCTCTCCAACAATCAATGGATCGCTTATATCAGTTCGATGAAGTAGATTAAGCCTTTACGACCTCTAAGTCACTTTGTACGACGGTGGAGTGAGTAAGATATTGGCAGTTTACTACGACCGGCCATTTGCCGGTCGGCGCCGACGAATCAACCGTCCAAGTCCAACTGACCTGGCCGTAATCGTCGGCCAGCTTTGGACTAAGCCCCGAGTCAGTACTAACCACTTGGTTATATTTCACCGATATAGCGCACTTGGCGTGTGGCGCCGTATGGACGGTTATAGAAGAGTTTGAGCCTGGACTGACCGGTGATATTAATGATTCCACCGCGGCGCCGATTGGCGATTCAGGACTCGGCACATGCGGCTTGGTGACCGGTGGCCGGATAACCGACTGCTTGACTTGCACTGGTTGAGCTGTTTGGTGGCGACCTGTCACGTAAACATAAGCCATAGCCCCGCCCGCCAAAATAACCAACATCGCCAGGGCTGAAATGATTATCTTAGTAGCTGTATTTAGCGTGCCTCTTTTTGGATAGACACCCGTTGTTTGTTGATACTTGATAGCTACATAATACCCGACAAAAGTGGATTTTTCTATCGATGCTACGGTTCGCGGGTTTTGTGATTTTTAATGGCTTCGTCGATGGATTTTTGTAAGCCCTGTAGTTCCTCGATGCTATGTAAACGCACGGCAGCTACGGCGTCCGCTTCAAGACCGGCGGCATTTTGTTCGCGAGCCTGGAAAAATACCAAGGTTACCGGCCCCTGTTCGGCGATAAATATAGTATGCCCGTCGGTGGCTAAGACTGGTGTTTTATAATTCAAATGAAGATTTCCTTGCTGCATAATACCTCCCTGTTAGCTTTCTCACTATATTCCTCTTATGCCCGCCTGTATAGCAAATATTTAGCCGTCAAATTAAAAATTCCCGAAAATAACAGACGGGAATTTTTAATTTAGAAAGCCTTCTAATGTTTTAGCGGCGGCGCGGCAAGCGAGCCCAGCGGCCACTACTAGCAGCTGCGGCCAATCCGATGCCAACAAGCACCGTCGCGCCGCCAGCCATCAGTAAGAATAGGCCCAAAGCAATTGGTGAGCTCCAGTCCCAACTCATAGCGTTCCCCTCTACCCACCGCCTTTATTTGCAACTTGTAATTAAACGATACCGCTATTTGCGAATTTCTGCAAGGATAAAGGTGTAAGTTTAGTATAATTGAGTAGGTTCAAGGCGCGTTGGCCGAGGAGTTAGGCAAGGGTCTGCAAAACCCTGTACACGAGTGCGAATCTCGTACGCGCCTCCAGGGCAGATGGCGGAATTGGTATACGCTGCGGACTTAAAATCCGTTGCCGATAAGGCTTGAGGGTTCGAGTCCCTCTCTGCCCACCAAAAAAATACTTAACTTGTTAAGTATTTTTTATAACAGCAAATTATTACCTCACGATGTTTTGGCGTTTTTGGCGGATCA
>DASTHV010000017.1:0-3426 GCA_035718045.1 Saccharimonadales bacterium (SeqCode) | reverse complement strand
GCAAATAACCGTCTACGATCCATTGCAAGTCAGAAAAGCCAGCGTGCAAACTAAGTGATATTTTAGGCAAAGCCAGATTGACAATAGTGCCGTCCAAAAAGACCACCCCGCTACCGATTATGGTAGCTATCAAGGCTAGATTTTTTCGACTCATAAGATTAATGATAGCTTATAAATAGTATAATTAATCCAAGTAAGTAAATGTTCCGGAAAAAGCAGCCGACATGTCTATCATCACCCGGTTCGACAGAACAATCACCAAAGCGATTAAAAGCTTACCAGACACCTACAGGCCGGCGGCTACGGCAGTATCGTTTATCGGAACACCGTGGGTAGTCGTAGCGGTCAGTCTGGCCGGGCTGTTATCGGTGCTCAATCTTGGACGCCCGGCCGAAGAACGGGTTTTTCTGTATGCCATAGCCGCTTATCTTTTTAATACGCTGCTAAAATTCATACTGCGCCGTCAACGGCCATTTGGCCGAGTTATTAAGATGTTCGGCGTACGCAGCTATAGCCTGCCCAGCGGTCACGCCTTTGGAACTTTGATTTTTTATGGCTTATTCGCCTACCTGGACCTGAGATACTCATATTCATTTATGAGTCTCGTAATCGCCGCCATTTTAGCAGTCTGCATCCTGGCCGTGGGCGTATCCAGGGTATATTTGGGCGTCCACTATCCTAGCGACGTAGTGGCCGGCTGGCTTTTAGGCGCCGTATCGCTGTATATTGTTGTCGCGGCGGCGTTTTAAGAAGTTATTTAAAGAATACCTTGCCGTCTACGCGCACATCCAGATACTGTGAAGGTGCGTTGTGGTTTTTACTAAATTGATTGCGCAGGGCTAAGAACTGGCCGGTTTGAACCATCGGATCGCCGCCTAGATAGAAGCGGACATAATAGGGTTGATCGGTGGTCCGTAGGTCCATTTCCTGTGGCAGCGGCGGTAAAGTCAGCTGAGATATCGGAACCTTTGCCTTCTGGCATTGGGCGATCACCGTATTTATAAAACCGACCGCCGAATAATCCAGAACTCTTTTGCCAACATTAGCCGAAAAACCGCTCTGATCAACTACGCTCGGCAGATTTTTGACATTTGGCATGTCTGTAGCTTTGGCCACCACGATGCCCTGAGAATCGATAATATAGGTCTGTCCGCCACTAGTCAATTTGAAGCTTGGCTCGGCTATATTAAGACGAATAGTTGGTTTCTGGCTGAAAAACGGCAGCTCTACCTGGGCGCCGGAAATTTCCGGGAATTGCTTTTGCAGCGCTAATATAACCGCTTGTTCGTTAAACGAAATCTTATTGTGGTTTTTTAGCGAGCCGAGTTGGGCGGACGCGGCGGACGCGTAGCTTTGTGCCGGATGATAAGCGTAGCTATTGGCGATTACGTTCGGGCTGGGATTAACAATCAGGCTGTAGCCCACTACGAAAACCAAAGCGATTATTAGCGCGATGTCGACTATGCCTAGCAATAACTTCCGGTGGCTCTTTTTGGCCGGTTGTGGCTTGAACGGACTATTGCTGCTGGACGGGTTCGCATCCGCGCGGTAGTAGGTTGTGAGCTGGCCGTGCCCAGCGCTACGGCGTGGCCGCGGCGCGTTTCTGGGTCTGTCTGAAAATAATTTCGCCACCGTTTATACTTCCCTGTTAGCCACCTGCAGTATTAATTCCGCTAATTTGGCCGCGGCGTCCGGCTTAGCGGTCGCGTATAAGTTCTTAGCCAACTCAAATCGACGGTGATCATTGTTCAGCAGTTCTGCAACTATGACCAACAGCTCATCGGGCTCGATATTTTCGGGGGCTACCACGGCGGCGTTTTGGTTGGTTAAGTCTTCGGCATTTTTAAGCTGATGTCCACCAGTTAAAAACGGACTGGGAATAATTATGCAAGCTTTGCCGGCAACCGCCAATTCCGCTAAAGTCGTGGCGCCTCCCCGCGTAATTACTAAATCGGCCGCGCCGCTATACATATAAAAGTCAGGGCTGAAACCCACCGTCATTACTCTTTTTTGCTCATTGGCCGGTAAGCTTTGTCTATAGGCTGCCTTAACAGCTGCCTGGTGCTTTGCTCCGCTGACATGGATAATATACAAGGCCAAATTAGACTCCAATAAATTCGGAGCGATGGCTACCATTAGCTGGTTTAATCGTACCGAACCGTTGCCGCCGCCGGATAGCAGCAATACTTGACTGTTGAGCGGCAATTTAAGCCGTTTTTTAAAATCCGCTTGAATCTTAGGAGTCACCTTTTTGATGATTGGATTCAGGGGGATTCCTACGTAGCGGATACTGTTTTTAGGGTACTTATAGAACTCCTCGGGCATGCCGGTCGCGTGAATCTTAGCCCAACGGCCGACGATACGGTTGGCCAGACCAGGTATGGCGTCTGAATCGTGCGTGACAATCGGGATACCCAGCCAATGGGCCGCGAAGCCTACCGGCACCGACACGAACCCGCCTTTGCTAAACAGCACATCCGGACGGAATTTGCGCAGAATTCTAAGTGCTGTCCCGATACTTTTTATCACCCTGAAAAAATCCCGGATATTTAGCAGAAAGGTTTTGACGTCCAACAAATGCGACCAAAAACCACCGCCGTGGTAGCGGCGGAACTTGCCGCCGTTGATAAAAGTCACAAAATCAAAGTCTCTGACTGACAGGTCCAGTGAATCGAAGTTATCGCCTTTATGGCCGATATAAATAATCCGGCAATCAGGCTGGCGCGCCTTAAGTTCGTGGGCGAGTGATAAGAGCGGAGTTATGTGGCCGCCGGACCCCCCGCCCGTCAAAATTATTGTAGGAGTTGCTTGTTTCATTTAGCTGTGTCTTTGGTTCAACTACACTGTAACTAGTATAGCGTGAAATCTGAAAAACTATCCCGAGGGCCGCTGTTAAGAATATTAAGCTGGTGCCGCCTTGGCTGATCAGCGGCAAGGTGATTCCCTTTAACGGCAGCAGGCCGATCATGGCGCCGACATTGATTATCAGTTGGGTACTGAACCAGGCCATCACCCCGACCACCAGCAGTCGTCTAAATTGATCCTGAGTATGTTCGACAATCCACTTCAAGCGGCTGATAAAACCGCCGTAGATGGCCATTATGATCACTGTGCCCACAAAACCGAATTTCTCGGCCATGATGGCAAAGATTGAATCGTTAGAAGCTTCCGGTAAATAGCCGTAAGCCTGAACGCTGTAGCCTAGGCCCAAGCCCAGCGCGCCACCCGACCCTACCGAAATCAGCGCCTGGCAGGCCTGATAACCGGAGGTCTGGCAGTTACTTTCCGGATGCAAATAGTTAGCCACGCGCTCCCGCCGGTACGGTGTTGAAACTATCAGCATCACCAACACGGCTAAAATCAGCCCGCTGATTGCTAGAGCCTTTTTAAGCGGAATTCCGGCTACGTAGGCCATCAGAATCATCA
>DASTHV010000016.1:0-8664 GCA_035718045.1 Saccharimonadales bacterium (SeqCode) | reverse complement strand
CATCTCCAGGTGCACGCCGTTACTGCTTTGGTTACCATTAGTGCAGGCTTGTTGGCTACTAGCAGCCACATGGAAATGCATACTATCAAGAGTTATATTTGTGCCGCCTAAAATTGATAGTGGCAGTTGGTCGTTATCGGTGCCCAGGCAATCTCTTAAGCCGACTACGCCAGGAGTGAGGACTTCGCCGCCGTTCCAGATAATGTTGGTGGAATTATAAATCATATCCCAAACGTAAGCGCCTTTGGAGTTGACATTATTCAGCGTGACATTCGAAGAGCTGACCATTACCCCTAGCGCCTGGTTGGGGCCGGTTTTTACCTCGTGGTTATCGCCAGGATAGCTAGTCATATTATTAATTGTGATCCAAGGCGAGCTGATGCTGATCCCCTGTACTATTACCGAGCAGCCGTTGCACGGTTGAAAGGTGACCATACCCGATATGTTGGCATTAGAGGACGAGATTGATTGTGAAGAATAAGTGCCGGCGGCCACTTGCACAGTATCACCCGTAGAGGCGTTTTGATAAGCCTGATCAAAACTGGCGCAAGGCTGGGCTTGGCTGCAAACTGTTCCGGAGCCCGAGGTGGAGACATACCAAATCGTGGCGGCGTGGCTACTCAGCAACCAATAACCACCGGTTGCGGCAAAGATGCATATAAACGTCAGGAACTGGATTTTGCTAAAAGAGACCTTTCGCTTGTGGATTTTTTGTCTCATCTTTAAATGGCCTTAAACTTAAGTATATAGTCATATTCTTAATAATCTAGACCAGCAACTTTAAGCGCCGAAGTGGGATAGCAAGATAGACAGATCAAAGATATCGACGCTGCCGTTAGTATTAAGATCACAGGTAGAGTTAGTAGTTCCCCAGTTGCTGAGCATTATGGATAGGTCAGTGATGTTAACATGGCCGTCAGAGTTGAGATCGCCTGGGGTGATACTTCCACTGCCACTGCCGGTGGTGTATTCATCGGCGCCGGCGTCAGTGACCACTCCGCCGGTAGGCCGGGTTTGGCCATCTATATCCGTAGCTTGGTAGACCGTAGTATTGCCGGCGCCTTTGAGGCAGGTGTCGGAGGCTGCTAGATGCAGGTCCCAGCCGCCGTTAAGGTTAGCCGTGTTGCCGTTAGGATTCGACCAAGTCGGTGTACATTTTTTAGCATGGGTGCCACAGGTCGTGCCACTGGAAGTATCCCAGACGTTGTAGTCAAAGGTACCGGACCCGCAGGTTGTCGAAGTGCTAGTGGAAGCATGCAGATAGTTGTTATACCAGACGGCTGTGCCACTGCACGAAAGGGTTACATTTTTACCGCCGGCCATGGTGTTGTTCTCAATTATGTAGCTGGCGTTACAGGTTGAGCCCCCTCCATCCTGACCAAGCCCGAATTGCACGCCTACCCCATTGACCGCTCCCGGATCGCTTGAATCAAAGAAATTATTAGCAATCAAGGCGGTGCCAGTCTCGCTCGTACCGTTTAGCGAGCCGTCAGTCCACAGGTCATCCGCCTCGCCAAAAATCAAGTTGTTAGTAAAAGTCAGTCCGTTAAAGCCAAGTAGCTGAACGTTATCGGCGTGGGCGCCGCCGCAGGCGTCGGGGTTCATGTAGTTCCAACCGATCACGCTATGGTCCACGGTCACGTTAACCGGCATGTTACCGTTGGCGTCCGGCCAGATGTGCAGCAAATCCGACCGATTAGCCGGGTCGCTGCAGATATCGTATTGCGGACCCCAGCGCTCATGCGAAGATACAACATTAGTACCGCGCAACGTACCTTGAGTAGTGTGCACGTTGTCCATTTCTATATCGTGGTTGGCGGTTATTGCGTTGCCGGACCCAACCGGGCAGCTGTTGTCGCCGACGTATTCATAGGTTTGGTTGCGGGCGTCAGAGTCTAAATCCTGTATTTGCAAACCGTGTCCGCAGACGATCAAACCACTAATGGTTACATTACCTAGAGCGCATGTGTCACTGGCGCAGCCGAATTGGTCCGGCATGGCCGGGTCGCCCCGTACGACTACTTTTGGCGAATCAACCCCTGATTGGCGGCTTATGGTCAGACTGCCGTAAGCACCGGCCTCCAGCTGGATTATATCGCCGGGTTGAGCTAGTGATAGGGCTTTAGTCATAGTGGAGCAGACGGTGCTGGCGGTTGGCTCGGCTGTCAGAGATGCGAATCGGACACAGTTAGGGCCAGCGTCAGAACCGGTTGTAGACATAAAGATGTTGGCAGCACCAACTGGGAAGACATACTCGTCGGCGCCGGCGTCGCAGGCAGTGCCTTGGGGGCGGGTGTCGCCATCTATGTCGGTGGATGTAATGGCCCTGCAGATAGCCGCTGGCACAAAATCGTTAGCTACGGTTGAGCCCGATGCTAAATGAAGGTCGATGCCCGTTCCAGGCGGACTTACCTCATTAACGAACTGTGGCGCTGTACTGGCCAATGTATCGGTAGCGCCGCAAGCCGCATTGGTGCTGCCGCTGCCGCCAGGCCGCCAGACATTATAGCTAAAGTTAATTGTCGCTACTCCCCACGCGGAAGCCCCGCAACCGGCATTATTGCCAGTCGCGTTCGTTACCATAAGCTCCATATTATTACCGGTGATGTTAAACGTGGTGCCGGTCTGGCAGCCGCCGCAAGAATTGGGCCCCATGATATAACTGCTGCCGGAATTAAAGGCGATATTCCAAGTTCCGCCGGTACCGTTTGTGGCATTATCCGTAGATCCCTGCGCGGCGATATAAATTCCTTTATTGCTGCAGCCGCCGGTAACTGTGGAGATCGCATTATTAACTATGTTAATATTCCTGTTTAAGGAGTTATTGGTACCTTCAAAATAAATACCTTGGCACTCCACGCCGTAAAGACGGTTCGCGGTAATAGTTCCGCCGTCCATTCCCCAGACATGAATTCCGTCCATATGGCAGCCATCAGCATTGGTGCAAGTAGTGTCTGGACAAGTTCCATAGCCGCTGCTGGGCCAATATTGACAGTCGCGGATTGTATATTGGATGAGGTTATCGTCGATAGTGACGTCGCAGGCCTGAGTCTGACAGCTGGCGGTTTCTGTATTTGGTTTGCCAATACGAATTCCTTCTGGACTCCAGCCCGAGCCGCCATTATATCCGCAGCAGCTTGGCCCAATGGTGTTGTGGGAAATCGTCAAGTTACTACCGACGCTGTAGTTAATCAGCGGTCCATCAATTTTTTTGCCAACATCGATATCATCGTTGCTTATGGTGATGTTATTATTGCCGGTTCCGGTAGTAGTCGAGGCCAGTACCTGACCGTCGATCGTGATGTTATCCAGCGTCAAATAACCGACCTTGTTGGCGAAAGTGATTGCCCCCGATCCATTTCCATTAAAGATCGCGCATTTTGAAGTTTCGGATTGGAAAGTTACATTGCCGCTGGTCCGCACCGTATTGATTGTCTGAGCCGGGTAAGTACCGCATTTAACCAGAACTAGATCGCCGGTCGAACTGGCCGCAAAAGCCGCGTCCAAAGAGCCGCAGGCAGTCGAGGTATCGTAAGTCGACGGCGTGGCGTTTCGAATGCAGCTACCGCCGTCGGTATCCACCCAAAGATTGGCGACGACACCAGTGGCGTGACTAGACAACAAAGTATAGCCACCGATAGCCGCGAAAATCAGTATAAAAATCGCCAGATTAGCTTTAGAGAAAGTGGTGGCCCGGATAATTTTATTTCGTTTACGGTTGCCGCGCTGCATTTTTGACAATGTTAGTAGTACTTAAGACTAAGTATATAGCTTACACCCCATAATGGGATAGCAGGATAGACAGATCAAAGATATCGACGCTGCCGTTAGTATTAAGATCACAGGTAGAGTTAGTAGTTCCCCAGTTGCTGAGCATTATGGATAGGTCAGTGATGTTAACCTGGCCGTCGCTATTGAGATCGCCGACAGGAGGGTTACCGGACACTACTTCGTCGGGGCCCGCATCAGACAATGTTCCTTGTGGGCGAGTATCACCTTCGAAGTCGGTAGGTGGGTAGGTTGTGTAACCATGATCCTTAGCGCAAGTGTCACTACTAGCCAGGTGGAAGTTCGGCGTAGCCGTGGCCAGCCAGTTGGGGCTGGTGGGCGGAGTATTAGCAAAAACCGGAGTACATACGGTGGCATTGGTGCCGCAGGTATTGGGCGTCTCAAAGATATTGTCATGATAATTAGAACCCTGGGATGACCAGCAATCTCCCGCGAAGATATTACTATATATCTGGCCGCCCACGCCGCCGGCGCAGCCGGCATTTTCAAAATTAATACCAACGCCGTTATAAAGATTATTGCGCACGATTATATTGGAACAATCCCAGCTGCTGCCGGATTGAGCGCCTAAGACCGTGCCATTGCCGATACCCCCGATCGGCCCGAAATAATTGTTCTGGATAGTTTGTGTCCCTATCGTGGCAGATCCAAACGGATTCCATTGGATATCGCTGCTGGGACAATTAAAGAAGATATTATTCTCTATGGTGATGCCTGCCCCACCATTGTTCTGCATGCAGTCGGCGTGCGGACCATAGGTTGAACCGTAGGTACACACGTTGCCAAGCTCGGAATCATTGACGCCCATGATAATGTCGTGGATTACCGAATTTCTCAGTACGGAGTTAGTAGGCGTACCGGAACCGCCAGTTCCGCTCCAGAATCTGAAACCGTCCTCCGTGCCGGAATTGCCGGAGGCTAGGTGGTTGCCAGCGGTGTCGTAACAAGCGTCCCAGCCGCCGAAACTGGAATGATCAATAACCACGTTGGTCACATAACCAAAGAAATTCCGTCCATGAAAGCCGTCAATCAAGATATCGGTGGTAGCAGTTGAAGCGCAACCGGAGGCGCAAATACCCAGGCTACCGCCATAGGCATATGTAAGATGGGCGTCCGTCCTTGAATTATCCGGCGCCGGTGTAGCTTGTATGCCGTATATATGTATCTTATCCACGCCGTTTAGCGACAAACTGGCTACCGTGGCACAGCTGGTTGCAGAGTAAGCGTCAGCAGCCGTCGCGGCTTGATCGTAAGTTTCAGCGTAAAAAGATACGGCTGTGGACTTTGTTCCCGTGGAGATTGTTTGAGACGGGTAAGCGCCACACTTGACTATCACCCTGTCACCGGCCTGAGCGGCCGTCATGGCGGCCTGCATGCTTGAACAAGCTCCAGCATCGTTGTAGGCTCCGGCCGTAGCCTGCCGGGTGCAGCTGCCGCCGGTGGTATCAACCCACAGATTAGCGGTGGTTTGAGTGGTGGCCGCGAAGCTATGAAGTAAAACGTAGCCCCCAATACCGGCAAAGATCAGGATAAAAATCAGCAGATTGACCTTAGAGAAACGGCTGTACTTCAGGTAGTGAGGGGGTTGTAGATATTTCATGGATTGGCGGGGAGACTTTCTGACCGGTTGTTTTCGTTTCATCTTAAGATAAAGCTCTTATGCAATAGCATACCACCACATAACCGATTAAAGCAGATGGGGTTTACACCCCATAATGGGATAGCAGGATAGACAGATCAAAGATATCGACGCTGCCGTTAGTATTAAGATCACAGGTGGAGTTAGTAGTTCCCCAGTTGCTGAGCATTATGGATAGGTCAGTGATGTTGACATGGCCGTCGCTATTAAGATCGCCTGGGGTGGTTGAGGTGGCTAAAGTAGTCTGTTCTACGGAACCAGCATCCAGTAGCCCTGTGTCGCCAGGGCGACTGTTCCCGTAATAGTCAGTGGTAGGGTAGCCGCCAGCTATGGAAAGCGGTATATAGTTGTTGCCTGTCCAGGAGGGATCGGTGATATTAAAATTGGGCACTCCAGCGGCCGGATCGGCGGTATAGGGCACGGATGAAACAGTTGTAGCATTCGTGCCACAGGCCGTCAGTCCGGTGCTTATCGAGAATGGCACAAATATGTTATAGGACCAGTCGGTGTTCGCGAAACAGCCGGCATTTGTGAGGATATTACCGTAGAATTTAGCATGATTCGTATCTGTGCCGCAGGCATTGACGCCAGCAGGCGAGCCGTTAGTGTCCATGCTGCCGGCGTCGCAGCTGATATATCCAGCATGTCTGGTAATACCATCGCCGGGGATGTAGGAATGGACGGTCATAGAATTAAAGCGAACAACCAAGCCGTCAACTTCCGAATTAACCTCAAAAGCACTGCCGCTTAGGTCATACCATGAGTTCTGAATTGTAAAGTTCTTCAGCTCTTGCGATGTGCAGCCACAGAAGTTCTGAAAGCGCATCCCAGTGACTTCATCGTTCCACCAGGCGTCATGGTCATATGTGACTCCGTCGCCGCCAAAGACAGCAAAGCCGGTGACATGACAGCCAGACGAACCGCAGTTCAAATTAGATGTATCGCCGCTGATATCATGGAATTTCGTATTAATGATTGAGCCGGAGTTTTTTGGCGGATTAGCGACATCGCTTAATCCGGTCTGGGACGGGACAGCTCTTAGTTCTGAGACGCAGAAATCGGTGGTCATAACGCCCTGCGCATTTGGATAGGCCTCGGACTCACAATTGCCAAGGTCGCTATTCTCAACCAAAAAATCCGTCACTGCCGAAAAACCAAAACTGCCGCCACTTTGGTGGTCGATTATAATGTGGGTAGCCGGATAGAAAGCATAAACCGTATTATCAACGATGTCGCCCGACGACCCCTTGTAAAAGTTATCTATGCCGCCGGTCATGGAAAAATGGCCCAGTTTGATGTAAGATGGCGCGCTAGCTCCCTCGCTGTTGCCGATAACAATCTTATCCGTTTGATTCCAACAAATACCAGACGTGGAAGCCGGTTCGAAGGTAATATAGTCAGTAGAGCCAGCTTTAGTGGAGTCATAGTTGATAGTCTGAGCCGGATAATCGCCACAGGCGACTTGAATAGTGTCTCCTGGTTGGGCTACAAGGTAGGCCTGATTTAAGCTGGCGCAGGGTTTGGTACTGTCTCCACGTATACAGGTACTGTCATCGCCAGTGGTGGAAACCCAGACCGCAGGAGGAGTTATATACTCATCGGCGCCAGCGTCACAGGCGGCACCCTGCGGCCGAGTATTACCATCAATGTCTGTAATGGGACAGCCGATAGAAATACTCGTCGGAACATAGTCGATAGCGCTGTCGCCAACCGTGAGGTGGAGGTCGGAATTGGCCGAATTCACGTAGGTCTGGCTGGCAACGACGTCGTGGGTGCCACAAGGCACGCCTGACCCATAAACATTGTAATCATAAACAACCTGGTAGGTATTTTGGTTTGACGTGCAGCTATAAGCAGAGGGTGATACTGACATAATATTGCCAATTACCTGGGTCGGCACCCCGCCCGGTGAAACCGGGCACGAAAGCACGGGCGAAGTAGCCTGTTCAGAATCTCCCACAAAGGTATTGAATGCAATCACTGCCCCGCTACAAGTATTGGTAGAGCCAATATTAGTAAGTTGCATAGTCCAAGTCTGCGTAGAGGCTAGCCGGGGGCCAATGAAATTGTTTTCGACTTTAAGATTTAAAGCGTTAGCAGTACCTTGAGATAAGCGAATAAATATCTGTTGCTCGAGTAAATTTTTAAAGTGATTACCGCTGATTACCAGACCGTTAAATCCGGAGTCGACCTGAATACCGTCTGGATGGTTGGGGTCAGCATCGGCCGGGTCACTGGCAAAATCGTTATAAGCATTTTCAATAGTATTTCCAATTATAGAAATGTCGGAGGCCGGGTCGCAATTAGTCCGATAGCCCACCTGGGAATCTTGGCCGATTTCATAATTACCCCACGTACTGTTTTCAATAGTAATATCTTTGGCGCCAATAATATTAAATGTATCGCCGTTGCTGCCATCTATCACATCGTTAGAGGCAACATCAGCGCAATCCGTACCCCCAGGAACATCAAACCAAACGCCTAAAGTACCGGTTAGTGTCGTCTGGGGAAAAGCGGCTACCGCGCCCGTGCCATCAGCATTGCCGGCAGTAGTTACAGAGACTTGATTGGCCGTAAAGCCCGGATCGGTATCGGCTACCACGGCAGATATAATGTCGTTAGCGGTGGTAGTTATGTTTCCGCTGGCATCGGTTGCTAACGAGACATGAAGTTTATTACCGTCTTGGATGGTGATAGCCAACTGTTGATTGGCCGCGCCGGGATCATCATATTCTATAGCCGGCAAGCCTTCAGGCGAGCAATTAACGGTCACTCCGCAAGACGGCGCCCGCACGTGATGGCGGAATCGCCAGATAAGATTATTATTAGCTCCGGAAAAAGCCGTTTGATATACCATTGGATTACCTTGTCTAAAGGTCATGTTTTTGAAAGTCAGATATTGCGCATAGACCCTTAAGTCGCTTTGAATGGCTGCAGTGGCGCCAACTGTCGGCTGAATTACGATATTTGAAGAGCAGTTGACTTTGGTAGAATCGTAATTAATCGAGGTGCTGGTTTGATGTTCATAATAGTTGCCGGCTTCTGCCTCTATCGTATCACCACAGCCAGCCAACTGATATGCCTTATTGAAGCTGGCACACAAACTAGCTCCAGTTGGATCCGGATTGGTTTGGGCTGTAGTGAATCTTAGGCAGTTGGCTCCAGAGTCACTACCGTTAGGTGATACAAACACATTAGCCGTAGAGGTAGTAGCGGGATTAGTAGCTGCCTGACTC
>DASTHV010000015.1:0-3128 GCA_035718045.1 Saccharimonadales bacterium (SeqCode) | reverse complement strand
TGGATAGGTCAGTGATGTTAACCTGGCCGTCGCTATTGAGATCGCCTGGGGTGATACTGCCACCGCCGGTGGTGTATTCGTCGGCGCCGGCGTCACAGGCCGGGCCTTGGGGACGGGAGGTGCCGTTTATGTCGGTAGATGGACAGTAGGTGGATTCGCCGGCGTCAATAGCGGGCGAAGCGAAAAGCAAAGTGAAGTCGTAGGTAGCCGGGTTGGCCCAGATGCCGGTACCAGCAGTATTATCTTCTTCAATATCGCTCGCGCCGCATTTAATTGCTGCGCCGTCACTTCTAAACCACAAGTTATTACTATAGGTAGCGGCTGAAAAACAGTCGTCATAAGAAGCCCTGGGCGCGATATTGCCCACAAATACCATGTTAGATCCTGTCAAAATAACCGAGCCCGGGTCCATTGGCGTATTGGAATTGTTGCCCTTTATCAAAAACGTGCCGTCAATACTGTTATAAAGCCAGCTGGTATGAAACTCGTTGCCTTGAGGATAATCATAATCAAAGTGAACAGCCGCCTGCCCGTGGCCGGGCGCGATAATATTACCGGTGAAAGTTACGTAATCAGCTGTCGGCGTAGTATAGGCGCCGCCGGGGTCTGGTGATTGGCCAAAGAATATATAGGAGGTATTGCAAGAATTATTAACCGCGTAGCCGGTGCCGGCCGGCGGCGCGCAATCCGTCCAGGAATCGTTAATAAAGTTCAAATGACTGCCGGACGTAATAATCCAGGATTCGGAATGGTCGCCCGCCGAACCGTTATTATCCAGCGAAAAATAGTTTTTGGTGACCACGCGCTCGATAGTAATGTTGCGCGGAAACAGTGTTTGGGTACCGTCAGTATCGCCATCAGCGATGGCGTTGGCGTTAGGATTTATGCCGCGGTTAGTAGTGCAGCTGGTATAGCAAGTGGCCCAGTCCTCCTGGTCGCCGCCATTCCATGTAAACTGATTAACATTGCCGCTAATTGACAAAGATGAGTTGCAGGCTGATTCGCCCGTAAGGGTGCTGGTTATTGTCCTCCACGCTGAATTATTTTGACAGTAAAGGTTCACGCTGTTCCAATTGATATTGCTGGTGGCGGCAGAATCAGTACCACTTATGCCCGTTTTACCCAGCGAAAATCCTACGCCGTGGCCGATTTGGTCGCCTTCAAGAGTCACGTTGCTGGTGTTGGTTATTGAGCTGTCGCCGGCAAAAAAAACATTGCTACCCGGCGCGTTTTTATAAGTTATATTGCTGGAAGGATTGCAGCCGCTTAAGTTAAATCCGCTGGTATATGTGCCGGCGGCGATTTGAATAACATCCCCGCCCAAAGCTAGCGAGCAGGCTTTTTGGACCGTGGCGCAGGGCTTGGTTTGGTCGCCGCGGGCGCAAGTGGAATCATCACCGGTGGTAGAAACCCAAACGTTGGCAGTTGGTATGACTTCATACGCACCTACATCACAGGCGCCGCCTTGCGGCCGCTGAGTACCGACCACGTCTGTAGGCGGACAATATGTGGATTCTCCATGATCGATAGCCCACTGTCCATTCTGGACAAGTTGCTCATTGGGATTAAGCGAATTGGCGGTAATGAACGTGGGATCCGGCGTAGCTAGCGGCGCGTCGCTGGCCGAGCAAGTATGCGGCGTATAATTTTTGCCTGGTTCGTTGCCTCCCCACTCGTTAGCCGCATAAATCGGCTGAATGGTGCCACCGGCATTATTGGCTAAGGTACAGGTTGTAGACCGATCATTGGATAAAAATGAGCGCACGATATTGCCGGCAACGACAACGTTAGCGGCCGGCGAAAAACCGCTAAGAGACAAACTACCACCATTACTAGTGTTTTCCCCCCAGATAGTGTTGTATAAAATCTGAGTGTCGCCAATGTAAGCCGACGATGAAGCCAGGCTTGTAAGACCAATTGAGACATCATTATTATTGGTATCACCGCTATAAATTGAGTTGTTTTCGATTAATACATGATTAAAGTAGGCGCCAAGCCCTTTGGGGTCGGCGGCCATAAAAATCACCTGTCCTACCGGATCGCCGTTAGCGCCAATGGCATACCAACGGTTTCTTAAGAGACTGAAGTTGTCGCTACCCCAGGTGTGGATTCCGTCCACATGATCCTGGCCATAGTCAATAATTGTCACCGCGTCGCCAGAGCTGTGGCTGGCAGCGGTAGTGCCGTTCCAGCCCCGGGTTACTGTCCAGGCAGTCGTACCAAAACCGCCAGTGACTTTCATATCCTCGCTGCCAACCTGGATACCGAAAGATAAACTCCAGCCGGAGTTAACCGGTCCAGGAGCAGAAACATTAAATGTGGTTTGCGATGAATCAATGGCCGATGACAGCGAAGCGATGGCTGAGCCGATATCGCCATAGCCGATGGCCGAACAGCTGCCGTAAGTACTTATAATGCTCGCTGGCACGTATTGGCAGGAGTCATAAAGGTCATGAACCGTACTGTCTTCGAGCGTAAAATTGTTGGCCTGCTGGAGCGTCCCCGAATCTGGAGTACCAGTCTGGATACCATCCATATCGCCAACTGCCGGCCCGATTTCCATATGAGATAGATTGACATTGTGCGCGATACCAACATTAATAAGGCCAACTGCCTGGACCTTTTGATTGCCTATTTTGTAAAAATGGCCATTTTCAAAGGTTATATTGGAAGCTGGAGCGGAAGGGTCGCTATAAATTGCTACCTGGCCGTTGACGTTAATCCCATTAAAGACCAGATTCGACGGCGCCGGATAGCCAATGCCGCCGTTTTGGCCCAAGTTAAACTGATCCATTACCGTTACGCTGCCGTTGGCTTTAAAGGTAACAGCCGGGATGCCTTTGTCAGCTACCACGGAACACGCCCCTTCAATAAGGTTACCGCCCTGAGGCGCACCGCTTTTACAGACTGCTTGGGCCGGATAGTTACCGGCCTCTACTTCCACCGTATCGCCAGGCTGCGCAAGCGCATAGGCTTGACCCAGAGTTGCACACAAACTAGCTCCAGTTGGATCCGGATTGGTTTGGGCTGTAGTGAATCTTAGGCAGTTGGCTCCAGAGTCACTACCGTTAGGTGATACAAACACATTAGCCGTAGAGGTAGTAGCGGGATTAGTAGCTGCCTGACTC
>DASTHV010000014.1:0-2893 GCA_035718045.1 Saccharimonadales bacterium (SeqCode) | reverse complement strand
GTATTATTCGAAGACGGCCAACGGGGATTGGTCCGCGAGGCCTACGGAGACCGGGTGGTGTTATTTAATATTGATTCCGAAAAGATGGAGCCCGGCACATTAGCAGTAGTCGAGGATGATCTGTTAAGCGTGCCAGTTGGCAAAGAATTAATTGGCCGGGTCATTACACCGATGGGCCAGCCGCTGGATGGCAAAGGTCCAATTGCCCTTAAACAGAAATCGGGTATCTTCAATGCCGCCCCCGGCATAATGGCCCGGAGCATGCTTAACGAACAACTAGCCAGCGGCGTCTCGGCAGTAGATATGTTTTTCCCGGTGGTGCTTGGCCAGAGAATCGCCGTCTTAGGCGATAGCAAATCCGGTAAAAGTACCTTTTTAAGCCAGCTAAGCGCTAATCAGGCCGGTACCGACCGAGTAGTCGTTTATGTTCTGATCGGCAAACGTAAAGTCGACATCGAAATTCTGCTAGCAGACCTGCGAGCCTCTGGCGCTATGGACCATACCATCGTTGTGCTGGCCGATATTTTTGACTCGCTGACGCTATCTTACTTGGCGCCTTACGCGGCGTGCGCTATGGCCGAACATTTATGGCTGGCTGGTCAGGACGTCATCATAATCTACGATGACTTAAGTTCCCATGCCGAAGCCTACCGCCAGCTGTCACTGCTACAAGAGGTTGATCCTGGCCGTGACTCTTACCCGGGGGATATGTTTTATGCTCACTCATCACTACTGGAACGTGCCGGCAAATTGCTTAAAAACAACAAGACGCTAACAGCCCTACCAGTAATTATCACACCCAATGACGATATTACGGCTTATCTTTCGACTAGTATTATGTCCATCACTGACGGACAGATTATTTTTGACCTCGGGGTTTTTCGTCAGGGTATCCGACCGGCGGTGAACGCTGGCCTGTCGGTATCGCGGGTTGGCGGACAAGCTCAGACTAAACGCCAAAAGCAACTTTCCGGCGAACTGTTTAAAAAGCTGGCCAAGTACCACCAAGCCGAAGAGTTTTCGCACTTCGGCTCCAGTTTGTCCAAAGAAGCCGCCACCGACCTTAATCTGGGCAAGCAGATTTATAGTGTCTTACAACAACCGCCGGAAGAGCGCCACTCCTTAATCGAGCAGCAACTAATGCTGGAGACGGTCCTGCTGGGTAAAGGTACTACCGAAATCGATATCGATGGTCTAAAGAAATCCGCTAAGCAAATATCCGCCAAGGTGAAAGATGAAAAAGAGCTAGACGCCCTGGAAGCGGATTTACTTAAAAAGCACACTATCCAGTCCAAGACCGACGCCGCGGACCCAGCGCCCGCAGCGTCCGCCCAGCCTCAAACCCAAGCCGCGCCGGCGGCCGGAGCCAAGAGCTAGAGCCTATGCGACGAGCTAATGTAATCCAAAAAGAGACCGAGCAGATAACCACCGTCAAAGATTTGACCGGCGTGTTTGAAAGTATCGCCAGCACCCAAATCGCTAAAACAAAAGACAAAGCCCTTACTTCGGAAGAATTTTTCCAGTTACTCTGGGGTGTTTACAGCTCAATCCGGATTGACCCAAAATCCCAAATTAGAAGTCGCGGTCAGAAGGGTAATGGCAAAAAGGTATTCGTTATCATTTCCGCCGAAGCAGGCCTATCCGGCGACATCGACCAGCGTCTGATAGAAACCATGCTTCAGCACTACGATCAAGCCACCACTGACATCATCGTACTTGGCAGCCACGGCGCGACGCAGTTGAAACAACGGGGGATTCCCTACATCCATTATTTCCGGGTGCCGGAAAGCGACAGTTACATCGATGTCGCTCCGGTTATCCGGGCAATTGCCTCGTATTCGGGTATTACCGTCTACTACGAAGAATATGTGTCGCTGGGTGTTCAGGAGATAAAATCCATCGATTTATTCATGAGCATCCAAACCATGAGCGAACAGCTTGACCAGAACGAAGATATTATTACCTCCGAAGACACCATCTTTGAGCCGTCGCTGGACGAAATCGCCGACCAAATGGAAGTGATGATGATGACACTGGCTTTTAGTCAAGCTATTTTGGACTCCAGTCTGGCCCAAAACGCCAGCCGCTTTAACGCTATGGCGGTCGCCAAAAAACGTGCCAATGAACTGGTCGCCCTATATAAACTTGAATATCACCGTTCTAAGCGCGCCGAAGGTGACCGCGGTCTGCGGGAAGTCATGATTAGCATTAAAAAGAAAAAGCGTAGAGCCGGGGCGCCAAGATGAAGCCAGCCGACCCTAAAACCGCTCCTAAACAAGAGAAAAAAAGCCAAGTCCTACCGGTTGCCGCAGGTCAGCTGGTAGGGACCATCCAGTCTTTGCGCGGTCTGATGGTAGAGGTTGAGATAACCGGCCAGCGCCCCAAGGAAAAAGAGCTGCTATTGGTCGAAGGTTATCCGGAGGTGTTTTTAGAAGTCAGCTTCTTTAAGGCCAAATCCGCGGTCTGCCTTAACTTAGCCAACAGCCAGGTACTACGCTGTGGTCAAAAAGTCAGCCGTGGCCAGACCAAGGTCAGCGTACCGGTGGGTCCCAAGACGTTAGGCAGAGTGTTTAACGCCCTGGGCGAACCGCTGGATGACGGACCTCCAGTTAATGAGGCTCGTCGGATCATAAGCGAGGCTAGCGGTACCAAACACTACCGAGCTACTCAAAAACTGGAATTGCTCGAAACTGGCCTCAAGGTCATTGATTTTCTAACGCCATTCGTCAAAGGGCGTAAAATCGGCGTCGTTGGCGGCGCCGGCGTGGGCAAATCGGTGCTAACTATGGAAATGATCCATAACGTTACCCGCAACAAAGACAGCTTGTCGATTTATTGTGGTGTAGGCGAGCGCATCCGTGAGGGTAATGAACTTTATCAAACGCTCAAAGAA
>DASTHV010000013.1:0-2179 GCA_035718045.1 Saccharimonadales bacterium (SeqCode) | reverse complement strand
CGCCGTAAATTATAATCATGGGCCGATCGACTTTGCTGAGTAGCGAACCGCCGTCGCGCGGCGCGTACATGTCAACTGCCCCATCGCCGGCAATTGTAGGGTAGGTTTGGGCTGACAGCGGCGTTTTATCCAACCAGCATTGGGCGCCGACTAATTCTTCGCCTTTGCCGGCCGCGTTTAGCTGCTCCGCTTTGTCCAAATATTCTTGGTGACGAGGATCGGTTTTGGCCCAACCGGCCATGTCCGTGGGTGCCAGCAGGATGGCCGCCTGCACTTCTTCCCTCTTGTCCTGCAAAAAATTGACAACCTTGCTGGCGCCCAGTGAATGCCCCTGGAGGATAAACTTAGATTTGCCTTTGGATTTCATAAAGTCTATTGCGCCCTGGATGTCGTGGGTGCTTTCTTCAAAAATCTCAAAGCAGCTGCCACCAAGTTTGGTGCCGTTATCACCTGGAAAGTGGTTGATTATACCCGAGCCCCGGTTATCAAACGTAAAAAAGGCTATGCCCGCTTGATTATAGAGTTGACGTTGGTTATCTAAGAAGCGATTTTCATACCCGTTGCCGGACATGCCGTGGATATGGACAATCACCAGCTGGCCGTCCGCATCGCTAAACCAACCGCGCAGCTGCACGCCATCGCTGGTCTTAAATCTGTGAAATTCAACTATCATCCGTTTATTTTACTGACGTCTGGAGTCTTAATCCAAACTTATATTTAATCAATATTACAAAAGTGATATTGATGATGAAAATATAGATAGGAAACCCGTAGTTGGCTAGGCTCCATACCTTGATGGTTAACAGCGTTATGCCGGAGTTTACGATCGCCACCGTATAGGCCGCTGCGCTTTCCGTTTCCGGATGATAATAAGATTTCACCAGCGTAGGTGCGCCGGCCGCCAAATCGGCGGCGATGCTAAGGGCAATGGCTAGATTGCCTTGGTTAAAAATTAACCAAAGCGCCAGGCCCAAAAGCGACAGCAGACCGCACAGATAATCAGTAGTCTTGAGTTTCCAGTAGGCCTTTTTGCTATAAAAAGAGGCTAGCAGAACCATTGCCGGGCCAAACCCCACCGAAAATGTCATCAGCGCCTGCAGACCTACGCCTTTGTCCAGCTCGGCCGCAAAGGCGATCATCGGCGCCAAAAACCACAAAAACCAGGACACGCGATTGGGTTTGGCCCGTCCCGCCAACGTCTCTTTCACGTAAATCAACAGACCGCCCAGCTGAATCAAAAAACCCAAAATTACAAATTTATCATTAATCATAAAAATTACTTAACAAGTTAAGTATTCCCCGTCTGTTCTGCTTCTTCTGGCATAACTATTTCTGCCGGCACTCCTATAGTAAGCAAAATGTTGCGTATATCTATCAAGTCACTCGAGTTTAGCTCCTCAGTGCGCGCTAGGCTAAACTGTTCTGAATCGTCCAGATAAATCAAAAATGTTTCTTGCTCACCTTTGGGATCGGTTATGTCCCGGCCATTTTTATCTTCCAGCATCCAGTAGTGTTCTACCCACGGTGTGTCACCGTTTACAGGAAATCGAAAGCGTTGGCAATCCCAAGCTGTTAGACCGCGCAGACGTTTCGGCAAGGACTCCATAGCGTCTGGACGCAAAGCATCTAAATCGATGGCTATCACAGGTTCTGGCGGGACATCATCCTTAGTCTCATCTTCCTCGCGCCAGGCGCCGTCATGAATATAAGCCGTCAAAGCTACAAAGTTTTCGAAATTGGGAGAATCAAAACCTTTATACACATCCTCATGTCTATCTACCATCCTGGGATCCCGGTAGCCTGTTCCCCAAAGATATATAGCCGCCGGTTTTAGAACAGACCGCGTAAAGGCTTCTGCCTTATCCACATCAAGTTCAGTGGGCTCGAACTCCGGAAAGCCCCCGGGCTGCTCTGCCTTTGACATATTTAAAGTGTGACTGCCTTAACAGTAATTTTCAAGCCTTAGGGTTCAGGGGAGATACGTACGCCGTATTGCACGCCTAATGAGCGTAAAAATTCAGCTGTTTCAGTAATGTTTTGAGCCCCATATTCCCAAAGTCGATACATTCGTAGAGCTAGCGGGTTCCTGGTCAACAGATCGCCGGTTGCCAATAACGAATCGGGGTCTAAGAGAATGCCACGACCGCTAGAGTGCCAGCCGCGCAGCGGGCAACGGCAG
>DASTHV010000012.1:0-7156 GCA_035718045.1 Saccharimonadales bacterium (SeqCode) | reverse complement strand
CCGGCGTGCTTAATACTTCTCAGCAGGTTGGCGGTGCTATCGGATTGGCCATTTTGTCGGCGATTTACGCCTCTACCTTAAAATCCGAATTGGCTAGCCATACCGCTCAAAAGCTCGCCAAAGTGCATGGCTACCAGGCCGGGCTGCATGTTGGCGTCGGCCTAGCGATTGCGGCCGCCCTTGTGGCCTTTTTCGTAGTCAAAAACGAGCACGTCAAAACCGACGAAACCGTGGCCGTCAGCGCGGCAGTTTAACGGACTATCTTCGGGGGAATCAGCTTTTAGAACAGTTGGTGCATAAGCCGTAGACTTCCAATTGGTGGCCGCGAGGCGAAAACCCACTTTTGGCTGCCACAGTGTCAATCATTGTCTCTAGCATGTGGTTAGCCGGCAGCTCAACCATTGAGCCGCAGTTGGTACAGTACATGTGGTGATGGTGGCCGGTAAACAAATCGGTCAGCTCAATTTTATATTTCCAGCCGATATTCAGCCGGTAGACGATTCCAAGTCGCTCATACAGCTCGACTGTTCGGTAAATGGTAGCCCGGTCAACCTTAACCTTATCTCCGGCGCGTTTAACTAAAACCTGCATACTTTGCGGGCCTTGATTCAAAAGTAAGTCAAAGACTGCTCGGCGAGGTTTGGTTAAACTATAACCCTCCTTCTTGAGCAAGGTTTTTAAGGTGTCATACATGTCAAAATTGTACAAAATTGCGACAAATTTGCAAAACTATAATTAATGAAACTAAAATCAAGCCATGATAGTTCTTTTATTGACCATTGCTGCTTCGTTGGCGGCTTTGGCGGGCGGCTACACGGCCATGCGCAGCCAAAAATGGCTGAATTTAGCGCTGGCGCTGACTTCCGGCTTGGTATTGGGGCTGGTAACCTTTGATCTTTTGCCGGAAATCTTTGACCTGACTCAATCGAAAAAACTCAATCCGGTCTGGCCAATGATCACTATGACGGTAGGATTCTTATTGTTTCATGTATTCGAGCGGCTGGTGCCGCTGCATGAGGCCAGCGAGCAGCAGTATGGTCCGCATAGCCACCCAAGGCTCGGCACCGCCAGGGCGTTAGCTCTTAGCGGGCACAGCTTTTTGGACGGACTTAGTATCGGTGTGGCTTGGCAGGTTAGCGCGACGGTAGGAACAGCAGTGGCAATAGCGGTTGTCGGCCATCGTTTTGCCGACGGCTTTGATACGACTACCTTTATGCTATTTCACAAAAACAAACTGGTACACATCAAAAGATGGTTGTCGGTCGTTATTTTTATGCCGATTATCGGCGGTTTGGCTAGTTTAGCTTTTACACTATCCGAAAAAGCCCTAGCTATTTACTTGGGGTTTTTTGCCGGCTTCATCCTATATATAGCCGCCAGCAACTTGTTGCCCCAGGCCCATTCCAAAAACTCATCCCGTAAAACCATTGGTTTGACTATTGTCGGCGTTATTTTTATTTTCATAGTCACCCGCCTCACCTAAAGATCCAGACTAAGGTAAAATATAAGTATGATTGTGGCGGTGATTATTCTAGGAGTCTTAGTGGCGGTGATGGCCGGATATGTCATTTGGACGCAGGCCCAGCTTAAAAGCCGCAAACCGGCGGAAAGCCAGGCCTCGATGATGCTTAAGACGGACATGATAGAGCTGGCTAAAAGTATGGGCGAACTTAAAGATGGACTCCAAAAGCAGCTTTCAGAGCAGATGGGAACCAGCAATAAACAGATGCAAGCCCAGTTCGCGGCCAGCGCCAAGATAATTGCCGATGTTACTCAAAAGCTAACCGAGCTGGACAGGACAAACAAATCCGTTGGTGATGTGGCCAACGAGCTTAAAACCCTGCAAAACGTGCTGCAGAACCCTAAACAGCGCGGTGTGCTTGGCGAATATTATCTTGATCAAATCTTAAAAAATCTGCTGCCGCCTGGGGCGTACGAGCTGCAATACAAAATGGGCCCGACCATGACCGTTGACGCGGTGATTAAGCTAGACGATAAACTACTGCCCATAGACAGCAAGTTCAGTCTAGAAAACTATAACCGAATACTAGAGTGCAAGCCGGAGGACAAACCGGCGCTAGAGCGGGCATTCAAAGAAGACCTAAAGCGGCGAATCGACGAAACCGCCAAATACATCAACCCAGGTAAGGGTACGCTAGACCAGGCGCTGATGTTCATCCCCAGCGAGGCGATTTATTATGACCTTTTGGCTAATAAAGTGGGAGCGACCGGCGTATCCGGCCGTAACCTGATGCAGTATGCCGCCAAAGATAAGAAAGTGACAATCGTAGGTCCAAGCACCCTGTCCGCCATGCTGCAGGTGATAGTCCAGGGACTGCGCAGCGTAGAAATTCAAAAGGACACAGATAAGATCCGCAAAAATATCGAACAACTCAGCAAGCATCTAATTGCTCACAACGGCTACATGCAGAAACTGGGCGCCAGTCTTGGCACGACTGTTGGCCATTTCAACGTAACCTATAAAGAACTGGGCAAAATCGACCGCGATATCGTTAAAATCGCCGAAGTCGAGCCGACCGTCGAGCCCCTAAGTCTTGATCGTCCTAACTTCGAAGATTAATCTTTCAGTAAATCGATTACCAGGGCGGCCGTCCAGCTAAAGTTAGCCGCACCCAGTGGAGCGGCGTTTAGCGGATTGAAGTACTCCGAAAAGCCGCTTTTGGCTGCCAGCTTTATGGTTTGGTCGCGTAGTTTGGCGGCTTCAGTATGAAAGCCGTAGTTGCTGAGGCCCTGGATTATCAACCAGTTAGTATTAACCCAGGTGGGTCCCTGCCAGTATTTATAAGGATTAAAATCAGGCGAATTTACCGGTACGCTGGGAACCGGCCAGTTGGGGCTGAACATCCGACGGCGCTTGAGCAGCCCGACCAATCGTTCGGCCCGCTCTTTTGTTATAGTCCCGGAGTAAAGCGGCAGCAGCGTGGCGATTGTCGGCTCCTGTATCAACTTATGGCTGGCAAAACTGCGGCAATAATAATGGCCGCTATCTTCGTCCCACAACTGCTCAAGCGCCGCCTCGGTCCGCTTCATATTGGCAAGCAGATCAGGCGATAGTTGATGATTTAAAGTTTTGGCGATTTTCACCAGACATTTGTTGGCTTGAATCAGGATACAGTTAAATGTCAGGTCTTCTACGGCGAACAAAGAACGCGATATCAGGGCCTCGGAATTATAAGCTTTGCGGCGTAGACGATGGATGGCTACCCAGGCGGCCGCGGCTTCGATATTGCCTGAGCGTTGAGCCACGTCTACATATTTCGTATCGTGGCGGGCAAAAGATATCGTCCAGTCCAGGTGGGCTCTTTCAACCAAACCCAACCACCACGGCACGCTGTGCTTGCGCAGCTCGCTTAACCATGGAGGTGAGCTGTCAAAACCGCTTTCATAGGGATGTAGCAGTAAAATCAAACCTTCTTTGTGCGGATCACGGTCCAGATACAGCCATTCATGGTAGCGAACTAACGGTCCCAGCATTTGACGGTACCAGCTGCGTCTTTCTGGCAGCTTTAGTTTTTCACCGATTTGAACGACCGCCTCGGCTAGCATCGGCGGCTGGGTAATACCGCTGGTAGATGTGTCGTCCGGCGCGTAAGGATTTATCCAGCTGCGCCATAATTGTCGATCCCGCCAATACTGTCTGTCATTACTAAAAATAATGTTCGGGAACATCCCGTTATGCCATTGGCCGCCCAGCAGGCTTTTTAGCTCGGTTTGGGCTCGTTCAATATCAATATGCCGTAGTCCGATAGCTACGAAACAGCTGTCCCAGAACCATTGATGCGGATATAAGTCACCGGCCGGCACAGTCCAGCCGCGACGATCGTTGTGCCGGAGGACTTTGGCGGCTTTGTCGATAAGTTCCGCGGCCGCCTCGTTATTCATAAGCATAAGTATAGCAAGTGACCTTTCTTGATAGTCGGCGAGAAGCCTGTATCTGTTATACTTTATTTTGAATGGAGTATAAGCAGCCAGAGGTTTCTAAAGCTGCCAAACAGCTTAGAGCGAAGCTCAAAACCCTTGAAGATAAGCGGACGGTTTTGCGCGCTCCGGAAATGTCGGCGCTATACGATCGGCTAAAAACCTTGCCGGTAAATAAAAGGGCGGCCTTTGGCAAAGAAGTTAATCAGCTAAAACAAGAACTAGAAGAGCTCGTCAAAAATGCCCAACTATCAACTATCAACTATCAACTATCAACTATCGATATAACCGCTCCGTTTGACACAAATGTGGCGCCGCCTGACAGGCCAGGGCTGTTGCCCGCCGAATATGGCAGCAAGCACCCGATTACTTCCGAAATAGGCGCCATTATTGAAATATTTAGCCGCATGGGCTTCACGGCCATAGAATCGCGCGAGATTGATGATGATTATCATATGTTCACCAGCCTTAATTTCCCGCCGGACCATCCGGCTCGCGACGAATGGGATACGTTTCTGACAGACGAAGGTCTTATAGCGCCGGCCCATACATCTATAATGCAAAACCGTTTTCTAAGAGCCCATAAAAAAGATCTGGAAAATGGCCGGGCCATCGCCACAATAATTCCCGGCCGGGTATTCCGAAACGAGGATGTAGATGCTCGCCACGAACATACCTTCTACCAGCTCGAAGGGATCTATGTAGACGAAGGAATCAACGCCGGGCATTTGGTAGCGACCCTCAAAACCTTCCTGGAAACCTACTACAATAAAATGCTCGAAGTTAAGATAAACCCTTTCTATTTCCCCTTTACCGAGCCGTCGTTTGAATTTATGCTAAGCTGCCCGTTTTGCGATAAGACAGGCTGCCAGGTCTGCTCTTATGTCGGCTGGATCGAGCTTTTGGGCTGCGGCATGATCCACCCCAATGTTCTTAAAGAGGCTGGTATCGATTCAACCAAATACACTGGTTTCGCCTGGGGAATGGGCATCGACCGGCTAGTGATGATGAAATACGGCATAGAGGACGTCCGTAATTTCCATTCCGGCAATTTGAAATTCCTGAGGCAGTTTTCATGAAATATGATTTTTTCGCCTGCGGCCGCTGGCGCAATCACTCTAATATCGGCGAAGTCGTTGATAAATTGCGCGCCGCCGGTAAGATAGTTTATTACTTCGCCGAAAGTAAGTACGACGGCTATGACATTCACCAGGACTTAGAGCCGGCAGACATCGAAGATAGGATGAAGAAAGAGGAGCAGACAGAGGATTGGCAGAATGATGCGCTTCTCCGAAAAATTTTCGAAAAAGACATGCATGGCTTAAGAGAATCCGAAGCTATCGTGGTAGTATTTCCGATCGGTTTTTCCGGACACATGGAACTGGGTGCCGCATACGGCATGGGCAAAAAATGCTACGGCATCGGCCAACCCGAAAAAGCCGAAACTCTGTATTTTATGTTTGACCAAATATTTCCGAATGTAGATGAGTTTGTGAGGCAATTCTCATGAAAGAGGTAAATGAGAAAATTCACCGTCTGCTAGCACCGAGGTTGATCGTCACCATAGGAACAGTATCCAAGGAAGGAAGAAAAAACATCATTCCTATAAATAATATTTCTTCTGTCGGTACGGATCCAGGAATCGCCATGATAGCTGTTTATCGCGAGTGGATAACTGCCAAGAATCTACAGGATGCTATGGGTTTTACGATTTCGATTCCGATCCAAGAGCAGCTCGACCTTATATGGAAACTGGCCCCTAAATTCTCCGGATACGAATCAAAGCTTGAAAAGGTAGATGAGTTCAAAGATTATCTAGACTCGGATTTCTCAAGCTACGGTCCGGTGTTAAAGGGTTCGCTGGGTTGGATTGAATGCCAAGTTTTAGACCGACCCGACCATAGAGAATCAAACCACCTCATAGTCTTAGGTAAATTTACTAAAGCTAGGTTTGATGAGGCTCATTTTACCAATGACTTAATCCCTCGGAATAATCCAAAGCCGATTATGCAGTGGACACGAAATTATTTCTCTGCCGCCGATAAAGTGGTTGAAATTCCTTATTTGGGGGAAAGCCATAGATGAGTGATATCAAGATCCTGGAACAGCGGGCTATGGAAATCCGGCGTAAATATGACCAGTTGGATAAAGATAGAAACCGGCAGCCCTGGAATACCGCTAAGTTAGCAAGGGGCTTCAAAAAAGACGTGAATGAACTTTTGACAATCGTTGAGCAGGACATGATAGACCGCAAAAAAGCCAGCCACGAGTTGGGTGATTGCCTGTGGAGCATTCTGGTCATCGCCCGCAAGCTGGATATTGATCTAGAAAGGTCTTTCTGGACGACCATGGCCGAAATCGAACAAAGATTCAAGGACGGGCAGGCATGAAAGTCTCCCTAAATTGGATCCGGCTGATGAATCAAAACTATGGTTGCAGCGATAGCTCTGAGCTGGATGACGTCAAAAAACTGGTAGAAAAAATCGGCAGCCAACTGGGGGCAATCGAACAGGTCATTGATACCGGTGAAAAATATCAGGGCGTTTTGGTGGTTAAGGTCGTGGAGTGCGCCAAACATCCCAACGCCGACAAGTTAAACCTATGTCTGATTGACGACGGCGGTGTCGATAAAAAATTTAAGCGCGATAAAGACGGGTTAATTGAAGTTGTCTGCGGCGCGCCCAATGTCAAAGCTGGCATGCTGGCGGCATGGATACCGCCCGGTACGGCCGTACCCAGTACTTTTGATAAAGAACCATTCGTCATAGAATCAAGGGATATAAGGGGTAAAACTAGCCATGGAATGCTAGCATCGCCTAAAGAGCTGGACATCGGCGACAGCCACGCTGGCATCTTGCATTTAAGCAGCGGCCAGCCCGGCGACGATCTGATTAAAATTTTACGGTTGGATGACCACATCATCGACATTGAAAATAAGATGTTCACCCACCGACCGGATTGCTTCGGGCTTTTAGGCGTGGCTCGAGAGTTGGCTGGAATTTTCAACAAACCCTTCAAGAGTCCCGATTGGTACAAGGAAGACATCAAGCTGGATAACGATGGCCGAAAAAACGTCCTGAAGCTGGAAGTTAAAAACCAGCTGCCAAAATTAGTGCCGCGGTTTTGCGCCGTGGCGGTCAAAGAAGTCAAAATCGAACCGAGCCCCGATTGGCTACAGAGTTTTTTGGCGCGTTCGGGATTGCGGCCAATCAATAAT
>DASTHV010000011.1:0-4601 GCA_035718045.1 Saccharimonadales bacterium (SeqCode) | reverse complement strand
GAAACCAAGGTTTCTGAGTAATCATTGGCGAACTTAAAGCCGTTGAATTCCGGCGGGTTATGTGACGCTGTGACGAATATGCCGCCCGGCACTTTTAAATAGTGTTGCGCCCAATAAAATGTACCCACCATTTGCATGCCAATATCTATTACGTCTAAGCCGGCCCAAGCCAGACCTTCCATAACCTTGGCGGCGTAGTCCGGGCTGGTTTGGCGACAATCATGGCCGACAACAGCTTTGATCTGACCCTGCTTGGCTAAGAAGGTACCATGAGCTTTGCCTAGATGCAGGGCAAGTTCCGGGCTTAAATCCTTGCCGACTAAACCACGTAGGTCATAACCACGGAAAATATTAGGATTAATCTTCATGTATTTGTGGTTTGGTGTGAATTTATGAACTTGGTCATTTTATCATGGAAGTTTTGGGTGGAGAATTGAGAGGCGGATTTTTGAATGGCGGAGTGGTTAAACGAGTCCGGATTGAATTTCTGAAGAGAGGCAGTTAGCGAAGCCACGGTCTGTTCGCTAAAAAATAAACCGTTTTTACCGGGCTCTATGTAGTCTAAGGCGCCGCCGGCCTGGTAGGCGATGACCGGCGTGCCGGCGGCTAGGGCCTCTACGGCCACTACGCCAAAATCATCAAGGCCAGGGAAGATAAACGCCTGGCTGGTTTTAAAATAATGTGCTACCTCTTCGTCGCTTTTGCCGCGCAGGAAGGTAACTGATTTACCGGCCATGGCTTTAAGCCGGCGATGATCCGGACCGCTGCCGATGACAACCAGCGGCAAACCAAGCTGGCTGCAGGCTTTGACGGCCAGGTCGATACGCTTATACGGGGTTTGACGTCCGGCGGTTATGAAGCCCCTGCGGGGCTCTAGTTGGTAGTTAGTAGTTGGTAGTTTGAATCTTTCGATGTCTACCGGCGGATGAATGACCGCGGCATCACGGCCGTAGTACTTTTTTATCTGCTCTTTGGTGTGGTCGGAGTTGGCGATGATGAAGTCCGGCGCCTGAGCGGCTTTGCGGTCCCACCGCCGCATCGGGCCGACCAGCAATTTGAGTCCAAGACGGGCCAGGAAATCCAAACGGCCGAAACCCGGGCGAGCCATGTAATCGTCGTAGCGGCTCCAGTAATAATGAGTAGGAGCATGCGTATAACATATATGCATGCTCCTGGGTCCGGTGGTGACGCCTTTGGCCTCGGCGCCGCTGGACGAGATAACCAAGTCATAGCCGCTTAAATCCAGATGGCTGAAATACCAAGCCCGCAATATCGGCAGGAATTTTTTTAATCCGGCCGGCAGTTTCTGCAACCAGCCAGTTCGGACATCGGCATCGGCGAACCAGTCGATTTTTTTGGGGTTGTATTGGGAAGTATAGATTGGCGCATCCGGATAGAGCCGGTGTAGCTCAAGTACAACCCGTTCGGCTCCCCCGACGCCGGTTAACCAATCGCAAACCAAAGCCACGCGTAGCTTTGCATTTTGCATTTTACGTTTTTCATTTTTCATTAATTTATCAATTGCCATTTTTCATTGTGGAGACGATTTTCTGAAATATAAACACTAACTGGGAGACTTCATCGAGAAGGCCGCCAGTGTCAACATGCTCGTTAGTTTTTTTTGCTAGCTTTAGCCAATAACGCGTTTCTGAAGCTTCCTTTTTGGCGATGTAAATCTTATTTTTAAAATCCAGTTTGGAACTGGAATTGTTGGCTTCGGTATAGTTCGCTCCTATGCTGGAGGCAGACCGTACCAACTGTTTTCGGATTACATCGTTCTCCAATGAGCGAGGCAGAGACTTTGAAAATACAATTATATCCGATGCGAAATTAAGAGTGCGGTCTTCGAGCAGTTGAGGTCTTTCTTGTACATTGATCATTGTAAAATTATTGTGAATTGTAAATTGGTAAATGTAAAATGCTAGCCCTTCGGGCTAGGCGGCTCCGTTGCGCCGAAACACCGCCCGCACGGTCTTAACTAAAATCATGATGTCCATCCATAGGCTCCAATTCTGCACATAATACAGATCCAGTTTGCGGCGCTCGGCCGGCGGGATCGTGCGTCTGCCCGAAACTTGGGCCAAACCGGTTATACCCGACTTGACGCTTAAGATAGCGTGCTTCTTTTCATATTCGCTGAGTTCTTGCGGTACTAGCGCCCGTGGGCCGACTAAGCTGATGTCGCCACGCAACACGTTGAAAAGCTGCGGCAATTCATCCAAGCTGGTGCGCCGCAAAAACCGCCCAAAAGCCGTGATGCGCGGATCTTTTGACAAAAAATCGCCGTTTTGCCGGTAAACCTTAGCCAATTGCGGCTTACCCATCAGCGCGAAAGCTTCCTCCGGCGTAGTGCCGTCGTACTTTTTATACTGGCTTCGGAACTTGAAAACCGTAAATTCGTTATTGAACCGGGTTAAGCGTGGCTGCCTGAAAAAGACCGATCCGCTGGCCGGCAGGTTAATCAAGGCTATCAATAGCATAAACGGTGAAGCGACGAGCAGAAAGGCTAGGCCGACTATGAGGTCAAACAGTCGCTTTACGATTCTTCCCCAGCCCAGCAGAGCCGTCTGATGGACGGCGATGACTGGCACCGACGAGCGAAACAGCTCGACCTCGATATTGCCGACAAACAGCTCGCTGTTGCCCGGCACAAAGCGGTAAGAAATATGATTGGCCTGGGCAAATTCCAAAATCTCATTATTGCGTTCGTTGGAAGCAAACAGCTCGGTTTGGACGATAGCGTGGACGTCATCGGCCCGCAATTTTTGGACTGCTTGCTCAAAAGTTTCAAAAACCGGCAACTGCGGATATTTTTCAATAGAATGCGACTTATTCGCAACCACCCCAATTATTCGGTAACCTGAAATTCGATAATTGGCCAAACTCTCAACTAAGTCTTGGGCAACCTTGGTGTTACCAATAATCAAAATATTGGTGATGCCGTAGCCGTAGGTGAATAAATTGGCCCGTACAGCCCGAGCTGAGTTTCGAAAAACCAGCAGAAACAAAAAAGCCAAGCTAAAACCATAAACCGGCACCAATTTGGCCGGAAAAACCGGCTTATTGGAAAAATAAGCGTAAGCCGCCACGAAAATCAAGCCGATAAACGAACCGACCAGCAGCCGGCTGGCCTCAGTAAAGCGCTTTTCTTGAATCGAGGAACTATACATTCCCAGCAAAGCGAACACCAGTATCCAAAATGGCAGCAGAATAAAGAAAACTTTTATGTAAGTGGTGCTGTGAATCGGATGGGCGACAGGAATATTGCTTAAACGGCCTCTTAAAATAAAAGCGACGACGAAGGCCGCCAGTAGAGCCAGGAAATCGCCGATGACAAGGACTAAACCGTAAATCAAAGAGCCGTTCGATTTCATCTATACTATAGTTTAGCATTCATGAAGCAGTTGACAGCCGGTAATCGAGTTGCCCAAAGAGCCTCTTGGCTAGCCGCCATAATTTTGGCGCTGGTGCCGTTTCACGCCTTTATCACGGTCTGGCCGGCTAGTGTACTCGGTCACTACACCTTGCTGCGCCTATGGAAAGAGTACTTGCTGGTGATTGTCGCGGCCGGCGCCGTACATGTGCTGATAACGGACCGGGCGCTGCGTAAGAAGCTATTCTCGCTGCGGATTACACAATTGATAGCGGCCTACTGCCTGGTGATTGGGGTTTGGAGCCTTATCCCGCTGGCTCGCGGCAACGTAACCGGCAAAGCCATTGGCTACGGTTTTTTGGTTGATTTGCGATTTCTAGTTTTCTTTTTGTCAGTGACGGTTTTGGCTGCCAAGTCCAATGTCTGGGAGCGAAACTGGCTTAAGCTGCTGCTGATTCCAGCTACCTTAGTGGCAGCCTTTGCCGTACTGCAGTATTTGGTTTTGCCGTATGATTTTTTGCGGCATTTCGGCTACGGCCCGAATACCATAATGCCCTACGAGACGATTAATAATAGCGTTCAGCACATACGAGTGGAATCGACTTTGCGGGGCGCCAACCCGTTGGGAGCTTACTTACTCGTTCCAGTCAGCTTGATGATGGTTATGTTTTTTAGACAAAAAGGGCAGCGGTTCAATAAAATTGTTCTGAGCTTTGGATTGTTGCTGGCGCTGCTCTTTAGTTTTTCGCGCAGCGCCTGGATTGGCGTGGGGCTGGCCGGATTAACTGTTGGCTGGCTGTCGCTGAAGTCTGGCCGGTCTAGGAAGCTGGCGGCCTGGGGGCTGGTGGCCTTAATCGTACTTGGCGGGGTTGTAGCTATAAATTTGCGTAACAACACTAGTTTTGAAAGCGTGGTTCTGCATACCCAGCACGGCAGCAAGGCGCTGCGCAGCTCTAATCAGAATCATGTCTCGGCTTTTAAAATGGCCAGCAAGGATGTCATCCATCAGCCTTGGGGCCGCGGCGTCGGTACGGCCGGGCCGCAATCGGTTTATAATAATGGCCGCAGCCGCATCGCCGAAAACTACTTTTTGCAAATCGGGCAGGAGGCCGGCATTTTAGGCCTAGCGCTATTTATTGCCATTTGTATTTATCTGGGCAAGCTGCTTTACGAGCAAAGGGCAGCCCCTTTGGCGTTGGCGTTACTGGCGGCTTTGATAGGATTGACG
>DASTHV010000010.1:0-13451 GCA_035718045.1 Saccharimonadales bacterium (SeqCode) | reverse complement strand
GGTGAGGCGGTTCATTTCAAAGACGATTATGTAATCTTCTCCAAAATGAACCGCCGCCCAAAACAACTTAGCAAAGTATCCAGCTTAAGCCTCGTATATGTAGTACACAATTTGGTAGTCGGTTATAGGCTTTGCCGCGAGCTAAAAAACTCAAGCGGGTTAAAGCCCTATAACTATCTAGTTTGCTTATTGTAGGCATACTTTTCGCACTTGGATGCAGCACAAGGAAGCGGCGAAGCGCGGACCAAGCTGTATTGAAATACTGCGAGGGAGCACTGGAGCTGCTGACAAAGTGATGCGCCAAGAGCGCTTTTACTAAGGCGAGCTTGGCTTGCCTTGATAAAGCGCGGTGCGGAAGTATGCTTGTAACTGACCGATTTGTTAAGGTTGCACCTCACCCGCCACAGCTTTCTCTAACAGATTGCTAGAGCAGAGATTTCCACCTCTTCGCTTGTGAAGCGAGGATGCATTTACTCTACCACAAGATTACGTTTATGTCAATATCTCTTACAATGTTTACCTATAAAACACAAGCGGTTAAATGAACGAAAAAGCCTCCCTGCAACTGCAGGGAGGCTGTAAAACAAATTTCGCTGGCGGGCGGAGCCCGTGACAAGGTGGCGGCATGCTGCAGCAGACCATCTGCCACGGGCTCTACGCCCATTCGGCGAGCCAGGGCCCAGCCGAATCGGATGCGGCGGAGCCGGCCAAGGATCTTAGAGGTCGCACTAGACCCTGGCCGGCTCGCCGCCGTCAACCGGCTAACTTCGCCGGTGACAAGCTGATACCAAGAAGTTTCGGGGAGAGGGCGGTTGCGAGCCGCCCTGCTCCCCACTGCTTCGAGTCACCATCGCCGGTTTCCAGCCGGCTGGCCACGAATCGGTCGATCGGCCTGATGGCTCTCTGCACCTGGAGGTGGCGCACCTAAACTGCGGCGCGTCTTTGAGCGGAAGAAGTCTTGCAGGTCTTCTTCCTCCCCCAAGCTTGGAATTCCGTAGGAAGCGAAACTTGTTCTTAAGGCACAAAAAAAGAGGTCGCTGTCTAAAAGCGCGCACTCCCTTTTGACCGTAAAAGATTATAGCACGGCTTATGAGCTATGCAAGACCTGGTTCGCCTTGACTTCCATCATAGCTCTGGGGAAAGTAAAACCAAATGTACTCCCCTTGCCCTCTTCGCTTTTAAAGATAATGGCACCACCCTGGGCAGCGATCACCTTCTTAGCCATAAACAAGCCTAACCCCGTGCCATCTGGCCGCATCTTCCTAGCATTCCCCGCCCGATAGAACTTGGAAAACAGATGGTGTTGCTCGGCTTTTGGTACTCCAAGGCCGGTATCGGTAACGGTGTAATTAACGCTACCATCTGTGGCTTCCAGCTTCACCTCTATATTGCCCCCTGCAGGAGTGTAATAGATGGCGTTATCCATAAAATTCATTACCACCTGGCGGATTTTGGTCTCATCGAGGTTAAACAGGGGCAGTTTATCTGGCTTTTTATAGGTGAGCGTCAGATGGTGGTTTTTGGCGGTATCTTGCAGTTGATTCACTTCATCTTCGATCATCTTAGCTAAATCAGTCGGTTTATTTTCTATGACGAATTTACCGCTTTGCAGGCGTGATACGTTTAGGAGATCGGCTATCAAAAAGACCATCCGTTCAGAGCTGTCAAAAGCCTGCTGGATCATCTGACGCTCGTTTTTGCTAACCGGGCCGACATCACCCTCCAAAACCATGCTCAGATAGCCCTTGATGGTTGTCAGAGGCGTACGCAGCTGGTGGCTGGCCATACTGATAAACTCATCCTTGGTCTTATCCAGCTCTTTTAAGCGAGTGTTGGCATGACGCAGTTCTTTAGTGGCTGCCTCGACCTTTTCCTGCAGGGTAACGTTAAAGTGCTGAATCTCCTCAAAGCGCAAGGCGTTTTGGATAGCTATGGCCAGTTCGTCAGCAGTAATCATGAGTAGGCCCAGATCTTGCTTGCTATAGATATCTCCGCTACGTTTATCACCGATCAAGATAAAGCCGACAACTTGCTTTTGAGTCTTGAGTTTTAGGCAAATAGCAATATTTTCTTTTACGAACCACCCTTTTAGTGGATTTTGGCCGCTTAAGGCTTCGCGGCTCGATACTTCGTGTCTCTCATGTTTAAGCAAAGCACCAAAAGTTTTGATATCTTCCTCGGCAATCCGGCGTTCAGGCGATTCCAGCGTCGGTGCATTTCCCTCAAATAGTAAAAATTCCATAAACTCAGCGTTTAGCGCGTTTGTGAGAACCGTCCGCGTGCCGCTTAAAATCCGGCCGAGGTCAATTTCGGCGGAGATAACAGTTCCTAGCTTGTCTAGGACTTCTTGAGTGTCGTAGGCGTCACGGTAGAACAACTGATTAGTGAATCTATCGAAATAGCGTTTTAGGGCTTGAAAACTCACCACGATTGGAAGCATCATGACTATTAAAGCGATTTCCCGAACCGTCTCATGGCTGGGACCAGCAAAAACCACCTTAACGACACCAAAGAAAACCGCCAGATAAGCAGCAGTCAAGGTGCCGAGCAGCAACACGTAGGCCACCGATCGGGCCACGGCCGCCCGGATATCAAACAGCTTTTGAGCCACGATCGCATAAGTTATAAAAGCGCCAAACAGGAGTGTGTAGAACGGACTAAGCTGGACAAAAGTAGTTGTTTTGGCGGACAAAGTCACAACGAAGTTAGTTATCGGTGAGATAACGAATAAAACGGTTGAGGCGCCTGTTATGTAAAGCAGTTGGCGCCTGGTCTGGCCTCTAGCTAAGTTAAGCTTCCGGCTGAGTTGACGGAATCCGCCGATAATCGTTAATAGGGCGTGAATAATAAAGAAAACTATAAAGGGGCTGGGATTGGGATTGGCTTTACCGTGACTGATGGCTACGGAATTAAAAACCAATGGGCTTTCCACCAATAGAGCGACAAGCAGCGAATAAAAAGCTAAATACTTATTTCGACCCGGTAGGTCCTTTAGCTTCGTATCTGGGAAAGTGCGGGCAAAGAAGTAAAACAGCGTGTTTTGGATGACAACGAAGAACAAGACCGTACGAATAGCGTAAAGGGTGTTATTATTTTGTGGAATGGTTATGGCGATATAGTTGGTAAAAGCCCAGCCGGCCAAAGCCAAGCTTAAAAACATGAAAATCAGATTGGTGTGCCCACCGCGGCGGCGATAATACACACCTAGTGAGATACTAATCTGAAGCAAGACAGCCAAGACAACGAGAAAGGTAAGCATTATCGCTTTGATTATATATGCAAAACGACATCCATAAAATTCTTAGTTACGCCAGGCTGGCGCCCTCCAGTCACAACACACAACCGTGGATAGCCAGACTCAAGGGGCCGAAAGTGCTGATTGGCTATGATCCGTCGCGACATCTGCAGGTTGGCGATCCAGACCGGCACGAACTGTTCATGAGCCTGGGTTGTTTCATTGAAACTTTCACGCTGGCGGCCGCCAGTTTGGGCTATTCGACCAGTTATAAGTTCAAGAGTGATAAAATCGATGATCTGGCTGAGTTACAGCTCACCCCCACTAAAGACCGGGCCCCTTGGCTAAAAGCCATCCAAAACCGCCGATCTGACAGACGGCCGTTTAGAGATCAACTAATTAGTAAAGCGGACGTTAAAATTTTATCTTCATTAAGATTAAATGCTGCCTCAGTAATACTCATAGATAACCCCTTAGAGATTGAATTTTTAGCCGATATGACTCACGAGGCAACAAAAGAGTTGATGACACCGGCGGCCTTTCGTCAAGAACTGTCGCAATGGGTTCGCCACAACTGGACCAAACGGCCGGATGGCATGCCCGGTTATACCCAGGGCATGCCCGGACTAATTTCTTTAATTGGCCCTAAAGTAATTAAAAGTTCGGCCAAAACGGCAGCTGATCAAGCCAAAAAGGACGCTAAACGGGTCAGAAGCTCAGTGGCTGTGGCCTTGGTGATCACCGGGGATAATTCTCCGCGGGGTTGGATTGACGCCGGTCGGTTGTTCCAGCGTCTCTGGCTGGAAGCTACCAAGCATGGAATTAGCGCCTCGGCTATCAGCCCGGCGGTAATTTCTGATGATACCCGCAACCAAGTCATAAAGAACTTAAGCCTTAAACACAGGCCGGTAGGGTTACTGAGGTTAGGCTACGCTAAGGCTGGCCCGCCAAAAGCCTCGCCCAGGCGGCGACCCGAGCAGTTTATTGCCACCTAGCGCGTTTATTCTTCTGACTCCAGAGCTGCTTGCCCTTTTCATGAAAGTAATTGGGGTGGCCGTGTGGCCAAAGGACAATTTTGGGATGGAGTTTGGCCTTGCTTTCGCTATAACTCGAGCGGTATTCGGAATTCTCAGCCAGCAAACGTTCGACCACCAAAGACATTATATTTTTGCTCAGTTCTTTTGACGGCTCGACGCCGCGCTTTAGCTCGACATTTATTTCTAGAAAGTTGCGCATGTTTTTATCGTAATCTGATACCATCGTAAAACGACCGGTGATCTTATCTTCCAGCACCCTTTCATGCAATGCCCGGCGAATTTCCTCTGGGTATATCTGGGCGCCCGAGAAAGTGACCGAAAAATCACTGCGCTCGTACAGATAAACAAACGGCAAGTTCCACAGTGTCTTATCGATGCCCGCCCGTTTTAGCTCGGTAGATAAATCCAGGCCGACTTGCTGATAAATTTGTCTGACTTCTTTAAGCGACAGCACTCCGCCGTTATCTTTAAGGTTATAGCGCACCAGCGGTAAGCCGCTGTAGGCCGAGCAAACAACTCCACCGTCTACTTCTTCAAAGAAAAACATCTCTGGAAAGTACTGCGTAAGTGTCGGCTGCTTGCGGGTTTCGCCAAACAAAGCGGCGAACAATTCCGCATTATTGACGGCTTCGCGGCGGATAAACACCGACGCCGGCGTCTCATGGCTCATTGTACCTAAATCAACCGTGCCATAATGGTTAAGCGTAGAAGTATAAGGATTGGCTAGTTTTCCATATTTGATAATGTAGTCGCGGAACTCCTCGCCAAAGCCTTCGGCTGAAAAAACCAACCCTAGATTATACTTTTGCCAATCCAGGCCTTCCTGAATGCCGAGGTCGATAATGTCTTTCAGGATCGGAGGGTAACAGCCGATGATGACCTGGTCAAAATCGGGCCCCAGCTTGCGCACGCTGTTTATGACCTCCGATTTGTTGATTCCCGGATTAATTACGCTCAGGGCATAGCCTCTGTCAGCCACTCGCTTAACGGCCTCGTAGGTGAACAAGCCGCCAATCCAGGCGCCCATGGCGAAAGCATTGATATAAAGCGTGGATTTTTCGTGAATCCGGAAATTTTCGCGCAAGTATAGCTCGGCGGTAATGGCGTATTGCTCGTCTTGTTTGGCGGTCCGCGGAAAATAGAAAGGTTCGCCGGTGGAACCGGAGGTGGTGCTGATGACCCACTGGTTCTTGGCAAACTTGCCGTCCCAGCACAGATCTTGGCGCGAGTACTTTCGTAGGTAGTTATCCTTATCTATTAAGGGCACATTTTTAAAATCTTCTATAGTTTTGATTTTGCTTGGATCAACTTTGTGTTTTTTCAAAAAATCTTTGTAGGCCGGCACCCGACGGCTCATTTGCTGAAACAAATCAAGGGCCATTTTCTCGCCTTGTTTCTGCCAGTAGCTTTCGCGGCGTCGCTTAAGCGATTTTTGCAGTTTGGGGACATCTCTTTTGAGGCGCGGTTGGCGAGCGGATAAGCGCATTTAGCCCTCCATCATCCGTTTATACTGGTCAAGTTCGGCCTGGTGATCCGAGTCAAGGTGGGCTAAGCTGATTTTTTCGTCCAAAGATAACAAAACCCGCCCGTCGCGGATTTTTTCACCCAGAAGTATTTTGCGGATGATGTAGGCCAAGGCCACGCCGGACAGGGCCGCCGCGCCGCCCAGCTGCGGCCAACTGGGCAAGCTTTTACCAACTTGGGCTAACGATTGATACATCCTAAGCGGAATATTATCGGCGCCCACGAAATACTTGCCAATCATTACCCCAAGTTCGGCCCGAGGGATACCGCCCTGCTTGATACGGCCTAAAATATCCTCTGGAATCCGGCCGCCAAAAGCCACGGCATCAGGATCGGTATCATAGCGCTCAATGTCCAACAGGGCGTCATCACCGTCGTCGGCGGCCATCACTACTGGCAGCCGCCGGGCTTTGGCGGCCTCCCGCAGAATAATCTTCATTCTTAAATCATCCATCTCGTCTACCAACACATCAATCCGGTATTTATCTAGGGCCTCCGGCAGGTTCGCTTCGTTCAATCCTTCTCTAAGTTGTACGATTTGCAGATACGGATCGATTTCCCATAATTTGCGCGACACGGCCTCGACCTTGTGTAGACCGACATGATGATAAGGCGAGCGGATACGGTTAAGATTGCTGGGCTCGATAATGTCCATATCGACCAAAATCAGACAGCCGCCAACGCCGTGCGCCGCCAAGGCTTCCGCCACATTACTACCAACGCTCATGCCGATGACCATAATTGTCGAACTATATAGTTTAGACTGTTCTTCGGCGGTAATCAGATTCTGATTGCGCGAAGTTCTCAGCGCCCGCAGCTGCGATTTGGGTGGAAAATGAACGACTTGATTCAGCCAAGGATAGTAGACCCAATCGCCCCAATCGTCGGCGTTTCCATCTGTTAGCTTTTGGGCATATTCGCCGATTTCTTGTTTGGACTTGGAATCTTTCTTGGCGGGGTGTTCAATATCAAATAGCTCGTCTATCGCCAGCGCTATCTGGTCCTCGATGACAAGTTCCGGATGTTTTTCTTTTAACGGCTCAAGCTGCCCGAACTTAAGAAGCTGGGGCTGTTGGCTTTGCTCCATAGGCAATATACTAGCAAACTATGGAATAATTGATGAGGACAACCAGTATTAAATGAAGTTTATATCCAAGCGGCTCGACTATTTTGACTCCAGTACGATTCGCGCGGCCTTTGAAGCGGCGGCGACCATACCCAACCATATAGATTTAAGTATCGGCTTCCCTGGCGAGGACACCCCGCCTCATATCAAAGAGGCCGGAATTGAGGCTATTAAAGATAATCAGACCCGCTATACCCCCACTAACGGCACCCAGGAGCTACGCCAAGCCATCGCCGGTAAACTTAAAAAAGAGAATAGGATTAAAGCTACGACCAGTACCGTAACCGTGGTACCCGGCTCGACTACCGGGATTTTGTTGATTTATCTGGCCACCCTGGATCCGGATGACGAGGTTTTGTTGCCACAGCCCTATTTTCCGCCCTACAAAGACTTAGCACTGATGGTCGGAGCTAAACCGGTGTTGATCGATACCGCGCCAACTTTCCAATTGACTGCCGAAATGATTGAGTCGCGACTGACGCCAAAGTCCAAGTTGTTGGTCATTAACTCTCCAAACAATCCTACCGGCGCTGTTTATCCAAAAGCCGAACTTATCAAGATTGCCGAACTAGCCCGCAAGCACCACTTACTGGTTGTCTCCGATGAGGCCTACGAATACTTCGCCTACGATAACGTACACTTCAGTATCGGTAGCCTGTACCCCAACACTTTGACGATGAACAGTTTTTCCAAAAGCTACGCTATGACCGGCTGGCGGATCGGTTATATAAGCGGGCCCGAACCGATTATCGAAGCCATCAATCAACTGCAGCAATATATCGTTTTCTCGTCTTCCTCCATCGGCCAACACGCCTCTTTGGCGGCCTTAAGCCGGCCACACGACTCGCTTAATCCCAAATATAAGGCCAAGCGTGATTTGGCACTCAGCGTCCTGAGGGATACTTTTTCGGATATTCAGGGCGGTCAGGGTGCTTTTTATCTGTTTTTAAAGCTGCCCGGCGGTATCAGCGACGTTGGCTTTGTAAATCACTTGGCCCACCGCGGCGTTATTGTTTTACCTGGACGGGCTTTTGGTACTTACAGAAACTACATTAGGGTGTCTTACGCCGGCGAGGACAAGAACTTGCAGCAAGGTCTAGAGCGCGTCTGCGAAACCATCAAAATCATGACAGATAAGAAGTATTTGGTCCCAAAACGATAGATAGTGTAGTATTTAGATAAGATGGCGAAGATTGCGATTGTTGAAGATGATTTAGCTATTGCTCAGATGTACCGGCTGAAGTTCGAAGCCGAGGGTTATAAAGTAGAGATCGCCGAAAACGGCAAGCTCGGTCTGGAACTCTGCGAGCAGATGAAACCGGACCTCGTGCTGCTGGATCTTATGATGCCAGAAATGAACGGCGACGAAATGCTGGAAAAGATGCGAGCTACCGATTGGGGCAAAGAAATAAAAGTAATCATTCTGACAAACGTCAGCGAACAAGAGGCCCCTGATAAACTAAAATCCATGCATGTCCGCGCCTTTGTAGTTAAAGCCGAAATGACACCGAGCCAAGTAGCTGATTTGGCAAAGAAGCAACTCAGCGCCACAGCCGCGTAAATCAGGTAAAATAACAATATGAAGATAGCCATAGTCGGCTGGGGCGTTGAAACCCAAAGCGCCTTCCGCTACTTCGGCCCGGAGCATGAGTATTTAATTGCCAGCGAGGAACCCCGCGATGACTTCCCGGCTCCGACCGACCGTGTAAAAGTCCAGTATCTAAAGACGGCGCGTGAGCCTGGGCTGACCGGCAATGTGGCCGACTTAAGCTACCTGGACGGTATCAAGGACTATGACAAAATCATCTTCAGCACACCGGCCGCTAAGAACCTAGAAAAGGCCTTCAAAGACGATAAGGATTTTTGGAAAAAGGCCACGACCATCCAGCATATCTTCTTCGAAAACGTTAAGACAAAGAATGTCATCGGTGTCACCGGCTCCAAAGGCAAAGGTACAACCTCCACGCTCATCGCCAAGATGCTAGAGGCCGCCGGCAAAAAAGTCTTTTTGGGCGGTAATATTGGTTTGGCAGTACTGGATTTTATAAATGATGTCCAGGCCGATGACTGGGTGGTCCTGGAGCTGGCAAACTTCCAGCTATACACGCTGAGCTATAGCCCGCATATCGGTGTCTGCTTAATGATAACTCCAGAGCATCTGGACTGGCATCCGGATATGGATGACTACCTTCGGGCCAAGTCCAATATGTTCAAATACCAGACCAAAGACGACATCGCCATCTATTTTGAAAATAATGAATATTCCAAACAGATCGTCGGCGTATCAGCCGGCCGTAAAATCCCCTATTTTGAAAAGCCTGGAGCCTTAGTTGGTCCAGACGGCCAAATCGTGGTAGGAGAAGATCAGACGCCGATAATCAGCCGCTACGATATCAAGCTTTTGGGCGAGCATAACCTGCAGAATATCTGCGCTGCGGTGACCGCCGTTTGGTTCAGTCTGAGCAAGGTCGAAGGCCAAGCCAAAACCGAAGCCATAAAAAAGATTCTATCCAGCTTTACCGGCCTGGAACATCGTCTTGAATTGGTCCGTGAACTTGACCGTGTTACCTATTATGACGATTCCTTTGGCACCACTCCCGATACGGTCCAAGTGGCAATTGAGGCCTTGATTCAGCCGGTAGTCCTGATTCTGGGCGGGCACGATAAAGGCTTGGATTACACGGATCTGATAAAAGAAATAACTTCTAAAGAGCGGGTCCGCCACGTCATAACTATTGGTAGAATCGGCCCAAAATTAGCCGAAATGCTGCGCCAGCGTCACTTTACGGCGATTACCGAAGGTTTGCAGACAATGCCGCAAATCGTGGCCGAAGCCCGGACGCGGGCCCAGGCCGGCGACGCCGTTTTGCTGTCCTGCGGCACTTCCAGTTTTGGAATGTTTAAAGACTACAAAGACCGTGGTAATCAGTTTAAGGCAGCTGTAAAAGCACTTTCTTAAGCTGCTCAATGGTCGGTTTTTCGGGATGAATAACTTCAGCGCGGCCGCTGGCAATATCTTTGATGATGGCTTCTATCCAGTGGTAGTGCGTGCAGCCTAGCACGATTTCATCGGCTCCGGCCGCAATCAAATTCTCTATGGTTTTTGCGACTATTTCGCGGTCTAAGGTGTTACCTTCTATCATTAAAGCCCAGTCGCCGCAGTCTGGTTCTAATACCTTTACTTTTTGGGCATAGGTTTCTTTCAGCCATTTATATCGTTCACTCGAGAGCGTACGCGGCGTGGCGCAGACGCCGATAATTTTAGAGCGAGTTTTCTTGGCCGCCGGTTTGACCATCGGTTCCATGCCGACCATCAGTATTGGAAATTCTTGGCGCAAGCGACCGATTAAATTGGTGGTTACGGTGTTGCAGGCCACCACCACTACTTGGCAGCCTTCGTCAATAAACTCTTGGAATATCGGTTTTATAAAACTATAGATTTCCTCGATATCGCGATTGCCGTACGGCAGGTGGGCTTTATCTTCTTTGAGCACAATTTTAACGCCAGGTATAGCTTTTTCAATCGAGTGAGCCACATGAGCGCCGCCTACCCCGCTGTCAAAGACGCCAACCTTAATTTTTGGCATCCTGAGCGGCCCTGATGACATTTTCAAATAACGCGCAGACTGTCAAAGGTCCAACGCCGCCTTTTTCCGGCGTGACTGTTAAATCATGCCGTTCGTAAACTTCAGGCGCTAGATCGCCAACGGTCTTACCGTCTTCGCTGGCCACGCCGGCGTCCACCACTACGGCGTTTGGCTTGATCATGTCCGGGAATAAAATCGCCGGGCTGCCGGTGGCGGTAATAATGACGTCCGCCGCTTGGGTTTTAGCCGGTAAATCGGCAATTTCGCGGTCAATCACCTCAACCTCGTAGCCCGATTTTTTAAGGATTTTCTCCAGTGGTGCTCCGACTAGCTTTCCGCGGCCAATCAGTAAGATTTTTTTACCCCGCAAATCGACATTGTAACCGCTTAAAAGCCACAGTATTGCCATGGGCGTGGCTGGTTCGAACTTAGATTTGTCACCTAAAGAATCAACATCCTTTTGCGAAGCGACTAAATTAACAATTTCATCGGTCTGCGACGGGTCCGCCAGCGGCAGTTGGACGATCACACCATGAACTGTCTCGTCATTACTTAACTCGTTAAGTATTTTTGGCGCCTCGGACTGGGCGATTTTGTGCGCGTCAACTCCTACGCCGATGTCCGCGCCGTATTGCTGTTTCAACCGTACGTAAGTATTGATTACGGGGTCATCTTTTACTTGGACAATGGCCAGTTTGGGAAAGATTTTGGCGCCTTGCAGGCTACGGACTTGCCGCGAGTGTCGTTCTTTAATAAATCCAGCTAATTCCAAACCATCTAGTAATTTCATACTTCGTTATTGTACCGCAAACCTTGTAAAAACAGAGGTAGTTTGCTAAAGTTCTCTGGTAATCACGGGCCTGTAGCTCAGTCGGTTAGAGCAGCGGCCTCTTAAGCCGCGTGTCGAGGGTTCGAATCCCTCCAGGCCCTCCATATAAAAAGACCTGCTCAGTGTAGGTCTTTTTATATGGTATGTTTTGAGGATTCGAGCCGTCGACACGCCTTAGCGTGGAGATGGGCATGAATGTCCGGTGGACATTCATGTTTTCCTTGCTTGGCCGCCTTGCGCATTTTCTTGAAAAGAAAATGTTTGCGCAGGCGCATGGTAACTCGAATCCCTCCAGGCCCTCCAAACCGTGCTAAAATAACTCCTATGAATGACGAGCAGTTGGAAGATCTGAAACAATTTATCGATGGTAGAATCTCACAAGCTGAAACAAGGTTTGACAACAAGCTTGGTGAAGAAATTGGTTCGGTCAGAGAGGAAATAGAAGCTCTGAGAAAAGAGATGCTGGACGGCTTCACGGGAGTTGGTGAAGCCATTGATGAAATCAATAAGCATTTTGATGAAAGAATATCCAAACTTGAGCAACAAGCTGCATAAGTTCAGCACAAATTAAAAATATAGAGCTGTTGACCACTTTGGATAATAGGTGCAATTAGCGCTACGGTGGTCCTCCAGGCATAATTAACTGTGATTCCGGCTGAAATATCTGTCGGATTTTTTTATCCTATAGCTATGAGTAAAGAAGCGCTGCGCCGGAAATTGCGAATCAAACGGCTGGCTATGAAGCAAGTTGAAGTCGAGGCTAAAAGTCGTACTATTTGCGACAAGCTATTGGCAGAAATCGCCGAGCAAAAATTTCAAAAAATCCATATTTATAAATCCCTGACAAGCTTAAACGAAGTTGATACTAAAGACTCGTTCAACCAACTAGTTGAACGTAATCTTAATAAGCCGGGTGTAGAAATTATTTTAGGCAGTAATCGTGAAAATGCGCCACTGCCCCGTCAAAAATTCGACCTGATAATTGTGCCTTGTTTGGGATTTGATAAAGATAACTACCGTCTGGGTTGGGGCGGCGGCTGGTATGACCGGTTCTTAGCAAAGCAGCCGCGGGCGCTGAAAATCGGACTGTGTTTCCAAAACGGTTTTTTACCGGGCAGCTTGCCGCATGAGCCGCACGACATCCCGATGGATAAAGTCATAACTGAGGTATACTGATTATCATGTTGTTATCAAAGCGTGTTACAACTTGGTCTGGTTTTGTAGAGGCTCTTTAAATTACTTAACAAGTCAAGTAATTTAGGAGGTTTTTGAAATGAGTAATATTCGGAAAATGGATTTGATTGTGGCGCTTTACATTTTTGGTGTGGTAACTGCCGAGCTGATGGGCGCCAAAACCTTTACGCTAACCAGTTTCAGCTGGGCGCACTTAAACGCCAGTGTAGCGATTTTTGTGCTGCCGCTACTGTTTACCATGGTCGACGTAGTGGTAGAGGTTTACGGCCGGGCCCGCGCCAGAAGTATGGTCTACAGCGGGCTGATTGTGGTCGGGCTTTTAATCCTTTACGCCGCGCTAACTACCGGCTTGCCGCCCTCCAACCGCTACGCGGCCACCGAGCCGGCCTACGACACGATTTTTCACTCTTCAATCCGTATAGCGGCGGCCAGCTTAGCGGCCTTCGCGGTTAGCGAGCTGATGGATGTGGCTATTTTTGCCCGGCTGCGCGACAAAATGAAGGGCCAAGCCTTGTGGCTACGTAACAACGTAACCAATTTTGTGGCTCAGTTTTTGGACTCGGCAGTCTTTTTAACCCTGGCTTTTTACGCGCTCGGCGATGCTTTTGGTTCAAACGTCTCATTTATATGGAGCCTGCTGCTGCCCTACTGGCTGATCCGCTGCGGCTTGTCGGTGGTTGAGACACCGTTAGTGTATCTGGGCGCCTGGTGGCTGCGTGGTTCCGCCAATCCTAAACTGAAGCCGGCCACCGCATGAATCCCGTCAGAAATTCCAGCTTATCCACCGCCAAATTTACAATGCTCACAAAACTGATTCAGGAAGGATTTCTAAAGGGATGAAAGTCACAGCCATAAAGACCGACCGGATAGTCGCTGGTAAAAAAAGCGTTTACGAAGTGTTGGATGCTCACTTACCTCA
>DASTHV010000009.1:0-7972 GCA_035718045.1 Saccharimonadales bacterium (SeqCode) | reverse complement strand
AGGCGCCTATGACATTAAACACCAGATAAACGCGCATATTCATCTTGCCCGCACCGGCGATTACTGATACGAAAGTTCGCACGTGGGCGATAAATCGGGCTAATATTACCGTGACCGGCCCATATTTTTCTAAAAATTCCTGTGTCCGCTGGACATAATCTTCGCGGAATAAAATGCCGTCCTTACGTTTGAACACGTGCGGGCCGGCTTTTTCGCCGATTTTATAACCAACCTGATAACCGACCGCGGCCGCCACCACGACCGTGACCAGCAGCCAGCCTAGCGGCAGTTTTCCTTGGGCCGCAAACAGTCCACTGGCCAACAGCAAGGTATCGCCCGGTAAGAAAAAACCCAGCAGCAGACCGCTTTCGGCAAAAATAATCACCGCCACCGCCAAAAGGCCGCCGGCCTGCAAAATATCGTTAACGTTGAACATGTTCTAATTGTACATTTCTATCTGAGAATCTGGTATAATTAGACTAAATCTTAAGGAGATTTGTTTTTTATGGCTGATGTTGACGCACCGGTTAAGCTTCAGGCGCGCGAAGTCCTAGGTAAAGGACTGAATAAACTGCGCGATGACGGTTCTGTTCCAGCGGTTATCCATAACTTTGGACAACCGTCTATTCATGTCATGGGAACGGAGCTGGAGTTGACCAAAGTCTACCGCGCGGCCGGTAAACACCACCCGCTGAATTTAGAAATCGGTAATGATAAATACCTAGCTTTGATTAAAGACGCCCACTTTGACCCGGTGAAGCGTAAGCTGCAGCACATTGTTTTTCAAGCAATTCGGCAAGACGAGGCAGTCGAAGCCGAAGTTCCGATCCGGCTGGAAGGCGACGCTCCAGCTGAAAAAGTCGGTCTGATGGTTCTGCACCAGCTAGATCACGTAGAAGTTGAGGCTCTGCCAAAAAACCTGCCGGACGAGCTGGTCGTCAGCGCTGAAAAGTTGGCGGAATTACACGATGAAATAACCGTGTCTGATTTGATTGTGCCAAACGGCGTAACTGTCTTGACCGACGCCGAACATCCCATCGCCAGAGTGACCGAAACCAAGGCGATGATTTCTGAAGAAGAAGCCGCCGGCGAATTAACACCAGAAGAAGCCGAGGCCGAAGCCCAAGCCGCCGATGGTGGAGAAGGCGAAACTGGCAACTCGCCTCAAGGCGCCGAACACGAAGCCGCCGGCCAGGAAGCTCCGCAGTAGCCATTCACCCCTTGCCAGAGGTTTAGTTAATACTTAACAAGTCAAGTATTTACGATAATTCGTAGAGCGGCCTGTTAGGTGGCTCGGGCGAGCGTTAGTCCTCAAGGAAGCCGCCGGATTGCCGCGACCACAACTTAGCGTAAATTCCGCCCTTCTCAATCAACTCCAGGTGGCTGCCTTGTTCAGCGATTTTTCCTTCGTCTAAAACAATGATGCGATCCATTTTTTGAATCGTGCTTAGGCGGTGGGCGATGGCGATGGTGGTTTTGCCTTCCATTAGCTTCCAAAGAGCGTCTTGGATATAGTGCTCGCTTTCGCTGTCCAAGGCGCTAGTGGCCTCATCCAGCACTAAGATCGGGGCATTCTTTAAAATAGCTCTGGCAATGGCCACTCGCTGTCGCTGGCCGCCGGACAGTTTGACGCCGCGTTCTCCTACCAGGGTTTCATAGCCTTCCGACAAATCCTTTATGAACTCGTGAGCATGGGCCAGTTTGGCGGCCCGGATAACGTCGCTGTCTTTAGCCTGTAGTTTACCGTAGCGAATATTGTCCGCTAACGAGCGGTGGAACATCGCCGGCTCCTGAGGCACGTAAGCGATCGCCGTGCGCAGATCATGTTGCGCGACTTGCGCTGTATTTTGCCCATCGATCAATATCTGGCCGTCGTTGACGTCCATGAACCGCAACAACAGCCTGGTGATAGTAGTTTTGCCGCCTCCGGAATGTCCGACAAAAGCCACCTTTTCGCCAGCCTTAATTTTAAAATTCAGCTCCTCGAATAAGTTATGACCGGCGCCATCGCTATAGCGGAAATGGACGTTTCGAAATTCAATCTCACCATTGGTCACGCTGAAATTCTGAGGTTCGGCGCGATCGGTTAAGCTTGGTGGCTCCAGCAGGAGCTCGGTAAACTGGGCGCCTTCGGTTATAGACGACTCGATATTGCGATATACCTGATTGAAGTTCCACATCACTTGAGTGACGTTTGAAAAGTAACTGAAGCTTACAAATATTGTTTCCAGGCTGCCAATGCCATGGTGGCTGATAATTAAAGCCAGCACCAGGCCGACAGTGTTTGTCAGCACGTAAAACGGCGAAGTAATAAGCTCAATCGTCAAGTTCTGATAGTCCCAAGATCGCTTGGCTTTTTTGATGTAATCCTTAACCTTAATTTGGTGGGTTTTGGCCTCTTCTGATTCGTGCGCGAATGACTTGATCGTGTCAATGTTGCCGATCATGTCGGCGACATGCCCGGCCATGATATTGCTAGCGGTTTCTCGTTTGGCTACAAGCTTTTGTCGCCTTTTAATCAACGGAAAAATTATAAAACCCGTCAAAATGAGCAGTCCCAGTAATGCGACCACTAACCATGGGGAATAGCGCCACAGCACAACCGCTACGAACGGAATGGGTAGGTAATACGAAAAGACATTAAAGGACAGCGTATCCATTAAATCTTCATATTTGCGGCCATAACCGATTACTTTCTTAGTTAGCGAACCGGCGAAATTGTTATGGAAGAAAGCCAGGTCCTTAGCGAACAAAAAACTCATGGCGTCGTTATACAGACGCTCCATGCCGCGGGTTTCACTTTTAATCAAAAAGTTTATGCCGATCCGCCAGCAGATTTCGCCGGCCGCCCAAACACCGGCAAAGAGTAGTATATACGGAATTAACTGCTCAAGGTTCGGCTGCGCCTGCTGGCCGAACCTGACTAAAATACGGGCGATAATCAGCGGCGGTATATAAGCTACCAGAATGCTGCCGACCCCAGGCAATACAAAAGCCAGCCCGGTGCGCCACCATTCGAGCTTCATCTGCTGCAGGTAATGTTTTACAGCGAGTTTGGTCGCGTGTACGTTACGTTGTTGTTCCATGGTCGCAGTCTCCTAGCTGCGAACGTGATTATTCAATTACTTAAGCTGAAAATGTTTGTTTAAGGGTTTACAAACCGAAAAGAGCGGTTTGTAAGCTTTTGTTGAGTTTCATGTCTATCATTTTTAGCCGCTCCTTTCTCCCTTATTAATTTAACGTTAATTACAACAATATAACACCTTAAGGATTTTTACAAGCTTTGGCTTAGCCGTGTTAGTATGTATGGGCGCGTAATGAAGGTGGGCTGCTTTTGCGGAACAATCGGCAAATCGTTTTAAATCAATATCTAGTCTATCAGTTACCGACCACTTGGTGGCGGTACCCATCACGTGAAGCTTGGCAAATAGAAAGGCCTAAAAGCGATAAAATATTAGTTATGACTGATAAGTTGAAGAATAAACTGGCCAAACTGCCGACAACGCCTGGGGTATATTTCCATAAGGATAAATCCGGCCAGATAATTTATATTGGCAAAGCCGCCAACTTACGCAACCGAGTGCGGCAGTATTTTCAAAAAAGCCGCTACCGCGATCCCAAAACCGATGCGCTGGTAGCCGAAATTACCGATATTGATTGGACAGAAGTAGAGACCGAAGCGGACGCGTTGTTTTTGGAGGCTGAGCTGGTACGGCGCTATCAGCCGCGCTTCAACATCTTGCTACGTGATGATAAAAGCCTGCAGTTTGTCAGAATCGATTATAAAAGCGATTATCCGACCGTTACCATGCCGCGGCGACCGCTGGACGACGGAGCCGAATATTTTGGACCTTATATCAATGGTTACGCCGTCAAAAAAGCCCTGCGGTACCTGCGGCGAGCGTTCCCGTACGCCATCAGCCGGCCAACCGGTCAAAAGAGAGCTAACCTTTATTATCACCTAGGACTGGATCCGGGCCTAGAGGATGGCCGGACCAGCCTACAGGATTACCGCTCTAACTTGCGGAAATTAATGAAGTATCTGCGCGGCGAGCGGCATGGATTAATGCGTGACATTGAAAAAGAAATGAAACAAGCCGCTAAATCGCAAGATTTTGAAAGAGCCGCCACATTGCGAAACCAACTGAACGCCCTCATGCAGCTTAACCGGCAAATACTATTTTCCGACCGCGAACTGCAAGACGCTTCCAAAGATGTTGCTTTGGTAGAGCTGGCGGACCTGCTGGGCTTAAAAGGACCGCCGCGGCGTATCGAGGGGTTTGACATCAGCCATATGCAGGGCACGGATAATGTCGCCAGCATGGTGGTGTTCTTAAGTGGTCTGCCGGACAAAGCGTCTTATCGCAAGTTTAAAATGCGGCTTTTAGGTAATGACGATTTTGCCCACATGGCGGAAACTATCCGGCGGCGTCTGCGCGAAGAAAACCGCCAAAAGTGGGGTGTAGCCGACCTGATGTTGATAGACGGCGGCAAAGGGCAGCTTAGCGCGGCGATTAGATCCCGCGACGATTGCGGACAAACCATACCGATGATTGGGCTAGCTAAACAAAAGGAAGAAATCATCATTTCAAGACAGGAAACAGGACATAGGACAGTGGATATAGTTTCAAAAGCTAAAAAAATGGGAGCGTATATCTCCGAGTCACAGGATTTTATTAATATCGGACTGCCCCAAAATTTGCACCTGGTTAAACTATTGCAGCGAATCCGCGACGAGTCCCATCGCTTCGCGGTCAGCTACCATAGTACCCTCAAGCGTAATCGCCAGACCGTTAGCGTCCTGGACGAAATACCTGGAGTCGGCCCGCTGACTAAAAAGAAACTAATCAGGCATTTTGGTTCGGCCAAAGCCGCCATTGGCGCCCAACCGGCAGAATTGCAGAAAATTCTGGGTGACAGAAGAGGCGAAGTAATTGCCAAATACCTCGCTCAACTGCGCTAAAAACCACCCATCACTTGTTACAATAGAAGTATGCTTAAACGATTTGCCACGCGGTTTTTGGTCCGCTGGGTGGTGTCAGGCCTAGGGCTATGGATAGCCTCGGGCTTGCTGGGATCTAGTCGGCTAAGTGTGGGCCATACTTGGGGTACGGTTATCGGCGCCGGGCTGCTTTTGGCGCTTGCCAATATGGCTGTAAAACCGATTCTTGTCATCTTATCTTTGCCGGCGGTACTTTTAAGCCTAGGATTGTTTATTTTAATCATAAATGGTTTCTTGATTTTGTTAGTACACTGGATATACAGCCCACTTTACGTCAAAGACTTTTGGGTAGCGGTGGTAGCGGGTATCATAGTCGGTCTGGTAAACTTCTTAGTGACAAAGGTTTTGGAGGATATATAAAATGCTACGCACAAATTCACCATTCACCATTCACCATTCACCATTTATTTCTCATTTTTCATTTGCCAATGAGAAATTGTTAAGTGTTAATTTATTGAAAATTGATAATTGTGAACTGATAACTGAGCCGACTTTAGGAGGCGTACAATGACTATTTGGAACTACATAACGATCGTCAGCGTGGTATTGCTGATAATTCTAATATTAGTGCAGACCCGCGGCGCTAGTTTAGGCGCCGGTTTGGGCGGTGGCGGAGAGGTAAACACTGTTCGACGCGGTTCGGACAAGTCACTGCATCAGCTGACAATAATCCTGGTCTTTATTTTTGCGGCCAGTATCTTAATCGGCATCGTCGCGAAGTAGGTTAGATTAATTCAATTTAATTTATGACGGGTTTAGATGATGAAACAAAAAGGCGCATTCGCCGGCGGCTGCGTCGGCGGCGCAAGGACGCCCAGGCGCTTAGCTTAATAGCCGATCAAAAACTGGAACGCCTATTTATCCGCCGGTTTGACAGCCTGGTTTCCGTAAGACGATTCGTATTGTTATGGATCTGCCTGTTTCTATTGTTGGCGCTTACAGGCCTAATGCAGACCAGGGCGCTTTCCCAATATTATCAGTCGCTTCAACCGGTCGGCGGTGGATTGTACACCGAAGGTCTAGTTGGCACGTTCACTAACGCCGATCCGCTTTACGCCACCGGTACGGCCAACACTACTGTCAGCAAACTGGTTTTTTCAGGCTTATTCAAATACGACGAAGGCAATAAATTAGTGGGTGATTTAGCCCAGAGCTATTCGCTAAGCGGCGACGCCCAAACTCATTACACAGTACATCTTAAGCACGGTATAAAATGGCAGGACGGCCAGCCATTTACGGCTGAGGATGTCCTTTATACCTACAAAACGATTCAAAATATCGAATCCCAATCTCCGCTTTATAGTAGCTGGATTGGGGTTAACGTAGCCAAGCAAGATGACTACACGGTGACTTTTGACTTGCCGAATGCCTTAAGTTCTTTTCCGTACTCGCTGACCAATGGTATAGTTCCCGCCCATATATTAAAGAAAGTGCCGGTAGAACAACTACGAAGCGCGTCCTATAACACGGCGCCGATTGGCACCGGCCCATTTGAGTGGAAATTCACCGAAGTCACTGGCAACAGTAGTGAGGATAGGGAACAACGCATCAGCCTAGCCGCCTATAATAATTACTATGCCGGCCGGCCCAAGCTGGATGGGTTTAATCTGATAACCTACGGAGATAGCCAGCATATGATCAGTGCTTTTCAAGCTAATCAAATCGCCGCCATGAGCGGGCTCGAGACGGTTCCAGATGAGCTCAAGAATAACAAGAATATCCAAGTTTACGTGACACCTTTAACCAGCGAGGTAATGACCTTCTTCAATAATTCGCAGGTTCCCTTAAACAATGCCGACATCCGCCGCGCATTGATTGAAGATGTTGACCGGTCGCAGTTAAATAATCTGTTTGACGAACCGGTGCAGCCGGCCGACTCGCCTTTGCTGAAAAACCAACTCGGTTACGACAAATCTTTGGTAGAACCATCCTATAACCCGGCTGATGCTAATAAGATTTTAGATCAGGCTGGTTGGGTAAAAGACAGTCACGGCATGCGTAAGAAAAACGGCCAGCCGTTAACTTTCACTCTAAGCGCACAGGATAGTACCAACTACACTAAAGTGGCCCAGTTTCTTCAGGATGAGTGGGCGGCGCTGGGGGTAAAGGTACAAATAAGCTATTACAGCCAAGAAGAACTACAAACCTCAGTGGTTAGCAATCATGACTACGACGCGCTGCTTTATGGAATCAATATCGGCGTCGATCCCGATGTTTATGCCTATTGGGATAGCTCGCAGGCTTCCATAACCTCGCAGGGTCACCTTAATTTGAGCGAGTATAAGTCGCCGGCGGCCGACTTGGCGATAGAAGGCGGCCGTACCCGGTCCGATCCGGCGATTCGAGCCGTTAAGTATAAAGCTTTCTTGACGCAGTGGGTCAAAGATCTGCCGGCCATGGCCCTATATCAACCGAATTACCTTTATATAACGCACGGTCCGGTTTTCAATTATGACCGTTCGGCGGCCAACTCTAGTACAGATAGACTGTATAACGTCAACAATTGGATGATCCGCCAAAAACGCCAAAACATCGTGAGGTAATAATTTGCTGTTATAAAAAATACTTAACAAGTTAAGTATTTTTTTGGTGGGCGGGGAGGGACTCGAACCCTCACGACCTTTCGGTCAACGGATTTTAAGTCCGTCTTGGCTACCGGTTACAACACCCGCCCGTAAATGCACTCTTTTATTTTTACCACGATGAGTGGGTTGAAGGCTATGGCAGTTTGGACAAAGAATTCGCAGGTTCTCTAAGCGATTATCGCGTCGGTTGCCATTTATATGGTCTAGTTCAACCGGAATTCTTCCGTCTGCAGACTTTTCATTCCACCCGCAGAGTTCACATCTAGGTAGCTTTAGCCCGGCAGTAAATAGACGCCTCTTAAGGGTATTACTCTGAGTATCCCCGTCTTTTATTAAAAGTGACGCAAGGGGCTGGATTGGTGCTCTTGGGTCAAAGCCCCATCCT
>DASTHV010000008.1:0-11634 GCA_035718045.1 Saccharimonadales bacterium (SeqCode) | reverse complement strand
TTACGTAGACAGCGTCAGGGGCAACTACTCTGCAGTACAGATACTGACGAACGGCTACAAATTAACACCAGAGCAGATTGACGCTTTCGCAGGAATGGGAAACGTATATTTCCAGATCTCGCTAGATGGCACTACTCAGGAGACAAATCGAGCCCGGACGCCAAACGGCCGCATTACAGAGAAAGTTGTTGAAAATATACGGCGGATATCGGAAAAAGGTATGCCCATAGAAATAAACTGCGTTTTGACCCTGCACAACACAGACAGTTTTGAGACAATGCTCGAGGACCTTAAAGGAATAGACGACCTGGTGATTATTCCTCGTCCGGTAAGGGGCGGGGGCAGACCATTATGGGACTTTACCTCCGAACAACTCGAGGCATTCAGGCGCGTCGTGACCGAGCAGTACGAGGAGTACATGTCGATATTGCCACCTAAACCTTACTTGGACAGGCTCGTCGCAATGATGGCCAAAGGCCACCGGTCCGATAGTTGTTTTGTACCATTCTTCGTACAAGGGGTGGATAATTATGGCAACGCCGAAACCTGTTCTTGTGGCAGTACCATGCCTTTACTCGGCAACGTCATCGAAGACGCGACAGAAGTTTTTGATAAACATCGGGCTGGCACAAATTACGACCCAGAGGCCCGATACGAAGACTGTTCGTATTGCATGACTCAGTACGAATTGATGAATCTGTATACCGAGGGCTTGATTACTCGAGAAGACATGCTTAGGATACCCTCATTCAGGTTCGCAGGCGTGATTGAAGAAGTTGATAACATCAAAACTCGACTACTTGAAAACGGGACCGCTACCGAAGCACTAAGTTAGGATTTTATAATAAGGGCTTCCAGACGAGGCCGATTCGTTTCAAGCAGTTTCAGCTTGGACTCAATGGACTGCTCTATGGACTGAAGAACTTTAAGGTCGGAGGATTTACTAGCGATTTGTTCGCTGACGTCTTTTTTAAGAGCTCTGTTTCGGCCCTCCATGAGTGGCAACACGGCTTTGAGTTCATCTTCGTTCAGCTCGTTAGTTTCATTGTATTTAGCTAAAAAGTTGGTGATCCCTTGAAAATCTATTCCCCAGCTTTTAGTGACGTATACCTGGGTGAGCATTGTAGCTATGTCAAAAGCGACATAGTCATAATGAGCATCGCCAAAATCAATAATAGCCGCCACTGAATCCATGGACCGGTTGAGGAGTATGTTTTCTCTCGTCAGGTCGCCATGGATCATCGTTCGCCTGACATCCGAGAGATCAATCGTCGAGAGGTCTTTGGCGAGCTTATTATCAGTTCTAATCATTCGGTCCACGTTAATTCGATGATCTAAGGGAGTCTTGTTGCCTGTATTCATGACCGCCTTGTGCATCCTAGCCACAGTCTCTGCGACAGCAAAAGAAATCGGTCGGGATATGGAAGCAAATTCCTTACTCCAGCCAATAGGAAGGCCGTCTGCATATACCGAAACGACTAGTCCACCGCCGTCTAGCTTGGTTACCAAATTTCCTGACTTATTCGCAATTACTGCTGGTACGGGTACACTTGCCGTGTATAGAATATCCTGGAATCGCGCTACTTCATCGGCGGTCGAGACATTCGTATATAGTTTAGCCGTGTATCTTTGCTCGCCATCGATAATAATGAAAGTCTGACCGCCAAGACCGTCTTCCGGTGTTATCAAAGAGGGTCTTAAAAGCTTGTAATTGTGTTTTATCGCTTGCGCTAGGGTTACGCCAATACTTGTCTTCACGTTTTCATTCTATCATCGTTAGTAAAGAGGTGTGCGTTCGGTAGGGGCAAGGCACTGGGTTTTGGTCCTGGCATTCGGGGGTTCGAATCCCTCCTCCCCAGCCAGTCTTTTTGTATCTGTAGAATTTTATAGGCTAAGTGGAACGTTCGAACTTCTTGTTATAACTTTGTTAAACATTAAATAAAAGCCCCTGCTATTTATACAGGGGCTTTAAAGTGCCATAAGTATTGAGCCTAAGCTGCAATCTTTTTAGCACCGGAGCTTTTACCGGCCTGAACCTTTACCCGTTTTGCTTCTGGGCGGTGAACAGGCACTTTGATTTTCAGCAGACCTTTATCAAGCTCAGCTTCAATATTATCTGCATCCGCTCCTTCAGGCAGAATTACTCGACGTGCAAAACTTGCATTGCTTTCACGAACAATATAGTTGCGTCCGTCTTTTTTCTGCTCGTCTTTTTCAGTAATCTGACCTTTAATTTCGAGTACACCTTCTCGGATATTAATATCGATGTCATTGACATCAAATCCTGGAGCAGGCATCTCGACAACCATGTGCTTATCATCCTCGCTGTAGATATCTACTGATGGCAAGTTGAAAGCTTTTGTTGGCAGACCAGCTGATCGGAAAAAGTTGTCAAACAGCTTATCCATCTCTTCAAAAGTGGATAATCCTAAATTGCTGCTTGGCCGACGAGTTAGATCAAACATAATTATCCTCCTTTCCTGTACACCTCTCTTGCTACTTTTAGCTTCGGAGTGATGCGCCTAAGGTAGTTGAGCTATTAATGCATCTCCCAACTCCGATAACTATAGCTAGCGGAGAAATGACAGACATTAAACATTTAATTTACAGTGGTGGTTTGCTTAAACCCACCTATTATTTATATATCAAACTAGCACTCTCATGTCAAGAGTGCTAATTCATTTTCCATCAATCTGGTTCTAACATTGTCTATGATACTCAGCCATACAAAAATGACAGGGCTCCTGAGTTCTGTCATTTTTGTATTATTGGTAGATTCGAACCCCCGGCGATTGCGGAAGCAAGCGCGTCGGCGGGTTCGGTGGAGCGAGGCTGCCCGCAGAAGCTAGCTTCGAGGACTGCCGAGTGGAAAAGGACGCAGCCCGCTATCCCTCCTCCCCAGCCAAGCATAAGCAATTTTTATTTCTTAGCTTTTATGACATTATTGCTGAATGATTGAACGCTATGAGAAGGGCAGTTTAGCTGAAACCCAAGATCAAATCTGTATTGATTTAGCCAAGCCGTTAAAGGAAATGATGATAACAGTACCTAGCCATGAGCTACTAAGGAAGAGCATAACTGAAAAAATGCCTCCTAATCCGATACAAGAGTACGAACACGATATGACCATACATTATTTACTGAAGCCCTTTATATCCCATTCTGGCTTAACGCAAAACGGCGCAGTATGGATGCTACGAATTCATACCCATGACGGTATGTTCTACGATACCAGAGATTCCATCTCTATTGTTAGCGTGCCGATTGATGAAAGTGGTAAATATATACTCCCCGATAAATTCGATGGTTGGCAAGAAGCGTTTGAAGTCTGTGATTATGTGGGAGTTCTTAGGCCAGACTATACCAAGCCAAATGACGACGACGTAACTGTTTGCCGAATTCTATTGGAAGACGCGCAGTCAATAATTAATGAAAGCGCGACTTCGGCTGTCGAACCGGCCTCTCGTTAACAAAGAATAAGATCGAAGCTCGCCCACTATGACCATCCACTATGTCTATTATTTGCTAACAATCCATATTATGATATAATATAAATATGGCTAGGGGTTCTGAGACTCAACACAATAGCTCTTTTGATTATGTCTATCACCTTACTCTCGATAGTAGGCTCGCCTGCCTGGATGAAGGTTTAAATCCTAATCCTGGTAGAGGCAATACGCAAGAATGGAAAGAAAAAGAAGTCTTGATAGATAAATCAAGACCGAAGAATATACGAGCTTTGGGAATTTCACGTGCGTCTTCGGTTTTTGCTCATCCCGAAAAAGCAGTTGCTGAGGGCATTATCAACAAGCTCACAGGGCCCAACCACGAAGCTAGTCAGCACCTTGTGTCTATAGAGATAGAGGTTAACCCTGACGAAGTTATTGTTTGTGATGCTTTTTCAATGAGTTTTATGCATGGCGCGATTAAAAACGGTAAAAAATATAAGTTCTCCAGAGAAACAAAAAAACAAGCAGTGGAGTACTGGACAAGGGCCATGAGCTTAAGCCAATATCGCGATTCGTACAGAATATGCGTGGACGAGTCTGGTCTAGAGTGTGTCAAGAGAGATGGAGCAGCTGATAATCTACCTTACGTACTTCTCCAGCCCGAAGTCCTTATCCCAGGACCAATCCCAGCCGAGCGAATCAAATGGCACTCATCCAGTGTATATCCAGCCGCGTCATACGTACGCTGGTAGAATTGGTCCAAAAAATGATCACTATTTCAGTCATGAAAATTATTTTATAAACGGTCTGTATAGCAAAATGTTATTGCGTCTTAGGGCTGGCTGCCAGTCTGGGAACTGAAAATGATTCGATACGATACGCACCGTATGCTTAGCTTCGTTTTGAACTTTTCTTTGTAGCCGCTCCATAATGCTGGGCACGCCATACAGCACGATAAGATCATATGGCGCAAGACTCTGTTCCCAGAAACTGCCATTTATAATTGAGGCTTTATCCTGCAGACCAGCCCTTAATATTTTAGTCTCAGCCTGACGTGACCGACCTTTATCGATTTCGACGCCCACTGCCTGCGCACCTCTTTCTGCCAGAGCAATAACTAATTGTCCGTCTCCAGCGCCTAAGTCTACAGCTAATTCTCCGGCGGAAACATTCGCTACTTCCATCATTGTCTCAGTACTTTTCTCTGAACTGGGCACAAATGGGATATCATAGTTTACAGCTAAAGCATTGTACAGCATATGCTCTCCTCTTACCGTTTGCGAATTATAGGCGTTAGCATTTTCAATATCGGTAAAATAGCTAACATCTAAGCTAAAGAGGTAAGGGAGGTGCGTCTAGTAATAAATCTTACGGCTACGGGCAGAACATGATGATAGTTTTGGTAGAATACTCAAAGAAGAGAGATGGTGAGAAGTCACGAAGATAATACCTCAATCGCGCACGCTATCTTAGACGCCGACGGCGTCCTGTTTGAAGGCACTACCGGCGTAAATGGTCTCTTCGTTTCCATCGGTACCGCTTGTCTGGCTGAATTGGACGTTGATATCACCCACGAAGAGCTGGCGGCTGAGATGGAAATGGACCCGGGAAAATCGCCTCGCGAGGTCATGTTGGGATTTTTGAAAAATAGTCCTGAATTAATCCAGGAGGCGATTAGGCGCCACCGGCAATTATCTATAACCGACATTCCACGCGGAATTAAACCCATTGACGGAGCAGCTGAGACTCTGGGAGCTCTGCACGAAGATGGAGTAACCCTCAGTATAAATAGCGCCGCCGATAGAGACGTACTGGACATAGTGATTCCTCAGATCGGCATGGACATGAGATGGTTCGGCGACCGGATGTTTACAGCCGACAATACACCGGGCGGGCACAATAAACCAGAGCCGTACGCTATCAATGAACTCGTCAGGCGAACCAAGATACCAAAAGAAAGTACCTTTATGGTCGGCGACTCTACATCAGATGCGGCGGCGGCCCATTACGCCGATGTCGAGCCGGTAGTCGTGCTGACGGGCAACCTGACGCTAGAAGAACTAGATCGTAGAGAAGATCTGTCTGTCCGGTATATCATCCCTTCGGTGACTCTGCTTGGTTCGGTCATATATCAACATTTGACACAAATAGAAAGGCAGGCGGACATTCAAAAAAAAATTCTAACCGCAACCGCGGCCCAATAGTTTAAGCTTAGCTGTAAGCTTCTTCTTCGAGCTTTTTGATATCTTTAACGCAAATATTGCGGTTGGTGGTAATTAAGCCCTTTTTTCGTAGCTCCACCATGCACGTAGAGACTGTTTCGCGTGTCAAACTCAAGATATCGGCTAGATCCTGATGGGTCAATGGGATTAGAATCTTATAGCCCTTACCGGTTTTCTCGCTAAAGCGTTGGGCCATATAAAGAAGTTCATGGGCTACCCGGTAATAAGAGGTCTTCAGGGTTAGATTTTCTAGCCCATGTAATGTCGAGTGCAGGCGCTTGCCAGCTACGGCCATCAGATCCCTATATAACGTTGGGTCGGCCTTGACGGCATCAGCTAGCTCTTGCTCGTTTATGGTGTAAAGCTCCAGCTCGGTCATCGCCTCGTAATAATAGGTTTCTGGGCTTTCGTTAATACTTTGATCGAAAAGCACGCTAAAGGCCAGAGTGATAGGAAAGACTTCACCCGGCCCATAGATAACCTGCACGCCCAAAGAACCCTCGTTAGAAATTAAATAGCGCTTAACATAACCTTTTTCTATGAGGTTAAAGACCCGCCGGTCGTCGGTTGACTGAATAATCTGGCCTTTGGACAGCTTAAACTTCCGGCCAGTCAACATTAAATTCTTAAGTTTGTCAGATATTTTTAACCTATACACTTCTTATATCTTACCACTCTCCCCTTATTTAAGAGGAGTATAGTGGACAAATAATTCTATTGATGTTGGATACTTCACATTATCTAAAAGCATAACAATTTAACAATAGAGTACGGGTATGCTATATATTCCCCAGAGGATAGGAATTAGTGTTGCCACCAGCTTATGTCAAACTAGAGGACAAGGATAAAATTGAGTGAATATCTACCAAGAAATGTAGGACTGGAGAATAGGCGACAATACCATGGCGCTAATCCCACTGACCTTGTTGTACCATATACGGCCGACGTAAGACGTTACTTATATTTAAAGTACGCGTTAGCTCCCGAGCAGCAGCACCAAAAAGCAGCCGAATACGAGGATGAAAGAATTCGGAATATATGGGGAGAAATGGCTGATTGCTTTGAAGCTTACAAAGGAAAGACAATACTAGATGCGGGCACGGGCAACGCCTATCTTCTGGAGATGTTACTAAGAAGGGGCCATAGGGGCACACTTGTGGGGATGGATACAAGCTCAAGCCACTTTGATTTCTATCAAGAAATTTTAAGAGAAAAATACGACCATGAGGATATTTTCTTGCAGCACGGCGACGCACAGGCTATGCCATTCTCTGCTAACTCGTTCGACGCTGTAAGCGCGCCGTTTTTAGCTTACCACTTGCCTCGTCCGCGCAAACTTTTCTCCGAAGTTAATCGCGTCTTAGTCCCAGGCGGACAAGCGATATTTTCTGGTCGGGAAGTCGATAATACTTTCAATTTATGGACCGTCGCTCAGTTAGTCGCTGAACATTATGATGCTGTCATGCCAAGAATAGGAGCTTTTTATTCCCACTTTCCGCTTAGCCGAATGCTGCAATCATTAGATGGAAATAATAAATTTAAAGTAATCGACTATAAGGAGCAGGACGAGACGATCTACATCCCAGCTACCGATGAGGGATGGAACGACTTTCGTGAAGCAATATTTAGCCTATTGCCCTTAATGCGCCTGCCCAACGGCCAACAGCCGTCAAAAACTGATGTCATAGATTACCTGGAGCTAAGTTCCGAGTCTAATATCCGCAGAGATTACTTCGAATCACTAGCAAGAGAATACGGCGGATATTTTCCCGACCATCTTCAACAAGGTTTCGTAGTCGTAGAAAATTTAAAAAAACAATAAAAGAGCGACCCTTATAAACCTCGGACTCTACTCTAACTGGTTGCATAATTTGAACCAGCGCCGGGCAAGGATCGCCTTTTGTTTCAACACTGCTCTACGCGGGGCTCGACATTCACACGCAGAGCGGTTGACAGGTTGTAAGTTGTTAAATTCGGTCGCTCTGTATCTGGTCTAGGCCACTTGATGGCGAATCTTTCGCCACCTGCGGGCCTGCATTTGCCTGGATTTCTCTCTCCAGCCGGCTTCAGCTCCATCATCGATATCGTCAAAAGATAAATCGGACAGTCTAGCGGGACGGGTAAGTATGTAGTGTTTCCTTAAATTTACGTCGTCAGTTATGTTTGTAGTAGCGTGATGCTTTTTCATTTAACTCCCCCTAAGTTAGTACTTATCAGTGTAGATAGTTATATACCGCATCGCTGTGAAAAAGCTTAACAATTACATGTTAGAAATCTCGCTTATGGTATGTGTTAATTTCGACCTTGTATAATGAGCGTAAGAGAGGATTAGTTACAAAGCCTATGATTCGTTATATAAAAGTACAAACAGCCGCCCAACCCGCTGAATATGTCTTAAAACGGCTAAAAGACCGCCTACAAGCCGGGCAGACCGTTTTTTGGATGGTGGCTGGCGGCTCGGCGATCAAAATCGCCGTAGACGTATCTGAAATCCTAAGGACGGAGCCAAACCTAAAAAACTTAACCATAACCTTGACGGATGAAAGGTACGGGCCGGTCAATCATCCGAACTCCAACCTAAAACAGCTATTAGCTACGGGATTTGATTTGCCCGGCGCGCATCTGCTACCCGTCCTAAATGGGGAAAGCATGGAAGAAACCGCGACAAATTACGCCAAAATGTTAAACCGGCAGATTGGAGCCGCAAATTATAGCCTGGCCTTAGCCGGCATGGGCCCAGACGGACATATCTTCGGGATTAAACCGTATAGCCCGTCAGTGAATTCTGAGCAAGATGTGGTCGGCTATAATTGGGATGATTATAAGCGGATAACTCCTACTTTAAAACTTATCAGGCGTTTGGATGAGATTGTGGTTTACGCCGTCGGCCAAGAAAAATGGTCGCAATTCGATAAGTTGGAAAAGGTGGTGTCGCCCGGCGAGCAACCAGCTCAGCTTCTCAAAAAAATGTCGGATGTCACGATTTTTAACGATTATAAAGGAGAGAAGTATGAAGATAGCAATTAGCGGGCTTGGCCGGATGGGTAGCCAAATCGCCCGCAAGTTGGCCGAAGACGGGCATGAGGTAATTGCCCACAACCGCAGCCCCGAGCCGATAGATGAAGCCGCTAAGCACGGGGCCAAGGGTGCTTACAGCAATGAAGAAGTCCTGGCGGCCTTTAGCGGCCAGCCGGTCATATTGTGGCTGATGTTACCAGAGAGTATCACCGACGAACATATGAATTTTTGGCTCGCAAAAATACCCCAGGGCAGTGTTCTGATAGACGGGGGTAATTCGAATTTCAAGCGCACGCAGGAGCGAGCCAAAAAAGTTGAAGCCAAGGAATCATATTTGGTCGACGTCGGTACTAGTGGCGGTGTATGGGGTTACAAAAACGGTTTTTCGTTAATGGCCGGCGGCGATGAAGCCGCTTATAAACTAATAGAACCAGCCCTGAAGACGCTGGCTAAGCCGGCTGGCGCTTATCAACACTTTGGACCTACCGGCAGCGGTCACTTCGTAAAAATGGTTCATAATGCCATTGAATATGGCATGATGGAAAGCCTAGCCGAGGGGTACAGGCTGCTGCATGACGGCCCGATCAAGAATTTGAATCTAGCCGCCGCCGGCGAAGTCTGGCAACACGGCAGCGTAATCGTCAGTTGGCTAAACGAATTGGCACGTGACGCGCTGAGCGAGAGCCCGCGGCTGGACCGGATTGACGGCGTGGTGGCCGAAAGCGGCGAAGCTCGCTGGACGCTAGACCTAGCCAGGGAAATCGGCTTGCCGATGCCAGCTATCCAAGCAGCGTTTGATGTCCGACTAGCCAGCCAAGACGGCGATATTAATTTTGCCACCAAACTGTTAGCCGCGATGCGCAATAAGTTTGGCGGCCACGCTTTAAACCCAACTGACCCGCACGCCAGCGAGCGCCAACGCTAGCCAAGCTCAGCAAACGTTCAGCTCGGGTTGTATAATTAAAGCATTACTTTAGCTCGTAAATAGGGAGACCAAATATTCGCTTGAGCCATATTACGGATTATTTAAGATTGCATGCCGACGGAAAAGCGGACCAAGCGGCAATCATTTTTGAAAATAAAACCATAACCTGGGCCGAGCTGTGGCAACAGGTAGAGCAGACGAGTTTTTATTTTACCGAGAAGTTAGGCGCCAAGGACCAGCAGGTTGTGAATCTGCTGATGACAAACTCGATAGATTTCGTGGTGGTTTATCTGGCCGTCTTACAGGCTGGCCACATCGCTCTGCCAATGGATCCAGCCTACAAAAAACTGGAAATTGACGCCCTGATTCAGCGCATCCCGCCGTCCATGGTAGTAACAGAAGAAAGGTATCTGCCGAACATCGGATCCCACACTCAGCCAGTCATCTTGGCGGCTGAACTTCTAAAACAATGGCGGCCGGCGGGTGAGCCGCTTCGTCTGTCGGCAAAAAAACAAATAGCCAGCCTAACTTTCACTTCCGGGACATCGGGTAGCCCTAAAACCGTACCAAATACCCACTCTAATCATATTTGGAACATCAAGACCTGCTCAAAAGTCTGGAACTGGACCAGCCAAGACAGTTTGCTGCTTAATCTTCCATTGAGCCATATGCACGGCCTGGTGATGGGTTTGTCGGGTATTATTTATCACGGTAATACATTGTTTTTGCACCAGCAATCATTTGACGCCAAGGTGATATTAGAGGCCTTGAGTTCCGGCAAGATCAGTATGTTTACCCACGTCCCGCTGGCGTACATGAAGATGTTACAGGCGCCAGGAGATTACGATTTATCCGCGGTCCGTTTATGCATCTCCGGCGCAGCACCGCTACCGCCGCCGGTCTGGCACGAATTTAAAGATCGTTTCGGTATAGAAATACTGGAGACTTATGGTTCAACCGAGACAGGCCGGATTGCCGGCAACCGGCTCGGCAAACGGGTCTTGGGCTCACCCGGCAAGGTATTGCCCGGCGTGGACTTGAAGTTAAGCGCCGACAGTGAGGTCCTGGTTAAATCAGGCGGAGTATTTCCGGGTTATTGGCATAATGCCAAAGCCACCAAAGAATCCTTAACCGACGATGGCTATTGGCGGACCGGCGATATCGCCGAGTTAAAGAACGGGTATGTTTTTCTTAAAGGACGCAAACAGGAAAAAATCCGGCGGTTCGGCTACAGCATATCGCCGCGCGATATCGAATGGGCGATGCATAAAAACCCAGCCGTTAAAGAAATTTACGTTATGGGCGTTCAGACTCAGCAAGCTGACGACGAGTTGATATATTTCATTGTGACTGACCTTACCGACCAACAGATAGAGGAGTATTGCAAACAAAACCTATTGTTCGCCTGGCGCCCCAGCCGCATTATCCGCTTGCCCGAGATACCCAGGACCCGCAGCGGCAAGCCGATGATGGGCACGCTTAAAGAAATGGTCGCTAGTTAATGAGGACTCAACAGGAAGATATAGCCGTAGCCGGCAAATCCAAACGAATATTGGCGTTTGATCTGATACGCGGCTTTTTTCTGCTGGTTATAATGATTGACCACGTCGAGCTTTATCCTAACGGCTGGGATTTCTTTACTGGTAAGGGACGACTCTGGGTGTCGGCCGCCGAGGGATTCTTTTTTCTGTCCGGCCTGCTGATAGGCATGATTTATAAGCGCCGGCTGTATCTGGGTATGAAGTTCATCTTTAAAAAGATGTGGAAGCGGGCATTGGAATTATATCTTGCCGGAACGCTTCTAACTTTCGTTTTCTTGAGCTGGGTCGAGTTCACCCACCATGCGCCGATTAAAGACGCTTTACCAAGTCCTTTTCCTTGGCATCACGATATCGTTCAGGCGCTGCTGATGCGCTTCACTTACGGATGGGCGGATTTCCTCGTCCGATTCGCCATATTGATGTTAATTGCCCCGTTTGTGTTTTATGTTATTTCAAGGGGCAAGTGGTGGCTAGCCATG
>DASTHV010000007.1:0-3980 GCA_035718045.1 Saccharimonadales bacterium (SeqCode) | reverse complement strand
TGGGGGCGAATTACGGCAATGCCAACGGCCGGCCTGCCTCCTACGTGACTTTTAACGGGATCGACTTCAATTCTTTTGGCAACTGGTCGGGCGACTACCTGGGCTGCACCACATCGGGAACCGATATATCAGGTTGTCAGGCGGGCACCTTCATGACCAGCGTGACGATTGAGAATGCCAACGCTCTGTCCAGAACCGGCAATGATATCGGGATCGGCTCGGGCCAAAACATAACATTAAAAAATATAAACGCCGGTCCGAATTGCTGCTCCTCGGATGCTGAGATCGTGGTCGGCGCGACGCGCTATGACAACGACAGCACCGGTGACCATCGGACGTGGTTTTCCAATGGAATCACCCTGGACAATGTTTACCTGCATGATTCTTATGGTGGCCCGGACAGCGGCACGGCCGCCTGTTCCAATATCCCCTCCGCCGAGTGGCCTAACTGCTCGACCCAAGCCGAACCTAATAACGGGAACCATCCCGATTGCATCCAATTTGTCGACGCTGCTACGAATATCATGATTAAGAACTCGCGTTTTTACAACTGTCCGGAGAATAACTGGGGTTCGGTCGATCTGGCCACAGGGACCCAGTGGTTTTCAAATATCACCCTGGAAAACAATATGTTTTATGGAGCCAAGTACTACGACATGCAATTTGTCGGCGGCGTAGCAAGCAGCGGGGGTTATCCGGCCTTTAAGGGTTATTTAAAATTGCTCTACAATAGCTTTTCAACCGTGCCGGAATTCGCCGGCTTTGACGCCTCGGCAACGGTGACTGCAACGGGTAATATTTTTGGCGGAGCAGCCAAGTGCCGGACTTCTAACGAAACCCCGGACTACACCACTACCGTGCCGATTAACTCTACATATAATTTATGGACCTCTGGCACCTGCGGCACTGGTGATATCGATGGCACGCCCAGTTACGTCTCCACGGTCTACCCTTGGGACCTGCACCTTAAATCGGGGTCGGCGGGCATAGACCAGGCCGAGTCATCAAGCTGCGCCGTGAGCACAGATATGGACGGCGACTCCCGCCCACAAGGTACAGCCTGCGACATAGGTGCTGATGAAACCTTACCAACGGCTAATGTCTGGGTGTCGACCACTGGCGATGACGCTACTTGCGCGCGAGGGGACCAAACCAAACCCTGCGCCAGCTTTAGCCAAGCTTACCAAATCGCTCAAGCCGGAGACATTATTCAGATTGCTTCCGGCACTTATGGAGTTCAAGATATTCCTAATCGAACTGACTTATCTGTTGGTTCAGCCAAGGTGACATTCTGCGTGGCCCCCGGCGGAGACGTGACACTGGATAGCGGCAATGTGGCTAGTGCCGGGTTATCGATCGAAAGCCATGACGTGGAAATTAGCGGCGCTTACTGCGGTAGTTCCGGCCGGCAAACCGACCATATCACAGTGCCGGCATCAACCGCCGGCGTAAGCGTTAACATGAACCTGAGCGCCGGGGACCGTAACGTTACGGTGGATAACGTGCATACCGATGCCTTCTTCACTAACGCCTGGGCCACCACCCTGCAGTATTCCGAGGTGGGGCCGCTGCCAGATGCTGTTTGTAAGGGTGGGGGGCCAAATGACCTGGTGGACCTTTGGTGGATTGGCGCCGATGAAACCAATCCGGGTGAAGATTATAAAATCCTTAATAACTATATCCACGACGGCGAATGTATCAGCGGCGCTCATGTTGACGGTATACAGGGTGAGATAGGTAATACGCTAATTGAAGGTAATCGGATTACTGGCTGCTCGCAACTTTATTTCAACGGGGTCAGCTCGGCCAATGCCGGTGACAGTGGCTACGCCGGCGACATTATCCGCAACAACATGTTTGAGCTAAAAACAACATCTCCGGGAGGTGGTATTATCTGTTCGGACTTTAACGCGGTGTCGTCCGGTCCACCCATGGACTTTGAATACAACACCGTAGATGGAGCCGTGGCTTTCGGTAATTCGTCCGGGATGGTCGGAACGAATATATCTCGCGGGAATATCTATTTGAGTCAGAATTATTGCAATAGCTACGAGTCCATCAACTCATCCCTAATCCCTCCTACGTGCGCCTATAACGTGTTTGCGTCGGCTGTTGACGGCAGCAACTCCAAGGCCTGCGTGCCAAAATTGTCTTCGGGCTTAGCCTGGTCGCACAGCGACTCGCTTGATGCTGATTTTCACTTGTCCGCTACCGATACCTGCGCGGCCGGAGCGGGGGATTTGGTAAATTATCCGGCGACTGACTTTGACGGCGATAGCCGGTCATCGCCGCCGTGGGCAGGGGCGGATGAAGTTTCCAACACCCTTAACCCAGGCGATCTTAACTCTGACGGCCATGTTAACATCACTGACCTATCCATAATGCTCAGCAACTGGGGAACTACTAACTCTACCTGTGATCTAAACTCTAACGGTACGGTAGATATATTTGACTTATCTATCTTATTGTCACATTATGGGACCTGATAAGACTAAATGATGAACAAAAAATTTATTCAAAAAAAACAAATAATTCACTCTGTTATGGCCCACACCGCCTTTTCAAAAATAAACTTGGGGCTGTTCATTATCATCTTCGCCGCCATTGGCGGTTATACTTTATTAAATAGCCACGCCGTCAGCTTGCCGTCCGTCTATGTCGCGCAAGCAGCCGCAGGCTCGGACGACGGCAGCAGTTGCGCTAACGCCCATGCCGTAACTTTTTTCAATACAGCCGGCAACTGGGGAGCAGCTTCTACGCAGATAGGGCCCGGCACAACCGTACATCTGTGCGGTACCATCTCAACCGGCCTAATAGCCCAGGGCAGCGGCAGCAGTGGTAGCCCAATCACCGTGCTTTTTGAACCCGATGCCAAAATCAGCCTGCCGGTTTGCCCTGGCAGGGGCACTGGCTGCTTAGATATGAACAATCAAAGCTATCTTACTATCGATGGCGGCAGCAACGGAATAATTGAGAATACCGACAGCGGCACGAATCTTACATATCATGGCGGTACTTATGGCGTCAGCGCTACCTCTTGTAATAACTGCGAAGTTAAAAATCTGACAATTCAAAATATATATATCCACACTGGCACTGGCGCCGAAGTCGACCAAACCCAGGTGAGAGCCATCGACTTTTCCGGCTCCAATTTTTTGTTCCACGACAACACGATCCATGACGCCGGCTGGGCGATTACTTTTGGCGGAGACAACAATCAGAATGACAGGCTGTATAACAATCAGATTTATAATGTCGACCACGGAATTACCCCTACTTTTAGTGGTTCCGGTACGGCTGGGCCTCTTTATATCTACGGTAACCATTTTTATAACTTCGCCAACTGGGATACATCTACTGACGCTTACCATCACGATGGTATCCACTGCTTCAGCTCGACCGGCAGCGCCGGCGAGCACCTAAACGGGCTTTATATTTACGACAATAAATTTGATGGCACTCTTGGCGGTAATTCCACGGCCTGGATATTTTTGGAAGGCGGCACGGGACCCAGCGCTACGCCGTGCAATGACGCTACTTCGAATATATCGATTTTTAACAATGTCCTAACTCCATCAGATGAAACTTCCGCTAACGATATTCTCAGCGTATCTAACGGCGTAGCTTTCATGGCCAACAACACTATCGGCGGTACCGATCCGACCAATAATAATCGGGGCGGCTGTTTAGGTATTCCAACAAACACCACCACCGTCTATAACAACGCCCTGGGTGGCTGCAACCAGTTGATTAACGGGTCGGCAGGGGCCACGGTCGACAATAACGCCTACGCCGATTGTACAGGCAGCTTCAACTGTTTCGCTATCGGATCAAGCGCCGGCTGGACAGGCGACTTTTCGACCTATCAATCCAATAATCCGACCTATGATGTGCATGGAACATCCGATATGTCAGCCGCCACCGGCAGCAATGCCGCCGGAGCGGGGAAGAATCTGACATCGATGTGCACGGGCGATTTG
>DASTHV010000006.1:0-5711 GCA_035718045.1 Saccharimonadales bacterium (SeqCode) | reverse complement strand
TTCTTCCATTGTGGTTTTTACCAGTTGACCGCAAGCTTTGGCCTTGGCTTTGGGGACCTCCAGAATCAGGCTGTCGTGGATTTGCAACAGCATCTTGCAATCATTATCCAGGCGCGCCGCCACGTTGTTCATGGCGATTTTCATGATATCCGCGGCGCTGCCCTGCATAGGATGATTGATGGCGGCGCGGTAAGCGGCCTCGCGCACTACGAAATTGCTAGAGTGAACATCCGGCGTGGGCCGGCGCCGACCAAGAATCGTCTCTACATAGCCGTCTTTTTCGGCCTGGCGGCGGGTCGTTGCAATGAATTCCTTAAGTTTGGGCCGGATTTCAAAATAGCGCGTGATAAAATCGCGAGCATCGCCAAAACTCATGCCGGTGCTTTGACTGAGAGCATGCGGGCCCAGACCATACATAATGCCAAAATTGACTTCTTTGACAGATGAGCGCTGGTTTTTGGTGACTTTGTCGGCCGGGATACCGTAGATCTGGGCCGCCGTTTCGACATGAATGTCGGCGTCACGATTAAAGGCGTCTATCATGTTTTCGTCGCCGGACAGTGCGGCGGCGATGCGTAGCTCAAACTGGCTATAATCGGCGCTAATTAGCGCCTTGCCCCGCTCCGCCACAAAAGCCGTGCGGATACGGCGGCCCAGATCGGTGCGCACCGGAATATTTTGCAGGTTAGGATCGGCGCTGGACAACCGGCCGGTGGGCGCGATCGTCAGGCTGAATGTGGTGTGCAGACGGCTGTTTTTATCAACCTGCTTAGGCAAAGTGTCGATATAGGTGTTCTTAAGTTTGGTTACTTCACGGTATTGGGTAATGAGATCGATAATCGGATGCAAGCCACGCAGTTTAGCCAGCTCGCTGGCGGCCGTGGACATGCCGGTCTTGCCTTTTTTGATACCCTGGCGTGGCAGATTAAGCTTTACAAACAAAACGTCGGCCAGTTGGCCGGGCGAACCAATATTGAATTCCTGCTCGGCCTGATCATAAATTTGTTTTTCTAGATCCTTGATACTTTTGTCTACTTCTTTAGAAAATTTATTCAAGTAAGGGCAATTTAGCTTAATGCCCTCCAACTCCATCTGGGCCAGCACAGGGATAAGCGGCCATTCGATAGTAGAGCTTAAAGCTAAAAGCTTAGGGCTTAAAGCCAATTCTTCTTGCTGTTTCTTATGCAGTTCGCGGATGACGGCCATAACCTCCGCGGCCCGTGCGATAAGCTCGTCTGTATCCAAATCGTCTAGAGAAGAGCCTTCGTAGCGCAGCTGAGCGGTAGCTAAATCTGTCAGCGACTGGGATCGCAATAATGAATTCATCAAAAAGGCGCCCACCAGTACATCATGACCGACTGGCGGCCAGTCCCGCACGCCTAAACCGCGCAAAGTTTTAAGAGTAGATTTTAGGTCGTAGCCGACCAGCGGCCGCACATCTTTGAAATGGCTGGCTATCAGCTTGTGGTCTAATTTGCGCAGGTCCAGCGTGTAAGTATCTTTGCCGTCCAGACTTATGATAAGTACTTCCGGTTGGTCGCCGTGTTTGCCGGCCGAGCGGGTCTGGATATAAAAATATTTACTGCTACCAAGCTTGGGCAGGTCCTTTTCAGCCTCGATTATAGTATTTTTGCCGATTTGCAGCTTTATGCCGCCAACCGTCTCGGTTTGCGGTATCGAGCCGCGCATGTTTTCCGGCAGGTTGCGTAGCAGCGTGCGGAATTCCAATTTCTCCAGCAGAGCCCGCAGGGCCTGAGTGTCAATCTTAGCGCCGTCCATTTCTTTCAGATTCAATTTCATTGGCGCGTCGCACCAGATTTCAGCAATTTTTTTACTCAGGTAGGCTGATTCTTTGCCGGCTTGCAGTTTGTTGCGCAAACTTTCTTTAATCTGTGGCAGATTTTTATAAACTCCGTCCAAGGTTTTATATTCTTTAAGCAAATCAATGGCTGTTTTTTCGCCAACGCCGGGAACGCCCGGTATATTGTCGGAACTGTCTCCCTTTAATGCTTTTAAGTCCAAAAATTGGTCGGGCTTAAGCCCGTATTTAGCCTGGAAACTCTCCGGATGAAATTCTTCAATGTTGGAAAAACCGCGCTTCAATGCGTAAACCTTGACGCGGTGATTAATCAGCTGCAGAACATCTAAGTCAGAGGTTATAAGCAGGGTTTCGATGCCCTGTTTCTCGGCTTCTACGGCCAGTGTGCCCATGATATCGTCAGCCTCGTAATCGTCTAGCTCATAAAGCGGCCAGCCAAAAGCGTCTAATAGGTCGTGCAAGATAGGAATTTGGGTATAAAAATCCGGCGGCGCCGGTTTGCGGCCGGCTTTGTACTGCGGATACATCTGTAGCCTTTTGCGAATGTTGGTTTTGGGCTTATCCCACGCCACACAGACATAATCCGGCTGGAGTTTCTTGATAAGTTCCAGCGCCATAGTGGCGAAACCATACACGCCGCCGGTCGGCACACCGTCTTTGGTGCTGAGATTCGGCATGGCGTAATAGCCCCGATAAAACACGGATTTACCATCAATAATCGCCAGTTTTTTCCTAGCCTCACTCACCGTATAAATTATATGCCTAAAGTGTTAATTGAGCGACCGCTTAAATTCCTGATATTCTTGAACTTATGGGCAATGAAGACGAATCCATGCTTTTCGAAATGACTGGCTCTGACTTCAACATTCCTCAATTTCAAGAGTGCGTGTTGGAAGAAGTACCGCAAGCGGTGCGTGACCAAATCAGTGACGAAGCAGTCCGGCTACAAGAAGTCGCGCAACCAACTTTGTTGAGGCGGCCGGTTTTGTTGGATTTTGGCGGGCACGGCAAGACTTACCTACTAGCCTACCATCAGATCAAACAGGTCGAGGGCTATGAGACTAGAGACAAGGCCATTTATGCGGTTGATTTAAGTGAAAATGAAGAGGTAATGGGATATGGGGTTAGTTTGCTGGACCTGGACGATAATGACCAAGAAAAAGATGGCCCACCTTTTGTGCAATGGACAAGTACCTCCCAGGAGTTCGCTAAGCGTGGGCTTGGAGTTCGACGATTGATTATCCTGAACGAAGCCAACAAGTTTTTTTTCAACCATTTAATGTCTTCGGGCTCTTTCACCGGCGATAATCCCGCGGCTCAGCTGGCTTGGGAGCGATTGGTAAGACACGGTATGGCTGTTAAAGATGAAGACGGATCGTATCGTTTTATAAAATAGATTTCAGGGCTTTTTGAGCGGCGGTTTTAAATTCTTCAATGTCGTCAGTATCGTTTGATAAGAAAATGTCGGCTTTGGCTTTGACGGCTGCCATGTTCAAGGTGGCTTCGTCGCCAGAATGGTTCATTTCGGCTTGTTCTTCGGCCAAAAACTGCTCAAAAGTCTTCATATCCTTATCTCCTTGCCCGCGGTTAAAAATCCGGTCATAGCGGACTTTGGGTTCGGCGTCTACCCAGACCACTTTGCCGCCTAGTTCGTGGACACTGTCCACCTCCCATGGATGTCTTAGACTCGAGATTACTAGTCCGTTATACTGATGGTCCAGGTTAGCCTGCTGATACTTTTGAACTGCCCGCTTAACCACTGCCCCGCCCGGGTCTTCGCGGCGCCACTTTGCGCTTAAGGCTGACATTTGACCGCGCTCCAGTGGCAAGCCAAGGCGTTTTAATTCTGGGATGATCAGATCCCTCGAGCTGGACACGAACAGCCAGCCATAATCTTTGGCGAGCATCTCGCTTAGCGTGTCTTTGCCCGAACCGTTAGTACCGGCTATGCCTATGATTTTCACTGTAGTATATCCTTCGCGTCAGTAACGCCGACCTGGCTTAAAGTGAATCTTAGATCTCGGAGGGCGTGAGCTTCTAATTGTCGAATGCGCTCGCGGGTGACGCCTAGGGATTTGCCAACTTCTTCCAAAGTCTCTGGCGGGTGACCATCCAGTCCGAACCGCCGATTGATTACATGCTGATATCGAGCGTTAAGCCTGGTGACAGCCGCTTTAAGTACCACTTGACCGGCATTGACCATTACTTCGGCTTCCGGATCGGGGGCTTGATCGGGAATCACATCATAAAGCAGACTGTCTTCCTCACCTACTGGGGTTTCTAAGCTGACAGGGTCCTCCACTAGACTAAATAATTCCGCTACCCGCTCCGCCGGATATCCGGACTCTTCAGCTATTTCGTCCTTATTTGGTTCGCGATTCAGCCGCTGGGCTAACTGCCTGCGGCTCCGTTGAACTCTTCGGACCTGTTCGGCCACATGGACCGGTAGTCGGATTGTCCGGCCTTGATCGGCCAGAGCCCGGGTGACCGCCTGGCGAATCCACCAAGTGGCATAGGTAGATAACTTATAGCCCATCCTGTAGTCGAACTTTTCGACCGCCCTTATAAGACCCAGGTTTCCTTCTTGAATCAAGTCCAAAAGTGGTACTTCGGCCTTGGTGTAACTGCGGGTTATACTCATCACAAGCCGCAGATTCTTTTCAATCAACTCCCGTTTAGCGGCTTCATCGCCTAAATCTTTGCGGCGGGCGAGGTCTATCTCTTCTGTTGGCGTCAATAGCCTACCGTCCCCCATTTGTCGAACATACAATCTTAACGGGTCCTGGGACTGCAGGCGGTCGGGCTCGTCAATGAAGGCGTTAGCCGGCTCTTCTTCTATTTGCTCTATCTCATCAAAAAGGTCCGGCGGTGGCAGTGTATTGGCCGGGAATGCATCTTCTGCCGGTAGGGATTGTTCTGAGAATGCCATTTTATTGAAGATATTCGTGAAGACGGCGGGTATCTTTATGTTTGCGCAGTTTGGCTAGGGCTTTGGCTTCGATTTGTCTGATGCGTTCACGGGTGACACTGAATTCCTGACCGACTTCCTCTAGCGTGTGGCTTTTGCCGTCTTCCAGGCCAAAGCGTAGCTTCAAAATCTTTTGTTCGCGCTCGGTAAGAGTACCTAGGATTTGCTTAACTTGCTCTTTTAGCAATTGCTCGGAGGCTGATTCGGTAGGAGTTTTGGCGTCTTCATCTTCGATGAAATCACCCAGTACGCTGTCTTCTTCATCGTCGCGTACAGAAGCATCCAAGCTGGAAATATCTTGCTTAATCTTCATGATGTGCTCGACTTTATCGACTTCCATTTCCATGGCGACGGCGATTTCTTCGTTGGTCGGCTCGCGGTTAAGCTCTTGGGTCAGGCGGCGCTGGGTTCGCAGCAGCTTGTTGATGGTTTCTACCATGTGCACCGGAATCCGGATGGTGCGGGCTTGGTCGGCAATCGCCCTAGTAATCGCCTGGCGAATCCACCATGTCGCATAAGTGCTGAATTTAAAGCCGCGGTCCGGGTCGAACTTTTCTACCGCCCGCAGCAGACCAGTGTTGCCTTCTTGAATCAGATCCAGCAGGTCCAAGCCTCGCCCAACGTACCGCTTAGCGATTGATACTACCAAACGCATATTGGCTTCGGCCATCTGATCTTTAGCTTTTTTGCTGCCTGATTTGACCTTTTGGGCCAGCGCCAGCTCTTCCTCGGCGGTCAGCAGCGGGATTTTGCCGATTTCACGCAGATACAGTCGCACGCTGTCATCGGCGATATCGTCCATATATGACGTGTCGGCAACTAGTACTTCCTCTGGATCTTCTTCGGTTTCCCACTCATCGCTCGCGATATCCCCCGGCTCCGGCTCGGAAACCGGAATCAGATCCACAGTCTCTTCGGTGAGGT
>DASTHV010000005.1:0-6314 GCA_035718045.1 Saccharimonadales bacterium (SeqCode) | reverse complement strand
TGATGAAGGCTAGCCGTGGTCAGGCTAACCCTGAGCTGACTCAACAGATAATCAGAAAGCATTTGTAGCAAAACTTACAGATTTGTCCGGTTTGACAATATAGAGTTACAGTTGATTGGTGTATAATTTTTTAGACGGAGCATGATTAAGAAAGGAATACTAAATTGAATACGGCAGCCCTAGTTCTTCTGATTGTAGTGAGTTCGATTCTGAGTTTGTTCTTGCTTGTATTGATCGTTGTCGGGATTTACGTTTTAAAAATTCTAAAATCGGTAAAACGCGTCACTAACCGTGCCGAAAGCGTAGCGGGCTCGGTAGAAGCCGCCGCCTCGGCGGTAGAACGTTCGGCAGCGGCGCCGTTTGCAATTTTTAAAATAGTCGGCAATATAGTCAATCAAGCCACCAACAAAAACCGTAAGAGGAGTAAGTAATGTCTGCCAAACGCCGTCAAAGCACCACCAGTAAAGTCGCCGTAAGCTCTTTAGTAGCCAGTATAGCCGGAGTTGTCGGCTATTTTACCGGTCTTTTAACGGCGCCCAAAAGCGGCCAACAGACCAGAGAAGAAATCGCCGGGAAGGCTAGCGGAATCAAAGACGGCGCAGTGGTTGATCTACAGGTAATAGAAGTCGAGCTTAAAGATATTATTAAATCGACCAAAAATAAGACCATCGGCCTAAGCTCCGCGGCCCGCAGCGAATTTGATGAAGCACTGGTTAAAGCTAAAGACGCTCATAATAAAGCCGCGCAAGTAATAAAGGCGGCCCAGAAGGGCGAAGCCACAGACCCGGATTTAAACAAAGCGGCCAAGCAGGTTCGCCTAGCTATCAAAAACTTGAATAAATTCCTCAAGAGTTAGCAGTTAGAAGCAAGCAATAGCAGATAGCAAAAAATAAAATACAACAAATCGAACAGCTAATGGCTAACGGCTATCAGCTATAATGTAGCTAATGGAAAAGCCGGAGAACAAGCTAAAGGCTAGTGATTATGTGCATCTGCACAATCATACCCAATATAGTTTGCTGGACGGTCTTACGAAGCTACCAGCGCTGGTAGAGCGAATAAAAAAACTAGGGATGGACTCCGTAGCCGTGACCGATCACGGAACGCTCAGCGGTGCAATTGAATTTTACAAGATCGCTACTTCAGGTGGAATTAAGCCGGTAATCGGTATGGAGGCTTACGTGGCGGCGCGATCTCATATGGACAAAGACCCAGCTCAAGACCGCCAATATTACCACCTGACAATTTTAGCGAGTAATAACCGGGGCTATCTCAATCTTATGCGTTTGAGCTCCCTGGCCAATTTAGAGGGCTTTTATTATCGACCGCGAATCGACCATGAACTATTAGAGAAGCATAACGAGGGGCTAATAGTGTTAAGCGGCTGCATCGGCGGCGAGGTTAGCGATGCCCTAAGACAAGAACAGTATGAAATCGCCAAAAAAACCGCACAGTGGTACAAAAAGACTTTCGGCGACAGGTATTATATAGAACTGCAGGATCACGGCCATCCAAAACATCCTACTGCCTGGAAAGAGCAGAACAAAGTTAACCAACAACTTCTTAAACTAGTCGAAGAACTGGATATACCGGCGGTTGTTACTTGCGACGCCCACTATTTACTGCACGAGGACCAAGAAGCTCACGAGATTCTGCTGTGTGTGCAGACGGGCGCCTTTTTGGCCGACGAAAACCGCTTTAGCCTAAAAGAATTCGAGCTGCATGTAGCCGATCCTAAAGACATCATCGAGCGATGGGGTAAAGACCATCCCGAGTTAATTTTGAATAGTAAGAAAATTGCCGAGCGTTGTAATGTCGATATTGAGCTTGGCAAAATTCTGATACCAAAATTCCCGACACCAAAAGGCCAGAACGAAAGAACCTATCTGGAAGAAAAAGTCTGGCAGGGCTTAGCCTGGCGGTACGGCTCTAAAAGTCTAGACCAAAGCGTAAAGATGACTACGGCTGAAATTAAAAAGAATATCGCCAAAGAGGTCCGTGACCGGGCCGAATATGAACTGGATATTGTCAACAAGATGGGTTTTAACGGCTACTTTTTGATCGTCGCCGATTTTATAATCTGGGGGAAAGACCGCGGGATAGTATTCGGCCCAGGCCGCGGTAGCGCCGCCAGCTCAATCTTGGCTTATGCCCTGCGGATTACAGAGATCGATCCGCTGAAATATGACCTGCTGTTTGAGCGTTTCTTAAATCCAGATCGCATCAGCATGCCTGACATGGATATCGATATTCAAGATTCTCGACGCGATGAGGTTATTAAGTATTGTATCGAAAAATACGGTGATGACCGGGTGGCCAATATCGTAACCTTTGGCCGCATGGCCGCTCGCAACTCGGTGCGTGATGTGGCCCGGGTGTTGCAGGTGCCTTACGCTGAGGCCGACCGGCTGGCCAAAATGATTCCGCCGCCCGTCCAGGGAAGACATACCCCGTTATCGGAAAGCTTAAAGAGCATATCGGAACTAAAGGCCGAGAATAATGATAACCCACAATCGGCTAGAGTGTTCGACCTTGCCACGAAACTCGAAGGAACCATCCGAAGCCACGGCGTGCACGCTGCCGGCGTGGTTATAGCACCGGACGAAATTGTAAAATTCGCGCCTTTGGAAATGGCCCAAAAAGGAGCCATCGCCACCCAATATTCAATGGGCCCGGTCGAAGAGCTGGGCCTGCTGAAAATGGACTTTTTGGGACTGTCGAACCTAACGATTATTAAAAACGCGCTGCGAATTATAAAAAAGGTTGAAGGCAAAGAAATTGATATCAGCGAGATTCCCTTAGACGATAAAAGAACCTTTGAGCTATTTCAAAAAGGCGAGACGACTGGCGTGTTCCAGTTTGAATCATCCGGCATGAAACGCTATCTACGCCAGCTCAAACCAACGGTCTTTGACGATCTGATCGCTATGAATGCGCTTTATCGTCCAGGTCCCATGCAGTTCATTGAGGAGTTCATTGCCCGTAAGCACGGGGTGAGGCGCATTGAATACGCTCATCCAAAGATGGAGTCAGCCTTAAAGAATACTTATGGCGTGCTGGTTTATCAGGAACAATTCATGCAGATCAGCAAAGATATGTGTGGCTTCACTGGAGGTCAAGCCGACACATTACGCAAAGCGGCCGGCAAAAAACAGAAAGATACAATGGCCAAGATGAAGAAGAACTTCATCGACGGCATGATCGAGCACAGCAAGACCACCAAGAGGACGGCCGAGAAAATCTGGGGCCAGATCGAGGCCTTTTCGGACTATGGTTTTAATAAAGTGCACTCCGCCTGCTACAGCCTGATCGCCTACCAGACCGCTTATCTGAAAGCTCATTTTCCGGCGGCGTTCATGGCGGCGTTGATGACTAGCGATTATGACAATACCGATCGTCTGGCGATTGAAATAACAGAATGCAAACACCTGGGAATAGAAGTCTTGTCCCCTGATATAAATGAATCATTTCATGAATTCGGAGTTGTGCCAGGCGAGGCTAAAATCCGCTTTGGTCTTGACGCTATCAAGAATGTTGGCCACGGAGCGGTTGAAGAAATTTTACGGGCCCGTCAGGCAGCTGGCGGCCGGATCGAGGATATCAATCAGTACTGCAAGTTAGTAGATTGTCATATCGTTAACCGAAAGGCTCTGGAAAGCCTGATTAAGGCCGGAGCACTAGATAGTTTCGCCGATCGAGGATTGCTGTTAAATAATGTCGATGGTATTTTGTCGCTTTCGTCCAAACTGCAAAAAGATTCCGATAGCGGACAAGTTGATTTGTTTGGTAACGATTTGCCAATGGTTAAGCTGTCGGCTGAACTTAAGCTGGAGTCGGGCCAGGATTATCCCCTTTCTCAGCAGCTGGCTTGGGAGCGAGAGCTATTAGGTATTTATCTTAGTCATCATCCACTTGATTCCTATCAAAAAATCTTAAATGACCTGGCTAAACCGATTTCACAAATCAGCCGTGATTTAGATGGCCGAATGGTCAGGATAGGCGGCTCAATTCATCAGATTAGGGACATTACAACCAGGAATGGTTCAAAAATGGCTTTTGTGCGAATCGCGGACCTGGCCACCGAGACCGAGTTGGTGGTTTTCCCTAAGGTTTTGCTGCAAACTGCGGATGTTTGGCAGGTTGATAATGTGATTTTAGTCAAAGGCAAGATTGACTATAGCCGCGACAATGAGCTTAAGATCTTAGTGGAAGAAGCTAAAGTTATCAGCGAAGACGAAGCGGCCGGCTATAAAGGCGGCGGCAGCATCGACAGGCCCAGCGATACTTCAAATAATATTAACCAGCGCTTATATATCCGCCTAGAAAACAGCCAGAATCATCCGCTGCTGCTGACGCTTAAGGAAAAGCTAGACGGATACCGGGGCGAAACTGAGGTCGTACTGGTGACAGGCGCCAGTGCTTCTAAGCAAATTATCAAACTGCCCCAGACAATAAGTATTAACGAGGAAAGCTTGCGTGATTTAGCTTCGCTGTTTGGCTCTATGAATGTGGTTGTCAGGTGAATTACTTAACTTGTTAAGTAAATTATTGGACCAGTCCGGCGGTTTGGCTGAGGATAAACAGTAGAGCCGCAATTACAATCAGTCCGATGTCGGTCAGTGGGTGGCGTACGGCATAAACCTCGCCTTTTCGTAGCACGCGGTGTAGGGCCCGCAGGTGCCGGCTGGCCCATAGTAGTAGTAAAGCCGCAACAACCAGGGCGCTAAGCGTGGTGCTTATCCAGGCGATTGGGAGGCGCGGCGCGGCTAACTGTAAATTGGTGGTCGCCTTGGGTTTTGGCATGTTCTTAGCTGCGGTCTGGGTTGTCGTTGGCGGGGTTTTTGCAACTGGCTGAGCTGTGGGTTGAGCGGCCGGCTCGTTAGGTATGGGATTTTGATCTGCTGGCGGGCTGGGTTGTTGAGCGCCGCCGGCGGCCGCAGAGCCTACGGAAGTCGAAGAGCCCAAAACTTGCGGTTGGCCGTAAAAGGCCACTACGATTGTCATCGGTCCGCCGCCGGCGGAGGTATAATCCGGATTATTAGCGTATCCGAAACCGACATCGGAAAAAGCCGAATCAAGCAAGTTCTCGCGGTGTGGCGCGCTGGCCATCCAGCCGTTTATTGTGGCTTGTTCGTCACTAAAACCGGCTGCCAAATTCTGTCCCAGCTTTTGATAGGAATAGGATTGATCGGTGACCCATGTCCACGGCGGACTACCTTCTGGGGTGTAATGACTCCAATAATTACGGGCCGCCATATCATCGGCGTTGGCTTGGGCGGCGGCATCCAGCTTATCATTTAAACTTAGCGGCGCCACGCCGTTGCTGACCCGCTGGGCGTTGGTATCGGCCAGCAATTGGTTGATGCTCATACTGGTGGCATAACTTAAAACTCTACCGCCCGGGTTATGAAAGGCCGCCTTCAAGGCGCCGCCACTGCTGGCCAGCGGCAGCAGTAGGGCGATAGCGATGATAATCGGGATATACGGCCAGTAAACTTTTTCAAAGTTATGTTTAGCGGTACCGCGCGGGCGCGTATGATGATTGTTCTTTTGTGGAGTTTTTATTTTAGCCATACAGACCTAAGAGTTATTGTAAACTTAAGCGGTGTTTTTGTCCAATCAGACGATGCGAATCAAGTAGTATAGCGTGATGGCGGCCGCAACCGACACGTTAAATGATTCTTTTTGGCCGGTCATCGGGATCTGAACATGGATTTGAGCCAGTTCAAGTGATCTAGAATCTAAACCGTTTACCTCATTGCCGACAATTAGTGCTACCACAGACTTTGGCGAAAATTCATTCAGATTGATCGCGCTAGATGTTTGCTCTAAAGCGGCTATTTGGTAACCGTTTTTCTTTAATTCGCCAAGGACGGACTCTATCTGCTCGATGTGCTCCCAATCAACCGAGTCTTGAGCGCCCAAAGCGGTCTTGGCTATCTCGTTGGTGACCCGGCCTTGTACATGTGGTGGCCGGCTGTCATTTTGCTGCTTGGGGTATGGCGTGTAGCCGCTTAGATAAACTTTTTTAACACCCAGGCCGTCAGCGGTGCGCAGCAAACTGCCTACATTGTAAGCCGAGCGTACGTTATCGACCACTAGCACTACCTGACGCCTATCTTTGCTCATCTTATATATTATCCACACCCGCTGCCGGTCAGTACAGGTGAACCTGCCCGGCTAAAAGGTTATAATGCTTATGTATGCATGACGCTCGTAGCCAAGAAGAGCAGATGACTGCCAGCCGGGCGGCCGTGCTGGGTATTAACTATACCGACACCAGCCGGCTACAGAAGCAGTTATTCCGCGATATA
>DASTHV010000004.1:0-19174 GCA_035718045.1 Saccharimonadales bacterium (SeqCode) | reverse complement strand
AGCCTGCGAAAATCCTCCGGCGGTGCCCACCCCCTCCGGAGGATTTTCGCGTTTTATAACTGTCGCCGCTTCCGAGTGTCACGTATAATTGTCACGTATAATTGATTATTATGAGCGAGCACGAGCCAATTGAAAATCAGCACCCACTTCGTCAAAGAAAGAACCACTTAATTGAAACAATAATTGAGGCCTATCTCAAAGATGCCCTGGAGTTTGAGGTAGCTACTCATGAATATGATAGGCTAAAGGACTTACACCCCGAGGTTTTTATTGGCGATGAGTATCTTTTTGAAGAACTTGAGGCACAATTCCGACTGACAGATGGAGAAATTTAGAGAACCGCGCGGGTATCGTGCGGCAGTTGGCCGCTGAAGATATATTCGGTTATAAGCGAATTAGCCTCGCGGATTATTGAAGACAGGTGGGCTTGTTCTTCTTTAGTGAATTTGCCTAGTACAAAATCGGCGGCATCGGCCTTTGCAGATATATCCGAGCCTACGCCAATCCGCAGCCGGCCAAAGTCATCGCCGAGGTGCTGAATTAGTGATTTAACGCCATTATGGCCGGCATCCGAGCCGCCCAGGCGGGTACGTAGGCTGCCAAACGGTAAGGCCAACTCGTCATAAACTGCCAGCGTCCCGGGGTTGTAAATCCGATAAAAACGCTGCACAGCCTGTGCGGCCTGGCCGCTGTCATTCATAAATGTAGCGGGTTTTACCAAAACTACCCGGTTCTCGCCCAGGTTGGCCATCGTAACCTCGCTTTTAAGATCCTTTTTAACGGTCCAGCCCGGAAAGTCATTATTTTTGGCGAATTCGTCTAGTATGGCGAAGCCGATATTGTGACGGGTCCCGCTGTATTGTTGGCCTGGATTACCCAGGCCGATGATTAAAACGGTCTTGTTGGCGCCGATGGTATAAAGCGGCACGCTGGAGCTTATCTGCGGTTTTTTTTGAAAAAGGGCCATAACACCATTCTACCCTTAATGCTTCTCGATGAACCAAAACTTTAGCGGAGTACCCTCTAATGGCCATGTTTGCCGAAACTTACGCTCTAAATAGCGCTTATAGCTCCAGTGTAAAAAGCCCGTATGGGCGCCAAAAACTTTGAAATTCGGAAAGTCGTTTTCTTCCTGGACGATATAGTTAAGCTTTGGCGAACGATTTTTCAACCCGGCCGGCGGGTGCTCACTGACAGCTTGTTTCAGCCACCGGTTCAGCTCGGGCGTTTTGAAACTGGCCGAGCGACTTTTGGAAATATCCAGTATCAGATCGTAGATCTTGGTTACATTTTGGCCGGTGACCGCGCTAGTAAAAATCAAGGGAGCCCAAGGCACAAAGACAAAGTTGGCGGCGATTTGAGCGGCGATTTTATCACGGCTGAAGGCATCCTTTTCAATGCTGTCCCACTTACTGACGACTAGTACCAAACCCTTGCCGGCTTCGCTGACCAGGCCAGCGATCTTTTGGTCGAGCTGGACGTTTAGTTCGCCAGCATCCATTAATACCAGGCAGATGTCCGACTGCTCAATGGCTGCTAGCGACCGCAGCACGCTGAAACGCTCCACGCCGGGTTCGATTTTACCGCTGCGGCGGATGCCCGCCGTGTCGGCTAGCTCGATTTGCTGGCTCTCATATCTGACGCTTAGACGATTGACATCTCTGGTTGTGCCCGCCCGGGCCGACACCAGCGCCTGCTGTTTTTTGGCTAAGGAGTTAAACAGACTGGACTTGCCGACATTCGGCCTTCCTAGTAGAGACACTCGAACCAGATTGGCATCGGTCTTTATACGGGCTGGAGGCAGCTGGACGGTAATCGCGTCCAGTAAGTCACTAATACCGATTTTCTGAGTGGCGCTGGTGGCGAGGATTTGCTTTATGCCTAGTCTCAGCCATTCATCGGCTGCCGGCTTTCTTTTATCGGATTTATTGACGGCTAGCAACACCGGCTGGCGGCTTTTAAGTGCCAGGGTGGCCGCCCGGCGGTCCTCTTCTGTTACCGGCACGTCGGCTTCGGTGACGACCAATATTAGATCGGCGCTGGTGGCGGCCTCGGTTATCTGTTCCTGAATCGTCAGTTCAAAACTGTCCTGCGGCGGCTTTAAGCCGGCGGTATCTACTAGCCAAAAATCTTTATTTTCCCAGCTAGCCTTGGCCGTCAAACTGTCGCGCGTGGTTCCGGCCTCCCGGGCGATGATGGCTTCGCGGCGACCGAGTATAGCATTAAATAAGCTGGATTTACCAACATTAGCCCGTCCTACGATGGCTACGATTGGAACCTTATTACTCATAGCTTTCTAATTATATAAAAATCACCCCTGTTTTGACAGAGGTGATTTAATGTATGTACCTATACCCTTAAAGCGCGTTGCTAGTTGGGTCGCTAGGCGTGCTGCTATCACCGGCCGGAGGTGTGTCAGTACCCGCTGGTGGTGTAGTGGACGCGGCTGGCGGCTCACTGGCTGGCGGAGGTGTAGGCGCGTCGCCGCCTGTTGAGTCGCTGGCTGAACCTGGCGTGTCGGCCGCCGGAGTAGGTGTTGAACCGGCATCCGGAGTGCCGCCTGTAAAATCATTAATTTGACCTTGTACAGCGCTACTCTCTTGGGCGCTGGTCTGTTGGTCGGCGCCGCTATCTACGGCTGGGGTGTCACCCATTGGATTGCTGGCTGGCGCCGAACTGTCGGCTGGAGCGTCCGATGGGCTCGGTGTTGCGTTGTTGGTGGGGTCCTCTTGCATACTATTCTCGCTTTCTTGTTGATTATTTGTTGAGGATACAGTTTGGTTTGTAGCCGGCGCGCCCCCTGGCGAGCCAGGCCCGAGGACTTCTTTGACTACTCTCGCGAAATCTTCCAGGGTGACCTGGGACTTCACTAAATACTTTACCACGCCCAGCTTTTCTCCGCGAGCTTGGTCTTCGGCTTGGCCTAGCGCGGTCATCATCACTACTTTAACGTTCTTCATTTCCGGAGTAGCTCGCAAGCTTTCTATCATTTCAAAGCCGCTAAGTTTGGGCATCATCACATCGGCTATAATCAAGTCCGGCTTTTCTTTCATGGCGGTCACCAGACCCTCTTCGCCGTCGGCGGCGACTAGCGCGGTATAGCCCTCGGCCTGAAGCCTCATCTGGAATATTTCCCGCAAGTTATTGTCGTCTTCTACTAAAAGTACTTTTGGCATGTTTTACTTCTTAAGTTTACTTATTTCTTATTGTAGCATGCTGCGGACAGTAGTCCAGTCTTATGAATCCAACGGGCTGATTACCGAGGCCTGTTTCTTTTGCATTTCTAGAGCTTGAACGGCGGTCAGGCGCGGCAGATTGATATAAAAGGTACTGCCCTGGCCCAGTTGGCTCTCTACCCAAATGCGGCCGTTGTAAAGCTCGATAATTTTGCGGCAGATGAACAATCCCAGGCCAGTACCGCTAACCGTACGGGTGGCCGAACTGTCCACGCGGTAAAATTTCTGAAATAAATGAGGGATATCTTCGGGCGGAATGCCACCGCCGCTATCTTGCACTTGGATTTGGACGGTAGATACATTGCCGGTGAGACGGACCGTGATACCGCCGCTCATGGTGTACTTGATGGCATTGTCGATTAAATTCTGAAGCACTTCGCGGATACGGTTAGGGTCCACGTAGGCGTAATAAAGCGGCCGGATGACTTTGCCGCCGGCGTCTTTGTCGCTACTGACGTTATATTGAAGGGTTAAGTTTTTTTCCTTAGCTTTGAACTCTCCGGCTTCGGCGGCCTGCTGGACCATCTCGCCCACCTCAACGACTGCCGGATAGCTGCTAAGCCGACCATCTTCAGCCTTGGAACTGGTCAGCAGGTCGCGGAATAACTCGCCTAAGTGTGTGGTAGAGGCTGTGGCCTTTTCTAGGTAGTTACGGGCATTTTGATCTATCTGGGCGGTTTTAGGGTTAAGCGCCAAAGATATATATCCTTCTATGGCCGCCAGCGGCGTACGCATCTCGTGTGAAGCAGTACTGACAAAATCGGAGCGACGTTTTTCTTCCTCTTTTTCCCGACTGATATCTCGAAAAACTACTACTACGCCATCTGTCGCTCCGTCGCCGGTCACCGGCGAGGCCACAATGGACAGCGGTATCCGCTTATCGCCGCGGGCAGTCAAGGCTATGTTATCTCCACGCTCGGTCTGGCTGTCCGCCAAAGCTTTACTGATTGGGTTAGCGCCCTCTGGATATGGCTCGCCCTTTTCGGTGACAAGGACCAGCACATTATGGAAATCCAGGCCGATAGCGTCTTTAGGCATCCAGCCGGTAATCGTGGCCGCCGCCGGGTTTACCATATGTATAAGATTGTCCTGACCGACCATCATGACGCCATCCTGAATAGCGCTTAAAATAACATCCGGCCGCCACTTTTGGTTTTTTAGGGCATCTTGACTCATTGCTAATCCGCCGGCTACGGCAAAGGAATTGGTAGTACTGGATCGGATTTTTTTGGGCCAGAGCGCTGCGGATAGGCCGCCGATTACTCCCAGTCCGCCAATCGCGGCGATGATATAGGTCGAATTCATACCCACCGTTTATTTATCATTTTTATACGCTAACGATTTTATTATATAGCTTCATGTCCGGATAGCCGATAGATTAACTAATCGGAGCTTAAGCGCGGTTGCATAGCAACTCAAAATAGCGGGTTGAGCCAAATGGTATTTTTTCTTTAATCAAGCCTTTGGCTGGCAGGCTCGACGCGTAACTGATTGTAAATTCACCGTATTGGTCGTTAATAGTGTCTATGGCCTGAGTCAGCCAGACTTGCTTATTGACTTCTTCAAGCAGGCTTATCTGGCGACTGGGCGAAGGTTCTAACTTGTAGCAGGAGACGGCCATCATCCGCACCCAATCGTCTTTGGGGCGGCGGTTGAACAGCAGCAGTGCTCGGCGGTGGACGTCGGCGCCAGAAAATGCCGGGGTTTTAAACAGCTTACGCTCGTACCATATGTCGCCGTTGGCGTATAGCAGATATAAATAGATGCCGCGGGCGGCATAACCCCGGTAGCGCAGCTTCATGGCGGTGGTCTCGCACAGGTGACTCAAACGGCTGCGCAGAACTTCCTCGCTGGGCCGCCATTCGTCCATCACGAACTGCCGGCCTACGGTTTTGGTAGAGTGTTCCACGTCATCTACCTCCCAGCCGCGCAATCGCCTATACCAGTCCTCGCCGCAAACACTCTTAAAGACTCTACCGACCAGTAGATCTGAAGGAGCTTCTAAAAATTGCAGCGGCGTATAAATACCGGCGGCATTCAGCCGGGCTTCATTGCGGGCGGCGATACCGGTCAGGTCGGTCAGCTGCAGCCCGGAAAGCGTGTGGCGCAGATTTTGATGAGTTATGACATCCAAACCGTCAGGTTTATGTAAAGAAGCCGCCGTTTTGGCCAAAAAGCGGTTTGGAGCAATGCCGACATTGCACTTCATCCATGACCCTACCTCATCACGCAGGCGCTGTTTAATCTCTTGGCCGATAACCACCAAGGGCCGTTTGTTGATGTTGGTGCGGGTTCCAGTAAAGTCGATGACTCCCTCGTCGATACTCTTCATACCGATATTGGGCGAGTAAGACCTCATAATGCTGATCAGCTTTTTGTAAACATAGTGATATTTTGGAGGATCGGTCTCTATCATCAGCAAATCCGGGCACAGCCGCTTGGCGGCAAAGAAAGTCATTCCCACCTTGACGCCGTAAGCCTTGGCCTCATAACTGACGGCCACCACGCAGGCGTTTTTAGTCAGTCGGTTAGTGACGCCTATAGGCCGGCCGCGCAGCAGCGGTCTGGCCTGCTGCTCGACGGTAGCAAAACAGCTATTGAGGTCGATATGCAGGATCTGAGGCGCTTGGCTATTAATTGGCAGGCGCAAGTCGTGGTGATATCGGGGCATAATTAGCGTCCGTGATGGCAATCAGTTTCCAGCTTAAGGCCTGGGCGTCGAACTCCAGCCGGTAATCGGCGGCGCCGTCGGTCATATCGAACATGTGGATCATTCGCTGGCCCTGCTTGGTGGGGTGCACCAATCCCGTCTCGGTGAATTCTACGCGCCGGCCGTCGTATTCCATGCGTTTGGGGAAACAGCGCAGTCGCCGGCTGCTGTTTTTGAAATAGTAGGCGATGATGCTGACTTCTTTGTTGATGAGTACTGCCTGGTCCATGGTAGGCTCCCTTGCTTAGGGTTTAGTTCATAAAAAGAGGGCCGTTGATCTTCGGTAGATACGGCGAACGGCTTTGAAGAGGCTTGAATCAGCTGGTTAAGACAGGCTAACCGTTCCGTAGCGAATCCGTGACCAGACGATTGGTGGTGGCTGGCAGCCTGAGGGCTGCGAGCTAAGGCTTGTAATAAGTCTATGCGGAGGGAGGCTTACACCAACCCGCATATGGCTAAAGTTTATTTTAAGCCGCTTATTTGGACCAGGCAATATTGATTTTTAGTCCTCATCCTGTTGTCATCACGGGTAGTATGATATCCTTTGGGTGATTAAAATAGCTGACGGCGCCATCGTCTAGCGGTTAGGACACCGGGTTCTCATCCCGGCAACCGGGGTTCGATTCCCCGTGGCGTCACCAAGCCACTTCAATTTATTAGCTGCGCCTTGATCTACGTGATAAAATAATTGGGTCTTGAAAAAACATAAACGCTCTCGCTTACAGCACTTTATCGGTACCATCTGTAATCGCCACCACTTCGCTACCTCTAATACTTTAGAGATAATCTTTAGCGTGCTGGTCGTAGGCGTAATAGCGCGCGTATTATCCCTTCTAGAGCGCCATTGACACCAAAAATCTTACGCCCAAGGGGTAACTAATTTTATAGCGGGCTGCTGCCTAAATTTATTACAGTTATATAGCTAGTCAACGATAAGGTTTTAAGGAGGTTAGATATGGCTAATAATCGTGGATTCAGAGCGATGGACCCGGCTGATGCCCGCCGGATCCAAAGCGAAGGCGGCAAAAACAGCCCCACTCAATTTAAAGCGGGCGATCCGCGGACACGGGCGGCCGGCCGCGCTGGCGGTAAGAAAAGCCGCCGCCGCTAAATTACGGCGAATAACTGACATCGCCGGTGGTTTTGACCAACGTCAGCCAGGTTTGGCCGGAGTTAAGCTTAATTGGCGCTCCGGCCGAATCTTTGAAACTTATCTGATCACTGGTACCCGCCTTGGACCAGACGGCCGGTATCACACCACCATCTTGAAAAATATAAGCCGTGCCGCTGCCGGTATCGGCATATTGTGAATAGTAAGCCCCGGAGGCGTCCAGCGCACCGTAACTGTAGGGCATCGCCAGAGCGATAACTACCTTTGGTTTTAGCTGGACACCGGCTTTATCATCAGAGCTGACAAAGTCCATATGCGCCGCCCCGCCCTCACTCCTAAGATAACTGTTACTAGTGGCATCATAATCATAGTGGACATTATAAATCGGCCCTGACATCGTTAGATTAACAGATTTAGCAGTCGGAACAGCTAGCTTTTTGTCGGCTTTGCGCGGCCAGCTAGTAAAGCTGCTGCTGGTATAGCCTTTGCTTTGATTCAGGCCGTCAAGCCTGGCAAAGCTGGTGTAGACATTGTGAGGCGCCGGTCGGCTGCCGGACCGCCAATAGGCGCCGCTGTTGAAGAACTGGTCGATATCGCGGTATGGCCCGCTGCGAACCTCGCTTAAGGCGTCAGGCGAACCGCCCACATGCGCGATGCTGGCCTGAAAGGGCGCCGCGAAATCTATGAAATAAGGACGCAGCGACCGCACTGGGCCGATATATTGCGGCTGGCTATCTTGAAAAAGCGCCAGGAAACGAGTTACTCCGCCCTCGGCGATGGCTTCATACACCACTCCGGCGTCTTGTAGCCCGGACTGCGGCCTGGCGTCGGTGCTATTTTCGATCATGATTCCTGTAACCGGTCTGGCGGCCAAGACCGGTGCGACCTGCAGGCCGGTTAACGGCGAAGCGACTGTGGCCGGTTTAGGCGGCGGCGGATTTTTATGAATCAAAATAGAGGGCGCGGAATCAGGTTGGATGAAATGATACCAACCGATGCTACCTGCGCCGAACAGCAAAAGCAGCGCCGCAATGATACCAAAGCGGGTGTTGCGGCCCAGGCCCGTCCACCACGCCCAAAAGCGCTTAAAGTGGTGGTGCGGCGACACCAGTAACCGCCGGTTTTTCTTAGCCGGTTCGTCTTGGTCGGTCTCCGTGATGGTTATATCGGGCTGGAGATGAAGTGTTTGTGGTGTTGGTATTGCTACTGCCTTGGCCCTTTTGGGCGGCCGGGGCAGCATTATATCGCCCTGCATTTAGTATTTATTGTAACAAACCCTAAGCGTTTTGAGATAACAGGCTAATGGCCCTCTGGAGACGCATTAGACTTTTATCTTTGCCCAGTACGCTAAGAGTTCCAAATAACTGCGGCGAAGCCGGCGAGCCGCTAATGGCGATGCGCACGGCGGCGAACAATATGCCGGGCTTGGTGTTCAATTCCGCCAGTAAATCATTAAGTCTGCCGGCGATGTCGTTTTGCGAGAAATCACTGTCGGCCAGCTTATTATGAGCGGCCTCCAACATTTTAAGAATATCCGGACCGGATAATTTTTTGAGCTGTTTATCGACCGGATTTGCCAGTAAATCTTTAACGCTGCCGGCAAAAGGCTCCTCAAAGAAAAAACCGGTCAGCTGGGGCAGCTCGGCTAGGAGCTTCAGCCTTTCTTGGACTAATTTTAAGACTTCTGTTTTGTATTCCTGGCTGGCGCCTTTAGCCGCAGCCGGCCAGAAGCTGGTAGCCTTTTTTGAGAGATCGTCTAATGGTAAGGAGCGAATATAATGGCCATTCATCCATTCCAGCCGCCGCTCGTCAAAACGGGCGCCGCTGCGCTGGACATGGTCAAGCTTGAATTTATCTACCAGCTCGTCACGCGAGAATATCTCCTGCTCCGTGCCGTCATTCCAGCCCATTGAGGCGATAAAATTCACCAGGGCGTCCGGCAGATAACCTTCCCGGACGTACTCTAAAACATCTTTAGCTCCATCACGCTTGCTAAGCTTCTTGTTGCCCTCAGGAGCCAAGATATGCGGGACGGTGGCCAGCACGGGTGTTTCAATACCTAAAGCTTCATATAGGTTCAAATAATTCGGCATGCTGGCGATAAATTCCTGACCGCGGATTACGTGGCTGATTTCCATTTCAGCGTCGTCAATGACGTGGCCGAAGTTGTAAGTCGGATAACCATCACTTTTTATAAGGATAAAATCATCAATTACTTCCGGACCGGTAGACAGATCGCCCATAACCTCGTCGTGCCAATTATAGGCTTGGGGCTCGGATTTGAAGCGCAAGGCGGTTTTGCCGTCCCATTTTGCAGGGCTAGATGGCCGGTGGTCGCGGTATAAATACGGTTTTTTGTCTTTTTGGGCTTGTTCACGGAAAGTCTGGACTTGCCCGGGCGAATATGGGTCGGCGTAGGCCCGGCCGGTCTCGATCAACTTCTCTGCCCACTTCTTATAACGGTTTAACCTTTCGCTTTGACGGTACGGCCCAAACTGTCCGCCGATATCCGGCCCTTCGTCATAAGCCAGGCCTAAGCTCTTTAGACTCTCTTCGATATGAGCTTCTGCTCCGGCCACTTCCCTTTTTTTGTCGGTATCTTCTAGCCGCAGCACGAACTGGCCGCTGTTTTGGCGGGCCACCAGCCAGGCGAATAGAGCGGTCCGAATACCACCGACGTGCAGATAACCCGTGGGACTAGGGGCGAAACGGGTGCGTACTTTCATCAAATTGTATTGTAATGACTTCTTAGGATAAAGGCTACTGCAGGCCTTGAGCTACCTTGAGTATCTCGTCAGAGCTTAAGTTGGCATTATCTTGGATGGTATAAAGGACGCCATTATTAACCCAGGCGGCATTGTTAGAATGGCCGTAGATGTAAACCGTATTGCCCTCCATATCAGAGGTTTGGACCTGATCGTCTTTGGGCACTATGGTTTGAGATAAAGTAGAGCTATTCATATCTGATTTTTGTTGCATCACGGTAAAATTTTTACTGCTATCCAGAGCCGATTGGTATTTGACGGTCACGGCATTTCCCGAAGCGCTGGCCGGCGCCATAAGCTTATAACCGTCGGGCTTATAAGCTGGTACGCTCGCCGGTACGTGGGCTCGCATGGCGCTAATTTTTACGGATAGCTGGGGTACTTTTTGCCAGGCCAAAAAACCCAAAACCGCGACAATCGCCACACCGACAACAGCCAGGCTGAGCCAGCCCTTAGGCTGCCAGAATCGGCTACGTTGCCAGAAGTGCCGGGCGGTTTGGCGACGTAAAGCTTGTTTATGGGTATCAGCTCTGGTCAAAGCTTCGTCCAGTAACCTCTCTAATTTTTGGTGCGATACACTGGCTATCATACTGGGCAGTACCGGCGCGGCGGCGGCTTGCCGTTCGGAGCGGGCCTTACTTGGATGGCCGCGCTTAATAACTTCACCGCTGATGGCTTGGCCGACTTCCGAATGCCGCGGCGTTCCAAAGCGCTTGACCTTAGCGCTTTTTTGAGTTTGCTTGGCTCGCAGCTCAGTATCGATACTAGAGCCACTGCGGTTTGCGTGGAATTTGGCCTCAAACCTTCGGTTCGGGCTTTTAAGACCGCTTCTCATTAAAGTATGGGCCGACTCAGTCTTTAGGTGAAGACGACGCGCACTCACTTTGGAGTGCTGTTTATAATTTACCTGGACGCGAGCTTTAGCCGCTACTTTTTGACCGGCGGCTTTGGCCGGACTTTTCACAAACCCGTCTATGACTTGGTTTTTTACCCGGCCGACTGATTGAAATGCGCTGATAAGTTGTCCTGTAGCGGCATCATAACGATTACCGTTAATTTCTATTACGCTGATCGGCTTAGCCACGTAGTTGTTTGTCCTCAAACTTACCAGTTCATATTACACCAATACGGATAAGCTTATCAACCGCTTGTTTGAACCATAACCTATTTTTATGCGAAAATAAGAAAAGAATTTTAAACCTCTCAAACGGTTCGCCAAAATTCTCTACATAAATATATGGATTTTTTAGACCCTCGCAAAAGACGCGCCTATAACATCCGGCTATTGGTCGGTTATGTTCTAGTGGCCGTGGTTATCATCTTGGCGACGGTTATTTTGGTGTATGGGGCTAACGGCTATGGAATCAATACCAAAACCGGGCAAATCGTCCAAAACGGTCTGCTATTTACCGATTCACATCCGGGCGGGGCCACAATTTATCTAAATGGCAAGGACAAAAACGCTAACACTCCATCTAGGCTGATTCTGCCGGCTGGAAAATATACTCTAACATTAAAGCGAGCCGGTTACCGCGACTGGAGCCGGCAGTTCACTCTTAGCGAGCAAAGCGTCGCCCGTTACGTCTACCCTTTCTTATTCCCTCAAAAGCCCGTAATTACTGACTTAAAGAGCTACGCTACTACGCCGCCTCTGGTAACCGAGACACCCAATCAGCATTGGCTACTGGTACAGTCTAGTGACTCTGCCGCCAAAGCGCCGATTTTTGACCAGTTTGACACCACCACTCTTGACGATAAAACACCGGTTGTGACACCTGTCAGTCTGCCCGAGGGCGTACTTACCGATTATTCGTCCTCATCCGTCTTAACCGCGGTGGAGTGGTCGACCGACAATAATAATCTATTGCTCAAACATACTTCGGCGAATGGCTCCGAATTCGTGGTTTTTAACCGGGCCCACCCCGACCAGTCATTTAACGTCAACCAACTGTTCAACACCGATCCAACTGAAGTTAATTTTTATAACAAAAAAGCCGACCAGCTATACCTTTTCAATCAAGCCGACGGCAGTTTACGGCTCGGCGACATCAGCGCTAAGCAATTAGCTCAACCCATCTTAAGCAACGCCCTGGCTTACAAACCTTACGGTACCGATTTACTAACCTACGTTACGGCTCAAGGTGAACCGGCCGGCAAAGCCATGGCTAAGATTTGGGACGACGGCAAAAGCTATAATTTATACGAATTTAGCGCCGGCACCCATTATTTGATTAACGCTGCTCAGTTCCAGGGGCATTTTTATTACATCGCCGGCAGCGACACGACCGACCGGGTAAATATCTATAAAGATCCCTTGAACGACATTAAAAATCCAAGCGTCGGCAAGGCGCTGCCCATTTTAGCCCTTAATGACCCCGGCGCCACCGAAGCGGACTTTTCAGACAATGCCCGCTTTGTCGGTATAGAAAATTTGCAACGCTTCGCGGTCTACGATTTTGAGACCAAAAATGCCTATGAATATTCAATTAACCAGCCACTGCAAACTAATATGAACTGGATGGACGGCCATCGTTATATCGGCCAGTCAAACGGACAAGTCTTTGTGATGGACTATGACGGCACGAACCAGCAATCCATAAATCCCACCGTTATGCCAGTCGGAGCCCTGTTTAGTGCCGATTATAACCATATGCTTACGATTGCTAAATCTCCGGATGGCAAGTTGGTTCTAGAGGATATCGATATGCGTGCCGGCGCTGACCTACCCAAACGCTAGTGCTTGGGTAGATTTATCATTTTACAATTCACATTTATTTAACAATTAGCACTGAACAACTGTAGCTGCATTGAAAAATGACAAATGGAAAATAAATGTTAAATGTGCAATGTTAAACGTTAAATTTCTTTAGTGGGTGAACCAGTTGACTATCCGCGACCACAGGCTGGGCGAGTTGCCCGGGATAATAGCAGCGCTTTTGGCTACCTGGGTCTGATCGGTGGCAGCTATGTTGGCGGCCGGACTGGGGTCGATTTGCTCACCAGTCACAACTAGCCGGTTTTCGCTGGTGCCGGGCGGGTCACAGGTTATTAGCGAGGCCGTAGCCGGTTTGTCCATAGTCCCCAGAACCGAAACGTCGGTCGGTTTGACAATCTGTTTTTTATAAACCTGATAGGTGTAGCGTTTGCCGTCCTTTTGAAGATAGAAAGTGTCGCCGTTATCCAGGCGGCTTAGCAGCACAAATGCGAACTTATATTTGCCGGGGTTAAATATATTATTTGAAGAGTGGCCGACGATCACTAAATTGCCGTCTTGACCCGGCTGGGCAGTGCCGGCGTAGTGTACGACTCCGTTCATCAGGTCCTGCTGAATAACGGTATCGTTAGTCGCCGCCGTGTCGTAAATTACCGGAATCTCGACATTAATCTTAGGAATAATGACTTCCGGTGTCGTACCGACTGCTGAACCGTTGCTGATTATCGGAATGTCGCCCACATTGCGGCTGGGCTGTATAAACGGCGCGATTATCCGCTCGTTAAAAAAGCTGAACATGAATACCAGGATGACGATGCAGCCTACCCCCAGCCCAAACAGCAGCGAATGCCATGGCTTGGCCGGGGCCACCTGATGCGCCGAGGTTTTGCGGGGCCGCTCGCGCAGCTTATCGGAGCGGCTTTTAGGCCGGCGGCTGGCGGGTTGAGTAGCTGGATGATGGACGACGTGTTTGATTGGCTCGACCTTGGGCGCTTGATGTGTGACCGCTGGGTGCTGGGCTTCGCGGGCCTGGCTTTTATAAAACTCTTGCCAAACCTCGTGCTTCTGGGCGTCGGGCAAGCCGGCGTAGTATTCGTGCCAAGCGGTCTGGATCTCATGCAGCGGCCGGCCGGAGTTCGTCAGCTCATAAATAAATTCCTGGTGCTTAGAACGTTTGGCGGTCTTTTTTAAGTCGTCAAGCTCGTCTATCTCATCTTCGGCATCGGGTTCATTAGCGTAGACGGCCTCAATCTTTTTTCGAATCAAATTAGCGGCCGGGGTTTTATCGTCGGAATCATCACTGCCCGGCAACTGCCAGGAAGCATTGAACTGGTCGGATTTCTTATTATCGTCAGCCATCACTTATATATTTCTTCTGTTTATTGTACAATACCTCTGTTGTTTTGGTCTTTTTACAAATTTTCAAAACGGGGGTCTAATTACCGTTTGAAAATTTGGGAGGAAGAGGCGACCTGAGGCTGAAAGTGCTTTTATTAAAAACAATACATTAGAATAAAAGCACGGAAGCCGACATGTCGACTCTGACGAGGGCGGGTGGCGGAATTGGTAGACGCGCTGGACTCAAAATCCAGTGGCCGCAAGGTCATGAGGGTTCAAGTCCCTCCCTGCCCACCATGCATCGGCTAATTACAGCCGAACTAGAAAAACGCGCTGGTCAAGTGGCGCGTTTTTAGTTTGACCTAGCATTGCCGCTGCTCTTCCGTTTTGCGAATCCTCTCGCAAAACGGGGAGAAAACACGCGGCTTTAATTAAGCGACAAGTTGACTTTCAAAGAGTTAAATAGTTAGCTAAAGATAGGTTTTGAAAACAAAAATGTATGCTTATCTCATCGGAACTATTGGTCTGGCCATAATCTTTAGTTCCCTCTGCTTTATTAGGCGGGATTTGCGCCGAGTTATGGTCTATAGCGGCTTGTTTTATCTGTTTTTTATGACAGCTGTTTTCTTGCTGTCTAAGTTTCTGTCATCTGATCCGGCAAAGGCAATAACTCCGGGATACTGGGGACCGCCAAGCATACTGGACTTAAATAAGAGAACAGGCGGGCTAGGTATTGAAGACGTACTTTATATGTTCTTCGTAGGCGCGATCGCAGCTGGGCTTTATGAAGTGATATTTGACTCTAAAATCTCCAAGAGGGCTAGTAAGACATTAAAGAAAGGCCACGCTCTTTTAGTTGGCCTGGTGGCAGGTTCTTTAATCTTTATTTTAACGCCTCTGAACGCCGTGTACTTTTTCATTTTTTTGCAACTTTTTGGCGCTATAGCCCTCGTTTGGCAGCGCCGGGACTTAATCGCGCATTCCCTGGCGGGCGGCCTTTTCTTCATGTTGTTGTACGGAGTGCTTTTTCTTATTTTTAATTTTCTGTTCCCTACCTTTCTCGATAATTATTATCACCTTCAACGGACGAGCCATATTATGGTCTTGGGCATCCCGCTAGAGGAATTTCTATACTCATTTACACTTGGGCTAATGTGGGCTCCTATTTATGAGTATGAGTATCGAGACAAAGATAAAAAACGGCGGTCGTCAGGGCCTCGAAGGAATTCTCGGACTGCTGGAGCCACCATACGGTAGCGTAGGCGGCTAGAGCCGTCATGTCTGTTTTTTGTGTGACGGGCGTCGTAGATATCTGTTGCCGGTAGGCCGCAATTATCTGCGCGCGATGCTCCATGACAATCGCTGCCTGTACCTTGCCTGATAAGCTGTGAATTTGCCTGACCATAGTGGCTAAGTCGGAGTTTTGCTTGATGAATGCTCGGCCGAAAGCCAGTTTTTGTAACTGGCTGAGATTGGCAACTATAAGGGTGTTTGGGCGATTTAGCAGGCTGGCCGGCGATTTTAGAAAATCGTCCAGCGAATCACCGCTTAAAGCTAATTTCCCGCTATATTTAGCGGCGAAACTTTCCAGCAAGATAGCCGTCTCGGAATTACGGCCAAAATCGCCGGCCAGCAGGACCGCGTCCGCCCAGGTCGCTTCCTGTAGCCACGTATCCAAGGCCTGACGGCTAAAACTGCCAATTGGCGTACTGGGAGCGTACTGAGCCTCTGGAAACACGCCAGAAAGCATTTTTTGCAACTTATCCGGTAAAATCACGCGGGCTGTGCCCACGCCGGCCTGGCCGGCCGCGGAGTAGGCCTGGGAAACCTCATTAAAGCTTTGGGCGTGTCCGCCGATTATTAGTAGCTTACCAGCGTGGCGGCGATTCTCCGGCCGGTTCCATAGAACATCCGGGAAAAGCGGCGTTTGCTTAGTCTGTCTTAACCAATTCGTATCTTCCATCGCGACTTTCTAGTTCATAGACCATGTTTTTACGCTCAATCACAATTTTCCAGCCCTTTTCCCTGGCGTGCTCGAATAGTTCCTTTTCAGGATTGAAGGCGATCGGCCGCTTGACCAGTTCCAACATGGCGATGTCGCTCTTACTGTCCCCCACCGCCAAGCTATCGTTCCAATTAACTTCAAAGCGTTTTACCAAAGTCTTTAAAGCCTTGTCCTTGTAGTGAGCGTGGATAATTTTCTGACCGGTAAAAATATCATCTTTGAATTTATATTCGGTGCCCACGAAGCCGTCAAACCCATAGTAACCACTGATTAATTCGACGATTTCTGACTGCGAGCCGGATATGGCCAGTAGCAGGTATTCTTTTTTCTTCAATTTTGCGATTAAATCGCGGGTATAAGTGTAGACCTGGTCTTTATACTCTTCAAAAACTTCATTGAATGAACTGATAAGCTGGGCTGGCGTAATTTTAGCCAAGGATTGCTCGTAGGCCTGGATAACATGCAACTCGTAACTGCGGAATGAGGCTCCGGGCGCCCGCCGCTTCCAGTCCATACGCGCACCGCGGATGGATTCAAAACGATCTCCTTCAATAACATTGTTCTTAATCAGATTGTCAACGACGGCGTGATAAAGCTGCCATCTGATTAAGGTGCCGTCGATATCAAAAACGGCGAACTTTCTCCCTTGAGCCATGCCATTATTGTAATTCTTTTAAAATCAAATCGATATAGGGCTTGGGGTGATGATAGTAATCCCCATGATAGCCCGGTAGTTCAAAATATTTTAGATTTTTATGTTTCTTGATTTCGTCTTTGATTACTGGTGAGCAAAATTCATCTTCGGTATTTCTGATCAACAGGACTTTTTGGGAAGATAGAGCTTTAATAAATTCAAGGTGGCTTTGGTTACGCAGCACGGAATAAGTGTAGCGCGGCTTGGCGAAAACATAATAAGCCTCCCATAACTTATCTATCGCAAAGCGCCGATAGCCGAACAATTTAATCAGCATTTTAATTTCATTTTTATTCATATTAATCCAACGCTTGACGATTGGCTCGTCCGGCCAGTACGGCGGATCTATTAAGACGACCAGCTTGGCGTGTTGCTTTTTGGGTAGCAGGTAACAGGCGGTTGAGTGAGCCACGATAACATCGGCCTGCTTGGCTGTTTTTGTCAGTTGAAAGCCACTACCTTTGGCTTCCTTAGCAAATAGTCTGCTGAGATAAGGACCGCCAGCCCAGCCTTCTAAAATGGCAACAGTTTTCATTACGCAACTTCGACACTGATCGGGCAGTGGTCGGAGCCCAGGACTTTGGGGTGAATCTCGGCTGATTTTATTTGCTTGGCTAACACATCAGACACTAAGAAGTAATCTATCCGCCAACCAACGTTGCGGGCTCGGGCGTTCGCAAAATGGCTCCACCAGGTATAGTAGCCATTGCCTTGGTGGTCGCGCCGGAAAATATCTACAAAACCGGCGTCCAAATAGTTTTGAAAGCCCTGACGCTCTTCGTCTGTAAAACCTTTTTTGCCTCGATTAGGCTTGGGATTGGCTAGGTCATCTTCAGTGTGGGCCACATTAAGATCGCCGCAAAAAATTACCGGCTTCTTCTGCTGAAGCTGCTTGACATAGGCCAGAAAAGCCGGGTCCCAGTGTTTGTGTTTCAGCTCAAGCCGGCTTAAATCATCTTTGGCGTTTATGGTGTAGACGGTTACAAGATAGAATTTAGCGAATTCGGCGGTCAGCACTCTGCCTTCTCCGGCGGCGTCGCGGGTCTTGTCGTCTACGAAGTCATACTTTTTGGCGAAATCCTGCGGAAAGCCATTGATGACTTTTAAGGGCTTGATCTTTGTAAATATCGCGGTGCCGGAGTAGCCTTTCTTCTCTGCCGAGTTCCAATATTCCTCGTAGCCTGGAAAATCGATTTCGGCCTGGCCTTGCTGGGCCTTGGTTTCTTGCAGACATAAGATGTCCGGCTGGTGTTTGGCTATGAGTTCCTGAAGGGCACCTTTGCGGATAACTGCCCTAATACCGTTGACGTTCCACGAATAAATTTTCATTGATTTAATTGTATCAAGTCTGAGCCCGCCATAACCCATCAACAAACTTAACCTTACCCAAGCGGAGCCGGTTTGGTCGGCTGCGGAGCTGCGATAATTTTATTGCAGCTCAGGCAGACGACCACCCGCGCGTGTGCGGTTTGTTGATGGGTTATGGCGGGCGATTTCGCGTTCTTGCTGGCGGCGCTTAAGGTTTTCGCGTTTATCGTAGTGTTTTTTGCCGCGGCCGGCGGCAATGCGCAGCTTGATGTAGCGGCCGGTCGTTAAAAGTTCTAAAGGAACAATAGTATTGCCGGCTTGTCGAGCGGCGATTAGATTATCGATTTCGCGGCGTTTGGCCAAAACTTTGCGGGTTCTTATCTGTTCATCTTCGGCTATCGGTATGCCTTTAGCGCCGGTTATTTGGGCGTTCATCAGCCACAGTTCACCGTTTTTTTCGGTGATGTAGGCACCACGCAGCTGACCGTGTCCCATTCTTAGCGATTTAGCCTCGGCGCCGGAAAGCTCCAGCCCGACCACAATAGAATCACCGAGCTCATAATCATAACGAGCCCGACGGTTGGTAATCCTACCGGTGGTAGTCTTTTTTTTGGCCATAATCCTTTAATTGTAGCTTAACTGGTGAATTTTTTGTCTTGCAGCTGTTGGTTTTGGACGTCGGCCTGCTGGACTGCTTGTTTAACGACATTCCAGACGCTGGGGTCATTATGTTTGACCTTCAGCCAATACCACCACTCGGCGCCCCACAGATCTATTGTGCGCATACCGGTATCTTCGCCGTAATTAATCCTTTTTTCCAACCGTTGGGCGTTCATCGATTTGAATTGTTCGGTCAAGGAGGTCTGGTCCAGGCTAAGCCCGTCAGGCGTCCATGGTTCAGCCTGCAGTTCATGAATAATCATCCCCTTGCCGCTGACGATTTCTCCGGCGCCGGCCAACGCAGCGTAAAACCATGGTGGCAGAGGATATTCAAAATAACGATGAGTGAAATTAGAGTCCCAGACCCGTTTATAAACCGAAATGGCGAATTCATCCGGCGTGGGTTGGCCCACCGGGATACCAATCCAGTTATCGCTGCGGCTGATGATGATAGGATGAGCCGGGTCCCACTGCTTAACCTTATTAAACTCTGTAACCAGCCGGTTGCGGTCAAAATTCTGGCAGGTGCCGAAAACCTTCATGAAGTATTCGTTTTCAAGCTCATAGTTTTGAAGCGCGGGATTATGTTTGTAGCGATTTACCACGGTCTGCATATAGTTCAAAAGTTGAGGCT
>DASTHV010000003.1:0-5384 GCA_035718045.1 Saccharimonadales bacterium (SeqCode) | reverse complement strand
TCGCGGCCCTTTTTGTAGACGTGCGGGCTTTTTACTACAGTAAAAGTGCTTTTACGGGTCGGCAAAGGTATTGGCCCGGAAATTTTGGCGCCGGTCCGTAGCGCCGTATCGACTATCTGTTTGGCGGATTGGTCTATGACCTTATGGTCATAGGCCTTAAGACGGATACGTATCCGCTGTTTTACTTCTGGTTCTTTTGCTTCTGCCATTTAACGAATCCTTCCGTTATGTTGTTCTTCAGATGGTTGTTCCATTAGTTTAAGTATTTGATCGTGCAATACAATAGCGGCGAACTGTCCGGCCATACGCTCATCTGCCAAGGAGGCTACAAAGCCTTCTCTACTTATCCCCACCGCACTGGCCTGGTAGGGTTCCCAATCCTGCTCTAAGAATCGTACTTCAGCCTTAGACTCGCCTGTACCTTCTGGCACTTCTATTTGGATGAAGCCGACCTGGGTATGATATAGCTCTCTCACCAAGGGGTCGCTATCCGTATCCGAATAGACTTTTTGAAATTGGTTAGGACTAATTGCCATCAGTTTTCTTCCTTTACTATACGCACTTCGTAATCTTCGACTAGAGCTATTAAGTCGGGCTGAACAGCTGCTGCTTCCGCTAGCGAGTTAAAAACAGGCTCCGGGCCTAAAGCGGCCGCTTCATCGATTGATTCGGCCATCAACAGATCAACGTAATAACGCTCTTCCGGCGAAACACCGGCGATACCCTCGTGGCTTGGGTCGAAATTGACAGGTGTTTCGACAGTCTTTGCCGGCATGTCGCCCTCATACGGTACAAAAGTCTTCTTTGGATATCCATTCGGATGAGACATCATATCTCCTTGCGGCGTAATCTCTTCCGGGGTGATGAGTGACCGGACGAGTTCTCGCTCACGATTAGTTTACGGAAGTCATATTAACATCTAAAGACTAGAAAACAAAGATTCTTACCAAAGTTAACTATCCTCGCCCCAGCCGTAATCGCCGTCAGACTCGCTAATAAGAGGGTTGTCATCCCAGCATCTAACCTCGCCGTACGAAGTTAGCATCGGTTCTCCGGTGGGCTCATACGCCACTTGACGGCCGGCCGCTACAAGTTCAGCGATTTGTTGTTCAATCGGCTTCTGCCACATAGGCGTGTATTCGGATACAGAACCAGAAAAATTTCGTTCATTCATTCCGATATAATACCATCAGTCAGTTGTTTTAGCAAAGAAGAAAGCCTTCAGGCGGACACAGGCGCAACTAGTTTCTTTCGAGGAAATAAGTAAGCAGTCAACAGATTTGGATGCAGTTGGGCATTTCTTAGCGAGCAGCGGAAGAAGTGTATTCAAATACGATGATGAGCAGCGCAGTTAAAAATGGCAAAATGCGCCAAAAACAAAAAAGAGTGAGCGATTGACTCGCTCACAACTTTTTTTGGGGTCTGTTGACTGTTCACTTGTCGATTTTGGTGACGACACCAGCGCCAACCGTCCGGCCGCCTTCACGAATAGCGAAGCGCAGGCCCTGGTCCATAGCAATTGGAGCTAACAGTTTTACTTTGAAAGTAATTGTGTCGCCCGGCATGACCATTTCTTTATCGGCTGGCAGTTCAACTTCACCGGTCACATCGGTAGTTCGGAAGTAAAACTGCGGCTTGTAGCCCTTGAAGAATGGTGTATGGCGGCCACCCTCTTCTTTGGTAAGAATGTAAACCTCGGCGTCAAATTCAGTGTGCGGGGTGATAGAGCCGGGCTTGCAGAGTACCTGGCCGCGTTCGATATCATCGCGCTCAATACCACGAAGTAGCACGCCGACGTTGTCGCCGGCTTGGCCCTGGTCAAGATTCTTTTTAAACATTTCGACACCGGTAACTACGGATTTAGTAGTCGGGCGGATGCCGACGATTTCGACTTCTTCGTTAACTTTGACCACGCCTTGTTCGACGCGGCCGGTGGCGACTGTGCCACGGCCCTTGATTGAAAATACGTCTTCGATTGGCATCAAAAACGGCTTATCCAGGTCACGTACGGGTTCGGGGATGAAGTCGTCCATGGCTTTGACTAGCTCCATAACGGCGTCTTCATCGGCAGCATTGCCTTCTAGCGCCTTTGTAGCAGAGCCTTTGATAATCGGGGCTTCGCGGTCAAAATCGTATTTAGCCAGCAAGTCGCGGACGTCCTCCTCAACCAGCTCGACTAGCTCAGGGTCGGCCAGGTCCATCTTGTTTAGAAATACCAGAATCTTAGGCACGCCTACCTGCTTGGCCAGCAGAACGTGTTCGCGGGTCTGGGGCATTGGACCGTCAGCGGCCGATACCACTAAAATGGCGCCGTCGATCTGAGCGGCTCCGGTAATCATGTTTTTGACATAGTCGGCGTGGCCGGGCATGTCAACGTGAGCGTAGTGGCGCTTTTCGCTTTCATATTCCTGGTGTGAAGTAGCAATAGTAATACCGCGCTGCTTTTCTTCGGGCGCGTTATCGATTTCATCATACTTAACCGGTTTATTAATCGAGCTTGGAAGTTTCTTGGCTAAGACTGCCGTAATTGCAGCGGTTAAAGTTGTTTTACCGTGGTCAACATGACCCATCGTACCAACGTTGACATGCGGCTTGCTTCGGTCAAAAGATTCTGCCATATAGGTAACTCCTAGGTTAATTTATTTACATTTAGCACAAGCGAGCAAAGACCACCTATGCGATATGGCCGTATTATAAGATAAACATAGTCTGTTTGTAAAGGGTTTTTGCCCTGTTTTTGGTTTAATTTTTGCTAGTAACCCGCTTGATGGTTTTAGGTACTTTCTGCAGGCCCGTCCGGCGCAGCAACCTAGGCAACGGCCGCCCCTGGCGAACGGCCTCTTCAAAGGCAGCTTCATAACCGGCCACCATTTTATTCACCGAAAACTTGCTTTTTACTCTGGCTCGACAATCTTCTCGATTTATACTATTTACCCGCTTAACGGCTTCGATCATTTCGGCAGTAGTATCGACTATAAATCCGCTCTTGCCGTCTTCGATGATTTCGGGGGCGGCGCCTCTTCTGAACGATATGACAGGAGCACCGCTAGCCAAGGCCTCGATAGTTGTCAGTCCAAACGGTTCCTCCCATTGTACGGGTGTCAGCACCGCTTTGGCCTTTTGGTAATAAACCGGCATCTTATCACGCTCCAAATAACCAAGATAGAGGATTTGATCGTTAAGCTCCGGTTTTATGTATTGATCAAAATAGCCTTGCGAATCCGGATAAACCGGGCCGACGATCAGTAGCCTATGACCGGTCTGCTTAGCGACATTTATAGCTTCCCGCACGCCCTTTTCCGGTACGATTCGCCCGGCATAAAGCAGATAGCCGTCGTGCTTGGCTGAGAACGGGTAGTCCTTTGGATTAATGCCATCATAGACAGTGGCCAGATAGGGTAAGTCCGGCGCATCCCGTCTTTGATTATTAGAGATAGAGATATAGTGCTGATTGTCGGTCTGATACAGTTCATATAATTCTCTAATCCAAGGCTGAGCCGGATCGTGCAACGTATAAACCACCGGCACTGATTTGTTTACCTGAGCCATCGGCAAGGCGCTTTCGGGATGGTGGAAATGCAGCACATCGTAGAGGCCGGCCCTGGCCTTTTTAAACATGTCGTTGACCATATAGGCATCCCACAAGGCTGGCGCGTAGTGCGTCATTTGCGCTGGATCCTCTATCATCTCTCTAAAGGCCTCGAGGGTAGGAGCAATCGGTCTCAGGTTGCGGTCCACGATGTTAGCGCCTTTTACGTGACTTCCCGAAGGCGCATAGAAGTCCACTTGATGTCCACGTTTAGCCAGACCGGTAGCGATTTCGGACGCTAGATCGATTGGAGCGTAAATCATTTCTGTAGGACGGGGCACGGGAATATAGGCCCGCACCATCATCGCGATTCTCATTGCTCTCCCGCAATTACTTGCTTGATTATAACATTTTTGAGGTTCCGACGCCCTTGTCTACCCCTAAGTCGCGATTATGACAGCTTCATTCGGTCTTAGTTCAACTGAACCATTGACATGAGATTTTTCAGTCTTTGGATCAGAAGACAGGACAATCCTACCAGATAACTCTTTGCTTTTAACTTGTTCGGTTCTAGGTTTAAAGTTGACTAATACGATCAGGTTCTGACGACCGTACTTCCGGCTAAAGCCCAGCACGTATAAGTTAGCGGTATCCAAAGGTTTGTAGCTCCCGTACTTCAAGGCTTTTGAACTGTTACGTAACTTAATAAGTTCGCGATATAAATTGAGTATCGAATCTGGGTCGGCCAGTTGATTTTTGACGTTGCGCGTCCTGTAGTCTTTAGCCGGCGGCAACCAGGGACGGCCCTGGCTAAAACCGGCATAGGCAGATGAGCTCCACTGCATAGGCGTGCGAGCTTCATCCCGGTCCGGCCCGCGTTTTTGAAGCGGATCTTTGCGGAATAAGGATGGAATTTGACCGTCTTGCATGCCGATTTCTTCGCCGTAGTATATAAAAGGCATACCAGGAAGCGTCAGCAGCAGCACGGCAGCCGATGGAGCCGCGGCCTCGCCGAATCGGCTGGCTAAGCGCGACTTATCATGGTTGCCAAATGTATATACTGGCAGATATTTCTTTTTAAGTGCGCGCTGGAAACGGTCTATAAATAGTTTGAAAACCGAAGCTTTCCAGGGGTAATATATGCCCTCGAAATTAAATGGCGCCATATGGGACGGATCGACGTACCTATAAAATTTGAGATACTCATGGGCCGGGTCCGCACCTTCCGGCTCAGCCTCGATCACCATGAAGCGATCCTTATATTTGCGAAGAATAGTCGTCATTCCACGCAAATATTTATAGAGTTGAGGCCGGTTGCGACTATAAGTGTGCGCCAGATTGTCGTAATCCGACGATTTAAGCGCTAAAGATTCATATTTCAACGGATCGTTTCGGAATCGATGGTCTTTAGCTAACCAGTAGATCGCGTCAGCCCTGAAGCCGTCAACCCCTAGATCCAGCCAAAAACTCATGAATTCTTTGACGGCTCGGCGTACCTGCGGATTAGCCCAGTTTAAATCCGGCTGCTTAGACGAAAAACTATGTAGATAATACTGGTTCGTATCTTTATCATACTGCCACGCCGAGCCGCCAAAAACGCTTAGCCAGTCGTTTGGCGGACCGTCGTTTAGGCCGTCTCGCCAAATATACCAGTCGCGACGATAGCTGTTTTTTGAGCTGCGAGACTCGATAAACCAGGGGTGCTCGTCAGATGTATGGTTGGCGACTAGATCAATCAAAACTTTGATACCGCGCTGGTGGGCTTGGTCAATCAGCTCCTGAATATCGTCAAGATTACCAAACACCGGGTCAACACTATAGTAATCCGAGATGTCATAGCCAAAGTCGGCCATCG
>DASTHV010000002.1:0-18063 GCA_035718045.1 Saccharimonadales bacterium (SeqCode) | reverse complement strand
TACAGATGGGTGTCGCCGAAAGTATGCACGAATTCACCGGGCTTCAGACCGGTGACTTGGGCCATCATCATCGTTAGCAACGCGTAACTGGCAATATTGAACGGAACACCTAAAAACGTATCGGCGCTGCGTTGATACATGAGACAAGATAACTTATCCCCGGCCACATAGAAGTGGAATAAAAGATGGCACGGCGGCAAGCCGGCCTTGCTCATCTCCTCTATATCGGCGACATTCCAGGCCGAGACGATGATCCGCCGGGCGCTGGGGTGATGGCTGTCAGCTTTAGCGGCCTTGATGTTTTCAATGGCTTTGGCGATTTGATCTATCTCGCCATGCGGTGTTTGCCAGTGTCGCCATTGATAGCCATAAACCGGCCCTAGTTCGCCCCATTTTTTAGCAAACGCGGGGTCATTTTTAATCTGATCGATAAAATCCTCGATGCCGTTTTTCCACTGCTCACTGTTGCTGCCCGGTACCGGTTGGCCTTGCTCGATTAGATAATGCCGGTACGGCCACTCATCCCAGATATGAACGTCGTTATCTACCAAGTATTTTATATTGGTGCTGCCCTGCAAAAACCATATGAGCTCATGGATTATCCCGCGCATAAATAATTTTTTGGTGGTCAGGGCCGGGAAACCCTGGCTGAGGTCAAACCGCAGTTGCCGACCAAAAACGCCGATTTGATCTACCCCTGTGCGGTTAGACTTTTTAATGCCGTTTTTCTTAATATCTTCGAGTAACTCCAGGTATTGCCTCATAGCAAATTAATTATAAACCGGCGGGTTATCCTTGCCTGTTGTATTTTACTCCTGGTAAGCTTAAGAGTAATGGATGCTTTTTACCAGAGCCTGAAACAAAAAGGATTTGAAGGCGACATTGATGATTCTGATCAAACTCGTCAATTGTATAGCCACGATGCTTCGCTGTTTGAGTTAGTCCCCAAAGTGGTGGTAACGCCAAAAAATCCGGCAGATCTGCAAAAGCTGATAACATCCGTCAATGAATGCCGCGGCGTGATCCCCGGTCTGAGCTTGACGGCCCGTAGCGCCGGCACCGACATGAGCGGTGGCGCCATCAGCGAATCCGTACTGGTGGATTTTAGAAAATACTTTACAGCGATTGAATCGGTCTCGGCTGAGGCCGCCCAGGTCCAGCCCGGCGTTCTCTATAAGGATTTTGAAGTCGAGACCCTAAAAAATAATGCCCTGATGCCGACCTATCCGGCCAGCCGAGATCTGGCCAGTGTGGGCGGTATGGTCAACAACAATTCCGGCGGCGAAAAATCGCTGCAATTTGGTAAAACCCAGAATTTTGTCACCGAACTCAAGGTAGTCTTTTCCGACGGCATAGAGCGTATCGTTAAGCCGCTCAGCAAAGTCGAGTTGGACGCCAAAATGGAACAAAAAGATTTTGAGGGCAACATTTACCGTCAATTATTCAATCTCTTAGACAGTAATTATGACGCGATTAAGAACGCCAAGCCCCACGTTTCTAAAAATTCCGCCGGTTATTACCTGTGGGACATCTGGGACCGCCAAAAAGGCATCTTTGACCTTACCCAATTGATCTGCGGTGCCCAGGGCACGCTAGGCTTTGTCAGCGACATCAAATTCCGGCTGGTGCCCCATCAACCGCATTCTGGCCTGCTGGTGCTGTTTTTGCGTGATATCGATGATCTGGGCGAACTGATTCCAGCGGTGCTGGCCCACAACCCGGCCACCTTTGAATCATTTGATGACCAAACCCTTTGGTTGAGCATCCGCTTTATGCCAAGTTTCTTAAAGTTGCTAGGCGCGCGGAGGTTCCTGCACCTTGTCATAAGCTTGATTCCGGACGGAATGCAGCTGCTACGTGGCGTGCCTAAATTGATATTGATGGTGGAATTTAACGGCCAGACTGAAGAAGAAGTCCGCCAAAAAATTAAAAATTTGCACAGACAGCTCAAACAATACCGGGCTCGATACGAAATTAACGGCTTTGAAGAAGACGCCACCGAGGGAAAAAGCGAAAAATTCTGGGTAATGCGCCGCTATAGTTTTCAGCTGCTGCGCTCCAAGGTCAAAGATAAGCATACCGCTCCATTTATCGACGATTTTATCGTCAACCCGCCCTACCTGACAGAATTCTTGCCCCAACTACGGGCAATCATTAAGAAATATAGCTTGTTCGCCACGATTGCCGGCCATATGGGCGATGGCAACTTCCACGTTATCCCGCTGATGAAAATCGAGGAACCGACCGAGCGGGCCAAATTGGAGCCGGCCATGAAGGAAGTCAATACGCTAGTACTTAAGTACCATGGCTCAATAACCGCCGAACACAACGACGGCATGATCCGCGGCCCATGGCTTACCCAGATGTATGGTCCAAGGGTGGTGGACTTGTTCCGCCAGGCTAAAAAGATTCTTGACCCGCAGGGTATCTTTAATCCCCACAAAAAAGCCGATGCCGACTGGGAGTATTCTATGAGTCATATCCGCGAAAAGTTTTAGATAGGCGAACCCCGAACCGCTCTTAGAACCGCTCACGCACGGATGGTCGTCTGCCTGAGCTGCGCATTGTATTACCGGATCTGCAGCAGCCGACCAGACCGGCTCCGCTTGGGTAAGGGTGAGTTCTTAGAGCGGTTCGGGGTTCGCTGAATAATAGATGTGTGAAAACTTGTGAAAAATCGTGCAAATTATTCGAACAGCGGCAGGAATTTGACCAGATCGGTGCTTGCCCACCAGCCGCGCAGACCCCACTTTTGCTGCGAGTTCGCTAAGTTAAGGGCCGCCAGTACGAATATATAGACGATGTGCTCGTCAAAAACCGGGTTGGCGGCCGGCCACAATAAAGCCGCCCACATCAGTATCAGAAGCCCTATGCCTACTAGGGTCGCCAAACGCATGAAAATGCCTAGCAACAGACCTACCCCGACTGCCAAAAGGGCGGCCATGAACAGATAATCCACCCAACTGTGGCCGGCCAGATTGCCATACCAATGAGCGAACGGGCCGGTCGCATGAGACAAAAAGCCGGTAGTCGGCGATCCACCGCGCATCCAGGCCGCGCCGCAGGCCACATGGACGGCATTCGTTGCGGTGTCGCGGCAGGTCGAAAAGCCTAAGCCGAACAGTTTGTCAAAGAAAGCCCATAAGAAGAGACAACCCAGGCAGATGCGTGCTAAAGCCAGCATATAGAAGCTCTTAGCGGCGTTTTTATTGACTGTGGCCATTTAATTTTGCTTTTGATTAAAGCTTATGCTTTTAGGGTATTTTTTACATTGAGAATTGTCAATGATACCTTGAGACCTCAATCGACAGAAATCTGCTTGGCCAATCGTTTTCGAGCTGAAAAAACGCTGGCCAGTACGACGCCTAGAAATAATATACCGGCCAGGCAGGCTCCAGTAATGGAGGCATGTCGGCTTACTACCAGGTAGCTGCCCGAGGCAAGAGTCATAAAAGTCAGTATTTTTATGATTCTTATTCCCGCCAAAGACGGTCGAACATTAATAATCGCCGCGCATATCAAATCACTAAAAACGATTAGTAGATGGGTAAGTAACATAATCGGATTATAGCACTAAGGTATCCAGGCATTGATAGATATCAATAGGCAAAAAACCATTAGGATATTTAGCGAAAATCTAAACATCCGGCGCGCCCAGACGTTATTGTCGGCTGTTTTAAGCCCTTTGTAAGCCAGCCCCAGCCAGTATAGGCCCATCAGTCCGATTATTGTCAGATAAACGTAGCCAGTATAGTTTAGAGCGGCTAGCAGCAATGTGGCGGCCACAAAAGCGGCTGTGTAAATAAGGATCTGAACTTTAGTATTATTAATTCCCTTTTTTACAGACATTACCGGCACACCAGCGGCTTTATATTCAGCTCGCCGATAAATCGATATCGAATAAAATTCCGGCATTTGCCAAACGAACATGATTATGAAAACTAGAATCGCACCGGCATCGATACGGTCGGTTACGGCCACGTAGCCTGCCAAAATCGGTGTGGCGCCCGAGATACTGCCGACCAACGTACCATGTATCGATTGGCGCTTAGTCCAAGCGCCATATAGCCAAACATAATCTATAAAGCCGATTATACCGATAATAACCACCGGCCAGTTGGTAAAAAATATCAAGATCAACGTGCCGGTAATCGCTAGTACAGCGGAAAAAATCACCGCGCCGCGGCCACTGACCGCTCCACGGACCATGGCTCGGTTTTTAGTACGCTCCATTTTACTGTCGATGTCTCTATCAAGATAATTATTCAACGCGCAGGCCGCGGCGATAATCAGCGTAGAGCCAAAGAATAAAGCCAGAAACAGCCCTAACCTGATGTGCCCCTGGCTGGCCAGCAAAAAACCGGCTGCCGCCGTAATGGCGTTGGCCATCATGACGTGCGGCTTGGTTAAGCTGAAGTACAGCCGGATTTTCCGCTTCAAGATTAAATTCCGCCGTCTTGGGTCTTTAGATAATTATTCACCTGGTCGGGCATCATCCGGTAGTTCAGATTATGCATGATCCACAGTGAACCGATTACCACTATCAGCAGAAACAGCAGCATAAAAGCGAATACCGTCAGATTCCACCTTGGCTTGGACTCGCGGTTTAAGTGTAAGAAATAAACTAGCTGGACAACCAACTGTACGATTGCCAGCCCACCGGTGACAGCCATAACAAGATGGTGTGAAAAAACCACGTGTCCGGATGTAACATGTCGTCGGACCATAAGGTAGCCTAACAGTGTCAGTAACAACGCTAAAATATAGCCAGTTAAGTAAGTATATAAACTGCCCCTTGCCGCTTCTGGTTGACGGTTGTTTTCTTCCATTGCTAGATTACCCCCCAGAGATAGACGATCGTGAAAATAAATATCCAAATGATGTCCAAGAAATGCCAAAACATGCTCAGCATCGTTAGCCGTTTTACCGAGGCAGCCGTTAAGCCGCGGCGCCAAACCTGACGCATCATAACGGCCATCCAGATTAAGCCGCCGGTAATATGCGCGCCGTGGGTGCCAACTAACGTAAAGAAGGCCGACAAAAAAGCGCTGCGCCGCCAGCTATTACCTTCGGCAGCCAAGCGGTGGAACTCAGATAGTTCCAAGCCCAGGAAAGATAAACCCAGCAGAAAAGTAATCGCAAAAAGTATCAGCGTGCGACGCTTATTACCTTGGCGCGCCGCCAAAATTCCCAGGCCGGCTGTAAAACTACTGGTTAGCAATATCAGGGTTTCTTCCAAAACAAAGTTCAAGTTAAATAGGCTTTCGCCCGACGGGCCGCCGAAGAAGCTATTTCTAAGCACGGCGAATGTGGCGAACAGGCTGGCAAACAGCACACAGTCGGTCATCAGATATACCCAGAAACCGAATATAGTCTTACTGTCGGCGGATTCGTGGTTCATGCCGGCTGCTCCTTTCGGGCTAGGGACTCTTCGATTTTGCGGACTTGCTGGGCAGGAATGATCCGCTCTGGTTCCTCATCTGAGGAGCGGATTATAAAGGCGGCAACCGTCCCGATTAAGCTTAGAGCCGCCAGCCACCAGATATGCCAGATAAAAGCAAAGCCAAATAGTAGTGCGAACGCTGCGATTAGTATGGCGTAGGGGGTATTTTTGGGTAAGGTAATATCTTCGTATTCGAGCTTAGACTCAGTCTTACGCCTGTGTTTCATTGCCCAAAAAGCGTCCCGGCTACTGACAGTTGGGATTTTGGCGAAATTATAGACCGGCACCGGAGTATGGGTGGCCCATTCCAGTGTCCGACCGTCCCACGGATCGCTACCGGCAGCTATATGTCGATTCTTAAAGAAACTGACGATGAACTGCAAGATTTGCAATCCGACGCCGACGCAGATAATCGCTACGCCAACGGCAGCCACGATAAATAATTGTTGCCAGCCCATTGAAGCGCTGTAATGATCGAGCCGGCGGGTGGCTCCCATCAGCCCTAGGATGTAAAGCGGGCCGAAAGCCAGCACGAAACCGACTATCCAGCAGTAGGCGGACCAGCGGCCTATGCCATCGTGCAGTTTGTAACCGAAAAACTTGGGAAACCAGTACATAATTGCGGCTAGGTAACCAAACAAGACGCCCGAGATGATCATGGTATGGAAGTGAGCCACCAGAAAGAGACTGTTGTGTACCTGGAAATCAATTGGCGGGACGGCTAATAATACCCCGGCCACGCCGCCCATTGTAAATAGAAAAATAAAACCCATGAACAGCACCATCGGCGCCGTGAAGCTGATCCGGCCACGGTACATCGTAAACAGCCAGTTGAAGATTTTAACACCGGTCGGTATAGCGATTAACATTGTCATAATACCGAAAAAGGCATTGACGTCTGCCCCGGCGCCCATCGTAAAGAAATGGTGTAGCCATACCGTAAAGCTTAAGATAACGATTCCCCAGATAGCCAATACCATCGAACGATAACCGAACAATGGCTTGCGCGAAAAGGTAGCCACGATTTCCGAGTAGACGCCAAAAGCCGGAATCACCAGAATGTAGACCTCGGGATGGCCCCAGGCCCAAATCAAATTAACGTACATCATCGGATTACCCCCGCCGGTAGCCGTAAAGAAATGCATTCCTAAGGTCCTATCCAGAGCCAACAGCGTTAGAGTGACTGTCAAAATTGGAAAGGCGAAAATTATCAAGCAGACGGTCCCCAGTACGCTCCAGACGAACATCGGCATCTTCATTAAATTCATACCAATCGCCCGCATGCGTAGAATCGTCACTCCAAAGTTAATTCCCGATAATAAGCTACCGATACCGGCGATCTCTAAACTCCAAATCCAATAATCCACCCCAACCCCCGGGCTGAACTTCAGTTCGCTTAATGGTGGATAAGCTAGCCAGCCGGCGGCCGAAAATTCACCGATCACTAAGGACGTGTTAATTAAAATCATACCGGCCGTGAACAGCCAGAAACTCAAGGCATTCATAAATGGGAAGGCTACGTCACGGGCGCCGATCTGTAGGGGCACGATCAAATTCATCAGGCCGAACATCAAACCCATGCCGACAAAGAAAATCATAATAGTTCCGTGAGCTGAAAAGACTTGTTGAAAGGTGTCGGAAGTTAAAATGCCATGGTGGGTGCCCACTGATGTGGCTTGCTGAAGCCGCATCATGACGGCGTCCGATAAACCGCGCAGCAGCATGACTAGAGCTACCAGAATGTACATTATGCCGATTTTCTTCGGATCAGTCGTAGTCAGCCATTCACGCCACAGCCACTTCCATCGCTTAAAGTAAGTCAGTAGTATCGCAATGACGATAATTCCCAGCACCACGGTCGCCGCTCCGCCTTGGGTTATCCGGTCGTGTGGGAAGGCCTGAAGGTTGAGCTTGCCAAGCAATGAGGCCATTATCATACGCCGTGCCCGTCCATTGGCATACCGCCTTTTGGCGGCATATATTTATTGACGACGTACTGGTATAGGTTATTGTCTTGGAGGCTGAAAAGCTTAGGCGCAACGTTTTTGCTAGGTTGTGATAATCGCTGATAGGCCGATTGAGTAAGTTGTTCAGGCGATTGCTGCGCCCGACTCACCCAACCATAAAAATCGCTTAAGGAGGAAGCCATGGCGGTAAAATTCATGCCGGAAAAACCGCTGCCACTGATATTAGCTGAAGAGCCATAGTAACTGCCCACGCTTGTAGCCATCATGTTTAACTGCGTACTCATGCCTGGCATTGAATATATTTGGCTGCCCAATGAAGGAATCCAAAAGGAATTCATGACCGTGTCTGATGTCACTTGGAAATCTACCGGCTGGTTAACCGGGAATTCTACAAAATTGACGCTGGCGATGCGTTGATCGGGATAAATAAACAGCCACTTCCAGTCAAGCGATACTACTTGGATTGTCATCGGTTTAAGATAGGCGTTGGCTTGGATGGGCTTAAACGGGTCAAGACTATGGGCGCTTTGCCAAGTTATGACCGACAAAACGGCAATGATGGCTATCGGAATTCCCCACCACAGCAGTTCCAGCTTATTGTTATGATCCCAGTCCAGGTTTCGGTGAGCTTTCTTATTGCCCTCGCGGTATTTCCAAGCAATCGCCACCGTCAAGAAATAAACCGGCACAACCACTATCACGGCCAGCAGCAAGCCGATAATAATCAAGGTCTTTTCCTTTTGAGCGACCACCCCCTTGGGCTGGAGGACGTCTACCGTGTGGGAACTGAAATACCTGGCAGACAGAAATACTATAATCGCTAAGAGGATTAGAGATGATAGGATTTTTAATTTTTTACCCACGACGGCCCCATATCTATCACTTACTATAACAGCTTTGACCTAACCGCTTAAGTTTTTAGGCGTCGGCGCCGAGCTTTAGACTTGAATTCAGATAAATCCGCGGGATTTCTGTCAGGCCGTGGGCAATCTGGTTGACTCCAAACGGTTCGAGGGCATTGATAGCTTTTTTGATATATTTTTGGGCCTCGGGGATGGCTTGGCGTGGGCGATCATTGTCTCTAATGTCATCGATAATTTGAAAGGCCAGGCCGAAGTTTTCGCCATACAACGTTAGGTATTCGATTTCTGAGGAACGCAGGTTCGCGCATAAACCACCGATCTGGCAGGCCGCCGTAAACAGTGGAGCTGTTTTGCTATCATCTTGGGCGGCTTGGCCGCGGCTCATATTCATAATGGTATCCGATAGAATTCGAACCGCTTCGGGCCCGGCTACGCCGGCTTTTTGGAGGCCGGCGGCAATCAAGAAGTCACCCGCCAGCAAGGCCGTCTCTATGCCCTCTTTGGCATTAATGGTAGGCTCCCCCCTACGCTTAACCGCTTTATCGATGATATCGTCATGTATGAGACTGGCCTGGTGTATCATCTCCACGGCCGCCGCTGCTGCTGTGACGTGAGGCCTAGAAGGCCGCTTTGCCATGTGGGCGGCGGCGATTAATAAGACCGGACGCAGTCTTTTACCGGACCGCGTTAGGCGCAATATTGGGCCTCTTAAGTCTTCTCCAGCGGAGCTGGCCGTCTGAACCAGGCAGCCATCAACCTGCTGGAGGTAAGGTTCCAATTCGGCTAATCCCAATAGTTTGGCGAGCTCGCTCCTATCCATAATCAGCATTTTAGCAGAGCGGGCGGTTGTAGCTGGTTGACCAGGTCGGTCGCTAAGAATAGGATAAAAAAGTAATGGTTAGCCGGATAGACACATTTAAACAGGCTAAAACTCATCTTTTACTGTCTGAAGGTCTTTTTTTGATATGGATGTTAGTCTTAGGATGCGTTCTGCCACTGGTCATCGCTCATACCTCAAACAGCTTGCCTGGCTGGACTTCACTATGGCTGGAAGCACTTGGTTTTATTGGAATAACCCTTCTGTCGCTTCGTTTATTATTCAAAATCCGGGTTTCGATCCTAGCCTATTCGTTTTTAGCGGTTATCGTAGCGGCAGCCGATTTTGGATTGGCCTCAGATATCGACTGGCAATCGTTTGGCCGGCATAATTACGTTCTAGCCACAGCGATTATCAGTAGCATCGGCGTGCCGCTTATTCTGCTGATTGCTTGGTTTTATTTGCGATTATCGCACCATCTGAGTTCCAGGCTCCGCAAAAGCCTAGCACGATAATCCAGGCCGCAAAGACAAGCATGTGAACCTCCTGGCCGAAGCCCGAAGTCCTGACACTGAACGACTGGCTGCTGATATATTGCAGGCTGGCTAATACAAAATCGGCTATGGCGACTAAAATAGCCAGCCAGCTGGCGGCCCGCAAAAAACGCAGATTCCGCCGGTTGGCATAGATCAAACCGGCTAAGGGTACCAACAAATAACAGATAGCTATTATGATGCTGCTGTAACCATGAACGGGCATCTGATAATGCGTTAGCGACAGATTGACAGGAATGACGCACCGCTGACTGAGCGTTTCGGAGCAAGGCAAAGTAAAAATGGCGTCAAAAATGTTAGAGACGCCCAAAATTGCCAATAAAGCTGCCATTGTTTTACCGGAAATATGGTTTTTAACGAACCAAAAGATCGCCGCAGTAAGTATAACCATTAATACGCCAGCCGATATATCCAGCGAACGGAATATCCAATGGTCCGGCTGACTCACAGCGCTGAATTCGCTGACCGAGCCATTGTGTTGATAAAGTGAGGGGTTTAAAAATAAGCCTAATACCCAATTATTAAAGCAAAGCCCGGCCAGAACGCTGAGCGGCGGAATTATCCAAGGCAAATAACCGCGTAAGGTTTTCATAAACCGTATAATAGCACCAGCTATATTCATGAGAAATCGATCGGCTAACATCTTAACCCTGGTGGCTGTGCTGGTTGGCCTAACCGGCCTTTTAACGCTTGACAGCGCGTTATGGACAATGGTGCAGCGGCACAATGTCAGGCTGATTTTAATCGATGCTCATTTAACGGTCATCGCCGGCCTTAGCTTAATTTATCTGGCCACGATGTTGCGCCGCGGCAAAAATAATGCCTGGATGATATCAATCGGCGTATATACTTTTTTAATTGCCAGAAATCTGCGCCATTTGGTGATTGATTTTCATCACGGTCACGGCTTTGTCCTGGCGGCGCTTAACTTAGTTATACCGGTTGCCACTATGGCGCTTCTGATAGCCTATCATCGCCTTTATATCGTCAGGAGCGAGCCACGCAGCTTCGCCATCGCCCTTCGTCGATCAATCCTAATCCTGGCAGTGGCACTGGTTTACGGCGTGGTGGGTTTTTCGCTACTGGATGAACATGATTATCATCGAGAAATCTCTGTGCCGGCGGCTATCTATCACACAATTGACCAGTTTGGTTTAAACAGCTCCCAACAACTCGTTGCCTATTCTAGGCGGGCCAGACTGTTTAGCGATTCATTGGCGGCGGTTGGCCTAACCTCCGCCATTTATGTCGCCATATCCTTCTTTGCGCCAGTCCGGTTCCGTTTAAGTCACCGCCGGCAGGACTATGAACTCGCCAAACGGATCGTTTATAAACATTCCAAGTCTTGCGAAGACTTTTTTAAGCTCTGGCCTCGCGATAAGAATTATTATTTAAACTCGGGCGGCTCAGCAGTGGTTGCTTACCGGGTCGCCGGCGGCGTAGCCTTGAGTATCGGTGATCCGTGCGGGCCCCAGCAGTCGATACGCCGCATCCTGGAATCCTATCTGGAATATTGCCGCTTGAATGACTGGGCTGCCGCTTTTATACATACCGACAGAGCAAATCTAGCGCTGTATAAGAGATTCGGATTCGATGCTCAGACGATTGGTCGTGAAGCACTGGTTGACATCTCACACTTCAACTCTGCGGTGGCGAGTAATAAATATTTTCGTCATATCCAAAATAAATTCAGTAAGCAAAAATATAGCTGTGAGCCACTGAGCCCGCCACACAGCCGCCAGTTGATAAATGAGCTTAGAATAATATCAAAAGCCTGGCTAAGCCGGCCAGGCCGTGGCGAGCGCGGCATGATGATGGGCTATTTTAACGAAGAATATCTACAACTATGTGATTTAGTGGTGGTCCGTGACCCAGCCGGTCAGGTAAAAGCCTTCTTAAACCGCATCCCCAGCCCCAAAGCCGATGAGGCTACTTATGATTTTTTGCGTCATTCGTCTGACGCTCCTGGCAACATTAACGACTACTTAATGATTAATTTTATCAAACAGCTAGGCGCCGAAGGTATCGAAACCTTGAATATGGGCCTGGCACCGCTGACTGGCTTAAAACCGGCGAGTCACCAAGACCATTCGGTCGTTGATTCGGTGTTACGTTTTGTCTCAGAAAATGCCGAGCGGTTTTATTCGTTTCAGGGACTAGCTAGGTTTAAGGCTAAATATGAGCCCCGCTGGGAAGACCGCTACATTGTTTACCGCGGTGGTCTGCCGGGCTTTACCAGAACTATGAACTCGCTCATTAAAGCGATGAGTCTGAAACACCGGCGTTTTATTCGTTAAACTGCTGCAGGGCTGAGTTAATCTCAGAAAAATCATTGATTCCGGCGGCTGGCGATTGCGTTGAACCTTCGTAATAAGTATCTTCTACGTAGGTCTTGCCGTTTATGTCCCGCAGGCTTAATGATTTTAGCTGGCTGCTGGGAATATTATTGAATAGCGAGAATAATGGTCTGGCTTCGCCGATAGTTACATTGGTTTTGACATTGTCAGCTACGGCATTAAGTATCTGACTGTTCTTTTTTGGATTTAGGATCAGCTTCCAGTTCAGCTTATTCTTAATAGAGGTAAAGACCAGCCGTTGATCGGCGGTACGCTGAAAATCGGACTGCTCAAAACCGACAGAGTAGCCATATGGCGATGAATCGCCGCGGGCCCTCGTTAAATCCAAGGCCTGTTGGCCATTAAGATGATGTGGGCCGTTGTTTAAATCGACTAGGGGCTCGCCGGTAGTCCAATCTTTATTTGGATCGTATAAACGGCCATCAGGGCTGCTGATTGTCACATTTACGCCGCCTAGGGCGTTGACCACATCGCGAACCGCCGAATAGTCGACCAACGCATAGTAGTTGATTTGGGTATCAAAATCACTTTCTACGACCTGCTCAAGTAAGGACATGCCACCGTCTTTGTAGGCCTCATTTATTTTGGCGTGTCCAAATCCTGGAATCTTTACATATAAATCTCGCGGGATACTTAACATATAACCGGTGTGATTGGATGGATTCATGCTGAGCAGCAATATTGAATCGGTCAAATCGGCGCCCTGGTGGCCCGGGTCATCGACCGAATAGCCGGCAACCAGGACATTGACTCGACCGTCATCAGCTGTTTTAAGACCATTCGAGTTCACTAAGGCTAGCAGATTGCCCGAGCCGAACATTTTTTGACTGGCGCTGGAAATATTCCTGGCGTCCCAAATGCCGATGGTCAGTATGGCGGCCAGCGCCAGTAGAAATATCAGCAAGATCGTTCGAGTAGTGACTTTGCGCCACCTGGGCTTTCGTCGCGGCTCGGCATACGTCTCATCGTCCCGATTAATGGTTAGGTCGTCGGGATGCCTGACGGCCTTTCTGGGCGAATAGGAGCTGACTCGGATATTCTGCGGCAGAGCGCGGCCGGTCTGAATGTCCGGATTAGGCTTGGATTTTCGTTTTTTGACCATAATATAAACTTATCATGCAGCCGGCAGATGGACGATAAAAGTCGAGCCTTTGCCCGGCAAGCTGGAAACTTCTATATGCCCGTGGTGGGCCTCGGTAATCTTTTGGGCGATGGCTAGGCCAAGACCGTAGCCCTCAGCTTGGTTCTTAGTCCGTGAATTGTCAGTACGATAAAATCTGTCGAAAACGTATGGCAGCTCGGTGGCGGCAATCCCCTGCCCGTTGTCGGCTATACTGAGGCTGATCGTTTTGTCGCGGCTCCATGATTTTAAAATCACGGTCGAGCGACTGGGGCTGTATTTTATCGCATTATCGATAAATATTGAGATTAGTTCCGTCAGGCTGTCGGCATCGCCTCGGACATTGAAATTACGGGCCTTGTTATCGATCGAAATGTGCTTGGCCGCAGCCGTTTTGCTGAAACGTTGCATGGCCTTAGAGACGACGTCTTTGAGCGGGACGCTGTCGTTTAAATTGTCGGTTTGATTGGAGCCGGCCAGCCGCAGCAGGCCCTCGGATAAGGATTTGAGCTTGCCGACTTCCTCTAAGTTGCTCTTGAGCAGCTCAGTCGCCTGTTTTTTGGTCAAATTGTTGCTTCTAAGGGCGACTTCGTTCTCGGTCTGCATAGCTGTCAGTGGGGTTCGCAGTTCATGGCTGGCGTCGGCGGCGAACCGGCTTTGGGCCGCCAGAGCGGACTCTATGGGCCTAAGAGTGCGCCGGGCTAGCCAATAACTAGCCGCGCCGCCGCCAATCAGTACAAAGGCATTGAACAAGAATAGATTAGCTCGCAGATGCTTTAGGTCATTATTCAGCTGTCGCAGCCGCAGATTTGAATAATTGTTAAGATCTTGCGGCCCTAGAAAATTATTGAAATACGTTAATTGGCGATTGACATTGCGCCCCAGATCCTCGCTGGATACTTGATATAAAGATACGCTGAAAGTCAAGCTGATGACCATAATTATGGCCAAGTACCAAACTGTCAATTTTAAAGCAGCCGAGTGAAACATGGGCTAGGTCTTGCCTCCTAAGATATATCCAAATCCCCGCTGAGTATGCAACAGCGCGTGACCGAAGGGCTTATCAATTTTGCTCCGAAGATAGCCGACGTAGACCTCCACTGTATTAGGCAGCACGTCGGCGTCAAAATCCCAGACATGGGAAATGATATTGTCTTTGGATAGTACCCGACCCGCGTTGCGCATCATGTATTCCAGCAGGGCGAATTCCTTGGCGCTTAAGTCTATGGCTCGTCCGCCGCGTTGTACTTCGTAAGAAACGGTATCAAGGGTAAGATCGTCTACTTGGAGTAGATTGCTTTGGGTTTGTTGGGGTCGGCGCATCAAAGCCCGGACCCGAGCTAGTAATTCTTCAAATGAAAAGGGTTTGACTAGGTAGTCGTCCGCACCGGCGTTTAGGCCATATACTCTGTCGCGAATCTGATCGCGGGCGGTGAGCAATAGAATCGGAGTATGAATGCCAGCCTGTCGGACTTGACGGCAGATGTCGATTCCCTCCATCGAGCCCGGAAGCATCCGATCGATTATCATGGCGTCATAGGTTTCATGAAGCGCCGCTCCCAAGCCGCCGTCGGCATCGTATTCCACGTCTACGGCGAATTTCTCTTGGGCGAGGCCTTGTTTGATAGCATTGGCAATCTTATGTTCGTCTTCTATTACTAAAATTCTCATCAGATATATTTTACTTTATAAAAGCTGAAATCTATCTGAGATTACCGCGGTGGTAAAATAGGCTTGTGTTCAGCTCGCCACAAAAACTCTTACGTTACCTAGGGCTCACCGGCGCGGTTATCTGCTTGGTTATATTTCTGCGAGAACCAAGTTTTCCGACGCCGGATAAGCTATTTATCTTTTTGATCTTCGTTTTTATGGCTTACGGGCAAGCCTGGGAGCTGATTAGACGGTTATTTCCGTTTGTGGCAGTCATATTAGCCTACGAATCTTTCCGGAGCGTGGCCGATAGATTGAATACTCACGTCCAATATATGTTAGCGCCGCACGCCGATACGCTATTGTTTGGCAACCTGCCAACCGTCTATTTGCAAAAGTGGCTATGGAAGGGGCACACCAGCTGGTATGATTACGCGCTTTACCTGCCTTATCTGCTGCACTTCGTTTTGCCTTTGGGGTTGGCGATTATAGTCTGGAAAACTCGAGAAAAGCGCTACTGGCAAGTAGTCAATACCTATCTTGTAGTAGCCTTTGCCGGTTTTTTAACCTTCTTTTTTATGCCGTCCGCGCCGCCTTGGCTGGCCAGTCAAAACCACTACATCCAGCCGATTACCCGTATATCTAGCGACGTCTGGGCCGGTCTGGGGCTTCATAACTTTCCATCCTTTTACAATCACATCAGCCCTAACGCCGTAGCCGCTATTCCCTCTTTGCATGCGGCTTGGGCTACGATTCTATTTATATTTACCTATAAATTATATGGCCGGCGCTGGGCGGCCGTGGCGGCTATTTATCCAATTTTAATTTTTGTGGGAACTGTTTACGAGGGCGAGCATTATGCTTTTGATGTCATGGCCGGGATAGTTTACGCGGTGGCTGGCTATAAACTTACGCCGTACTTGATGGCTTGGGCTCATAAACTATTGCGAAAATTGCCTAAGCTACAGAGTGCTCCAGTAGTACCAGAAACGCTTAAGGATTAAGGCGATAATCAACAAAAACCAAAGTAGCAGGATGTCGCCGTGATGTCGGCTCATGAAGTTTACTGCTCCGCGGAGTCTACGTGGCGTAGGCACGTTACCACGGCGCAGATTGTAAAGACTGGTATACCAGAAAATCGGTCCGGTGCCGGCCCACAGAATCATGCAGAATAGGCATAGTGCACCGATCCGATAGAGCGTCTGAAACTGCAACCACGTCATAAATCCGAAAGCGAATAGCACACCAACTTCTACTAATTGCCAAAACCATTTCTTAAATTTAGCGCCGGCTAACATAGCCGCGCCGACTGTGGCGATGATAGCGTAACCGGCAATACCTAAGAAATAATTCGGCACGGCAAAGGCATGGGCTTGGTTGCTGTCCGCTACGTTAGTGCAACTTAGGATTGGATTAAGGTTGCAGACCGGCACATAGCTTGGATCCTTTAAGCGATCAAACACCTCAACCGACAGCATAAACGAAGCAATCATAACTATAACTCCCCCGATCAGTAACAGCCACGGCAAATTGTCCTCTAGCGTCCGGCGGCTTTTTAGGTTTTTGTCTTGAACACCCATTATGTTTATAGTCTACCACCGCGGCGTGTACAATATCTAATGATGCGCTTTGCTAAAAAGAAAAAAACCATTTATAGCCTGTTAATTGCGTTGTTTCTGGTAATTATCGTCTTTTATGCGTGGCCCGGCGGAGTCAATGCGCCAGGTAATACTTCTGCCGGCCGGACCGGCGGCACGGCTTCACCGGCGAGCTTCAACAAGCACCAATACCCAGTTGATGAAGCGTCAAGCTTGTGGGTAATCGTGAATAAAGGGCGCCAATTGCCGTCTAGCTATGCACCAGCCGACTTAGTTGTGCCAAATGTGCCGTTGCGGCTGGGACCGGCATCTCAGGAAATGCACCTTAGGTCTGAGGCCGCTACGGCATTAGAGCAAATGACTGCCGCCGCCAAATTCGATAGTATCGGGCTAATGCTTTCGAGTGGCTACCGCTCGTACAATGAGCAAATTAGCCTATACGGCTCCTATGTAAAATCCTCCGGGGCCGCCGCTGCCGATACCTATAGCGCGCGTCCCGGATATAGCGAACACCAAACCGGCCTAGCCGCCGACCTCGAGCCGACAACCGGTAAATGCGACGTTGATCAATGCTTCGCGGCTACGCCCGAAGGCCAATGGCTGGCGGCCAATGCCTACAAGTTCGGTTTCATAATCCGCTATCCGAAAGGCGACGACAGCCTGACCGGTTAGGAGTATGAGCCATGGCATGTGCGGTTCGTGGGTAAAGATTTAGCGGCTCAAATTAATAAAAGCGGTCAAACGCTGGAACAATTTTTCGGCGAGCCGGCCTTTCCTAATTATCCGGCTCAGAGCTACCAGCTAAAATTGTAAAAAGCCATGAAAAAGTATAATCATCCAAAAAATGCAGTTCGTCTGCCCGGCTACTACAAATCGTTCGTACTAGCCGGATTCGTGGTCCTGGTCGGCTTACTAGCCGGAGGTTGGTATTTCACGAAATATCATGAGGCTCGGGCAATTGGAACGCTTAATCAAAACCAAACTTACCGTGGAGAGTACCTGGCTAGCAGCTTGGACTTAAAGCTGGCCGCTAAAGCAACATATCCTTCGGCTCCACTAAGAACTATTAAGGATATAGACGATGCTGATGGAATCAAAGAACAAATTGTCAGTTTCGGCGTATCAGTGTCCCAGCTGACTGAGTACGGGTTAATGATGACACCGGCGACCAGCCGTCCCGCACAAGGATATCCGGTCATTATCCTCTGCCACGGCTATTTAAATCCGTCCGAGTACGAAACAACTAAAGGGTATCTGGCGGATATGCGATTTTATGCCCAGCACGGTTTTGTAGTCGTTAAACCCGATTTTCGAGGCCAAGGTCTATCGGCCAAAGAAGGACATCCGGAAGGAGCCTATTATTCCATGGCTTACAACACCGATGTCCTGAGCTTGGTATCGGCTTTAAAACAGACCAAGCTCATCAATAAAAGCCGGATAAATATCTGGGGGCATAGCTTGGGAGCGTACATTGCCTTGCGAGCGGCTGTTTTATCGCCTGATATCAAAAACGTTATTTTGCTTTCGACGCCAGCGGACAGCTTAACCAAAATGTACTTAACTTATATTCCGCCATCCGATGAAAATAATCTGGAAGCTTTGAAGATTCGCCGCCAAGTTTTTTCCCTGTATGGGATTCCGGCTGAAAATACGGCTTTTTGGAATAGCGCCTCACCAATCAACTACGTATCGCG
>DASTHV010000001.1:0-2973 GCA_035718045.1 Saccharimonadales bacterium (SeqCode) | reverse complement strand
ATATTTTACAGCAGACCGATACTCTGCCGGAGTCAATTCTGTGTTTAACTTTTACTGAAGCCGGCATTCAAGCAATGAGAGACCGCTTAAGTACTCTGTTAGGGCGGACAGCTTATGACGTCAATCTGAACACCTATCATGCTTTCGGTGGCGATATTTTGCGGCGGTATCCGGAATATTTCGAAGATATCCAACTAGAGCTAGTCGATGATTTAGGGGCTGACATAATGCTGCGCAATATAATTTCGCGGTTGCCATACGGCAACCAGCTCAAGTATGCCGACAACTACATCAACGATATCAAAAGCTTTATAAAAGACGCTAAAGAAGCTTTGTTGCTACCTGAGGATATCGCGGCAGTCGCTAGCGCAAACCTTAAATTCATCGGTTCATCGACTCTTCAGGCGAAGGAATCGTTAGCCCGGCTGGAGCGGGTATCTAAAAAAAGCGTGCCGATATTCAGGGATTTGGCGCGGCTGCTTGAGAATACAAAAAGCCCCAAGCTGCCGGATAATGTCCAAACGCTCGCCGAATGCGCTCACCAGCAACTTTTAGACGCCCTCAATTACTTTGATGCTAACGATGGCAAAACTACCGAACTCAGCCGCTGGAAAAATGTCTGGTTAGCTAAAGATGCGGACGGCAACTTTATTTTTGACGGCCGGCGACAAAACGAGAGACTGGCAGCGGCAGCGGAAATTTACCGCAAATACCAACGCAGACTCAAACAAGAGCACCTTTATGACTATTCCGATATGATTCTTCGCGTAATCGACGCTCTTAGTAATAATCTGGAACTTAAATACAGCGTGGCCGAGCAATATCAGTTTATTATGCTGGATGAATTCCAAGACACTAACCCGGCCCAATTCCGGCTGGTCCAGCTGCTTACCGACCATCCGGTACACGAAGGACGGCCAAATATATTGGCGGTGGGCGATGACGATCAAGCCATTTTTGCCTTTCAGGGCGCCAATCACGCTAATATGGCCGGTTTTGTCAGGCACTACGATAAAGTTAAAGTAATCAGCCTTGAAGACAACTACCGGGCCTACCAGCCGCTTTTGGATGTCGGCGCTAACATCGCTTCTCAGATCAGTGATAGGTTGCACCAGAACTTTGAAGGCGTCGAAAAAACACTGATCGCTAAAAATACTCAACTACCAAAGCCGCAACGGATCGAGGCCCGCGAATTTAAAAGCGACGCCGCTCATAACCAATGGATAGCCGATGAAGTCAACAAATTTATAAAAAACGGCATCCGCGCCTCTGAGATCGCCATTTTGGCCCCCAAGCACCGTTTTTTGCTGCCCTTGCTGCCTTATCTGGCGCAACACAAACTGCCGGTCCGTTATGAGCGGCGCGAGAACATCCTTGACGAGCCGCTAGTCAGGCAGCTGGAGCAAATGAGCCGGCTGATCATCGCCCTGCACGATGGCAACGAACCGCTAGCCAACTCGCTGTGGCCAGAGGTCTTAAGCTACGATTTTTGGCAAGTGCCCGTAGACAAGATTTGGAAAATCTCCTGGCATACCAAATCAACCCGAGAACCATGGACCGGCGCGCTATTGAACGACTCAGCGCTGGCCGATATCGCCAGCTTTTTCCTGAGTATAAAAGGAGTCTTGTCTACCTCTACCCTGGAAGAACAGCTGGATAGCTTAATCGGTCATCAGACTCCTGAAAAAATCAGTCTGCCACTGATTAGCCCGCTGTTTGAATATTACTTCGGCCACCCTCAGCTCAAGGCGGACCCACGGTCTTATACGGATTTAATTAGTGATCTCAACGTCTTGAGAAATAGTTTAAGGGAGTGGCGTCGTGGCAGCGCTGCGCCGCTGGGGCTAAGAGATTTTGTGGAATTCATCGAAGGCCACCGCTCGGCCGGTCTGAACATCTTAAATACCAGCCCATATCACGAGGATTCCGAGGCTGTGAACTTACTGACGGCTTACGGTGCCAAGGGCAGGGAGTTTAGGGTAGTCTTTATAGCCGCCGCCGTGGATGAAGTCTGGGGCAGCTCTAGCCGCAATCAAGGATACCGGCTGAGCTTGCCGGCCAACTTAACGTATATAAGATATCAAGGCGCTAGTGAAGACGAGCGGCTGAGGCTGCTATACGTGGCGGTCACGCGGGCCCGCAGCCAGCTGTACTTCACAAGTTACCTGAATACCCTAGCCGGCAAGCCGATGAACCGCTTAAAATATCTGGATATCGCCCAGGATGAAGCCGGAAAGCTAATCAGCCAAACCCTGCCGCAGCCCTTCAGTGAAGTTATTGAAGATGATACGGATAGTTTAAGCCTGCAAACAGTTCAGAACTATTGGACCGATCGGCACCGGCCGCCCTTCAAACCGCCGCTACGAACAATCCTCGCGCCGCAGCTGCAGAAATATCAGCTCAGCGCCACTCATCTTAACCATTTTTTAGATATCCAAAATGCCGGCCCGGAATCTTTTTTCATGGAGTGCATCTTAGGTTTTCCTAGCGCCCCCAATCGCACCGCGGTTTACGGCACGGCTATGCACAACAGCCTGCGCTGGGCAGGTAGTATCCTTAGCCGTGAGGGCAGCCTGCCAGCCGAGGCGCGGCTACGCGAAATACTGGCGGCTCAATTAGGCGGCGCTGATTTACTGGCCGAAGATTACGCTAGTCTGCTGCAACGCGGTCAATTGGCGCTGCATGAATGGTTAACTCAAAGCGGACAAGGCCTTAATCCGTCCGACAAGTATGAATATGATTTTCAGAACGAAGGCGTTTTCTGCGACGACGCGCACCTAAGCGGCAAGATTGACCGTTTAATCATTAATCAGAAAAGCCGCACTATAACAGTGGTCGATTACAAAACCGGCCAATCATATAAACGTTGGCAAGGCAGCGTTATCAAGCTTCACAAGTTTCGCCAACAACTTATGATCTATAAACTACTCGCGGAGGGGTCGAACCGGTTCAAAAATTACACCGTGACAAAAG